>JBEKTJ010000205.1:0-11670 GCA_049516155.1 Bryobacteraceae bacterium
TGACCCATACCGGCATCTCCACCGGCGCCGCGCCCTTTACCGGGATGATTTCGCGTTCCTCGCGCGCCTGCTCCCATTGCCCGCGATACAGGTAGCGGCCCGTACCCGCGTCGAAGTTCTCGCTGTAGAGATCCTGCACGTCGAAATGCAGATTCGTTACGCCCCACGCGATGCGCTGGTTATGTCCCACGATCACCGATGGCGTACCCGGCAGCGAGACGCCCGCCACATCCATATCCGGCGCACGCAAGTGGACCATGTACCAGATGCCCGGAATCGAATACTCCAAGTGCATGTCGTCGCACAGCAGCGGCTTTCCCGAGGCGGTATGCGCGCCGCTTACGGCCCAGGCATTCGATCCCGGTTGCAGTTCGCCGCCGCTTCGCGCGGGGAACAGAAAATCCACCTTTGCTCGATCGCCCGCCGCCCGCATATCCCGCTTCAGGATTTCGTCTTTCCAGGTGGTGGTCAGATCGCGGTACATGTGCAGCCCGATCAGAATCGTATCCACCACGCTCCACGGCCGCGGCTGGTATCCGAGCAGTGTGAATTCCACCGGCAAAGCGTGCAGGTGCGTTTGGATGAACCAGTTCACCCCGCGGGCGTAAGCCGCCAGCGGCGCGCGGTCTTGCGGCGGCAGCGAGACATACGCCATCTCCGCGATGCGCCGCATGCGCAGCCGCCGCGAGTCGCGGTCGAGTTCCAAGGCCCCCGCGCCCGCAATTTCCGCGAGATTTCCGCCCGCCAGGCGCCGCAGGCCATCCATCTGAAATAGCCGGTCCTGCGCCGAGGCGTAGCCTTGCCCGAAATAAGCATCGTCCGTACTCGCCGCCGAGATGTGCGGCACGCCCAGTGCGTCGCGCGCGATCGTCACGCGTTGCGAAACCGGCGCCGTGAGCGTCCCCGAAGTCTGCGGCAGCACCCTATACGCGAACCAGTACACCGCTCCAGCCGCGGCCAGCAGCGCGATCCCGATCCCTAAGTTTACGTAGCGGAGTACCCGGTGCGGTCTGTGTGTTTGAAACTGGGCGGTGGGCATGTTAGCACGAATGCCCACTATACTACCTGTTCGGCCATGGTAGGCAGGCCGGCGGGTGTTGGCAAAGACAACACTGCCTGAAGGCGATGAGCCATTGCATTGCCTGCGTTAGCGGGTATAATTGCGGATATGGCTAAAAGCAGGGATAAAGGCAACAAAGAAGTCAAGAAACCCAAGAAGAAGAAGTAGGCGAATGGGTGCTGGCCGCTCCATCCCAGCACCCTCAACCCATCCGTAACTGCAACCCAGAGGAATCCCATGCGTACAGAATGGATAGCCGAACGTCAAAACGACGCAGTCCGCACGCAGATGTACTATGCGCGGCGGGGCGCAATCACCGGCGAGATGGTGCACATCGCGCGGCGCGAGAACATTGCGCCCGAACTCATCCGCTCCGAAGTGGCGCGCGGCCGCATGATCGTTCCCGCCAACATCCGCCACACCAACCTGGAGCCGATGTGCATCGGCGTCGCCTCCAGATGCAAGATAAACTCCAACATCGGCAACTCCGCGGTCACCTCCAACATCGAGGAAGAGATCGAAAAGCTGCGCTACTCGGTGAAGTACGGCGCCGATACGGTGATGGATCTTTCGACCGGTGGCGACATCCCGCGCATCCGCCAAGCCATCATTAACGCTTCGCCCGTGCCCATCGGCACCGTGCCCATCTACGAAGCGCTCTCCCGCGTGCGCCGCCTGGAAGACCTCAGCGCCGCGCTGATGCTGGAAGTGATCGAGGAACAGGCCGAGCAGGGGGTGGACTACATGACCATCCATGCCGGCGTGCTGGTGCAGCACATCCCGCTGGCCGCGCGCCGGATCACCGGCATCGTCAGCCGGGGCGGTTCCATCCTGGCGGAGTGGATGGTGAAGAACCACCGCCAGAACATGCTGTACGAATGCTTCGACGAGATCTGCAAGATTTTCCAGAAGTACGACGTGAGCTTCTCTCTGGGCGACGGCTTGCGTCCCGGATCGGTGGCCGACGCCAGCGACGCCGCGCAATTCGCCGAACTGAAGACGCTGGGTGAGCTGACCAAAAGAGCATGGGACTACGATGTTCAAGTGATGATTGAAGGTCCTGGACATATCCCCATGGATCAAATCCAGATGCAGGTGGAAAAGGAAAAAGAGATGTGTTACGAGGCCCCGTTCTACACGCTGGGGCCGCTGGTGACGGACTTCGCTCCGGGCTACGACCACATCACTTCGGCAATCGGCGCGGCAATGATCGGCTGGTACGGCGCGTCGATGCTGTGCTACGTCACACCCAAGGAGCACCTGGGCCTGCCGAATCGCGACGACGTGAAGGCCGGCATCATCGCTTACAAGATAGCCGCGCACGCCGCCGACATCGCCCGCCACCGTCCCGGCGCACGCGACCGCGACGATGAGCTGTCGCGCGCGCGCTACAGCTTCGACTGGAACCGCCAGTTCGAGTTGTCGCTGGATCCGGAGACGGCGCGGTCCATGCACGATGAGACGCTGCCCGAGGAAGGCTTCAAGGATGCGCACTTTTGTTCGATGTGCGGTCCGAAGTTTTGCTCGATGAATATTTCGGCGAAGGTGGAGGAGTTTACGGCCGAGGAAGCCGAAAGCGTGCTCAGCGACAGCTTAGTAAACATCTCCGGCAACGATTAAGGCTAAGGCACGGTGATCTATGAACCGGACCCAAGGAATGCCGCTGCCAACCGAAGAAAGCATATCGGGCTTGCGATTCGAGAGAGCCGCGACGGCGAACGGTAAAGGTTCACGAAAACTCTGATCGAATTCTCTTTCACATCCAATGGGGTCCCAGTTACTCTGCGCCGTGGGGCTGGGCTGGGTTGTCAAACGTCAGCTTGGTAGTGGTGCCGCCCAATTCGATCTCGTGGATGAAGAACTTTCCGTTGTTCTCGGTATAGAGGACGCGGGTCTGGTCGAACCTGCGGTGCACGTCCTCGATTTTGGCGGGGACTTCCACCTGTTCTTTGTTGTTTTTCACGATCACCACGGAGTTTTCCTTTACGTCCAACCGGTAGTCGCCGGCTTTCAGCGCCTTCCCCCTCACGACCGGAGGCTCGGCGAACGAGACCTTGAAAGTCGCTGCGCTCGCGACGGAGAGAGCGACAAAGGCGAATGAAGTGAGAACTTGTCTTATCATGATTCCATCATATCATATCTAGTTAAAGGTGTTAATCTCCTATTATCCTAAGTTGCAGGGGCGGCCAGGAGCGCACCCCAATGCAGACCCGCTCCGAACGCGGCGAAGACCAGGGGGCGCGCGAGCGGCGACGGATGCTGCTGGCGCCATTCGGCGGCGGCGATCAGGAGCGAGGCTGAAGAGGTGTTGCCATAGCGCTGGATGTTGCAATAAAAGCGATCCTCGGGGACGGCTAACGCTTGCGCCACACGCGCGATCAGGTTGAGATTGGCCTGGTGCATCAGGAAAGCTTCGATGGCCAGGGGTGGGATGCGATTACGCTCCAGCAATTCGGAGATTGCGCGCGGAATCTTGCGGGCAGCGTGCATAATAATGGTCCGCCCATCCATGTACAGGGGCGCATCCAGGTCGAGCCGCAAGGCTTCGGCGAAATCGCCATCGCTGGCGAGCAGAGAGTCGCGGATTTCGGCAAATCCGGTTTTGGGACTAACCACGCATGCGCCCGCGCCATCGCCGAACAGAATGGCGGTGTCGCGGTGCGCGGGATGCCGCTCGACCACGCGCGACATGACCTCGGAAGCGACCACCAGAACATTGCCGTATGCCGGCGCGAGGTGCGCGGCCAGAGCCATGCCAAATAGCGATCCCGCGCTGGCGATAGGCAGATCGATGGCGGGCACGCCGTTGATCCCGAGGCTGGCGCCGATGGCGGAGGCCGGCCCTGGAAAGCGGTGCTCGGCGGAACTGCAGGCGGTCAGCAGCAAGCCTATCTCGCGCGCGAGCAAGCCGGCGCTTTCGAGACAGTTTTTCGCGGCGCGGATTCCCAGCGAGGCCACCGATTCCTCCGGAGCGGCGAAGCGGCGCTCGACGATTCCCGTGGAGCGGAGGATCCATTCGGCATCCGCACCGGTGGCTGCAGCCAGGTCTTGATTGTCGACGATTCGATCCGGCAGATATGCGCCGAACGCCCGCAGGTAGGCCATGGCAGTTCAGCCCGCACGCACGAGTGCCTGCGCCACATAGGCTTCGATGCGCGCGACGGAATCGAACTTACGCGGCGTCAGGTCGGCATCCGGGATGCAGATGGAGAATTCCTTCTCCAGCGCGCCGACCATGTCGGTAAGCGCGAAGGAATCGAGCATTCCGGATTCAAACAGCGATTCGTCCGGGCCGATGGAGAGCGGCTTGCCCGAAAGTTTCTCGACTATCTCAATGATCCTGGTTTGATTGGTCATCGGCGGCTTGGGAGGCTAGTTCCGGACGAACTTTCAGATAGCTCTCGTATTGCCGCATTATATCTTGAAACAGCACGTTAGCCAAACGTTGATAACCCTGTGAAGTAAAGTGCGCGTAGTCGCCCTGCGCCAGGCCGGCCATCACCCAATTGATCATGGAACCTTCCGCGCCCATGCGCGCCCGGGTATTCCAGTAGGCGCAGCGATTTTGGCGGCAAGCCTCCTGCTGCGCAGACACGATGCGGTCCACGCCCTCGTAAGGCCGCCAGCGGCCTTTGACGCGAGTGAAGCGGTCGGGCGGACCCAAGACCAGAATGGATGCCGCCGGCACGGCGCGCCGCAACCGCTGCAAGATTGAGGAGAAGGCCTCCAGATAGCCGGCTTCGCTCCACTTGGAGTCGCTGGCCTCGTTGGTCCCATATGCCAGCACAATCAGAGCGGGGTCGCGGCGCTTCAGGTACGCGGCGTGCATAGTCTCATCCCAACGCTGGATCAGGGCGGCCTCCGCGCCGTTGATCCCCATGGATTCGTAGGTGATCCCTTGCGGATTTTCGGTGACCCATCCGAATAGCCGCACGGGCGCGTCTTCCAGCGTGCGCAACTCGAAACGGTGGCGGCCGGGCGTGGTGGCGTATTCCAGGAACCCAGGCGCCAAGGGACCCTCGGTGGAGCTTTCGTTGACCGTCGCGCCGTTGTCGGACAGGGCTACACGGCCGCCGCCGGGCTGCTGCAGATAGTCGAGCTCGACCGAAGCGCAGTCGGCATCCAGGTAGATGGTTTGGCCGATGCGGTCCGTGGAAATGCTGACGCCGCCGAGGCCGAACAGGCCATCGCCTTCGCCGGTGCGCAAGCCGGCCGCATCCCACGCCTTGCTGGCGCCGCCGTGTACGTCAAAGCGGCGGTAGCCCTTGAACGGAATTCCGGCCAGCGAGAAGCCCGCGCCGCCGTTGCCGAAGCGATTCTGGAACAGATCGCGGAGCACGCCAGTCCAATCGTCGGACGCGGTGTGGGAGTCGCCGAAATGCAGGATGTGGACGGTGGGATTGTCGCCGATGGAGAGGCGATAGAGGCGCTCGAAGAAAGGCACTAGCGTGCCGGGGCGATCAATGACCGGGTCGGGGCGTTCATCCAATTGGAGCGCCACTTTTTGCAACGATGCGGTACGCACTTTGGCGCTTACTCGGGGCTGGGCATAGTGATGGACGCGAGGGGCGCGGACCTTCTTCTTAGTTTTCTTGGCGGGCTTCTTCTTGGGGGTCGGTTTCGGGGTCGAGATGGTCTGCGCGGCGTACGGCAGGGCGGTACAAAGGCAAAGCAGGGCGATGGCGGCGCAACGCGGCATGCGGTCAGCGCACCTCGGCCATAGCGTCGCGAATGCTGGGCGGCGTTTCGATCTCGCCGCCATTCTCCTGGCTGCCGTCCATGGGGCTCACCACCAGTATAGAAGCATTGGGCAGCGTGGCGCCTCAGCTACGAGCGGACTTGACGCAGAAGTTGACGCGTCTGGGCGAACAAATCCGGGCTCCTGCGAAAGCGCGTTTTGGCTAGGCGCCCCAATGCTTCGTCGAGAAATGAGCTCGGATCGGCGGCGGCTTCAACCAGAACGCCCAGAGTGCCAGTCACGCTGAACCCTTGCGCGCGAGCGACCCGTACACCGGCGCGCTCGTCGGGACTGCCGTCATGACGCAACTTGGTCTGACAGTCTCGGGAATCCACATCTTGTCGAACAGCCGCGGCAGGAGTTCGTAGTATCTCGACCAAATAGCGCAAGTGGCGAGGTATCGGCCCATGAGGTCCCTCGCATCGTGATATCCTCGCAGAATGGATTCCGGCTACGGAGGGCATCATGTTGTCTCAAGAACAGCGAACCGGGATCTTTTCTGAGATCGGCGAGATCAAGAGTCGGATCGGGCAGATAAGCAGCGAGATAGGCCGCCTTCGCAACAAGATCGACTCTCTCTAAAGAGCGACAAAGCTGAAAACAGAGATTTGCACCGAATGTTTCCCGTGAATACCGCAAGCAGAGTCGCGGCAATTGGCAGGCCGACAATACTGCCGTTATTAACACAGAACGAATTGATTACAACATTCAGTGCCAAATCGACAAGCTGTTTGGCGAGATAGATGGGTTATACAAAGAGAAGAATGCCTTGTTTGCCAAGAAGACCGAGCTTTACGCACAATTGCAGAGTCGCTAAGTCAGTGGCTTTGGCGTTGCCTTCGCGCATCGGTTTCGGGGGCCCAAACTTGCCGATACAGGGCTAACGCCTTCGCCCCGTCCAACTGCCCTTCGGGTTTTGGCCTTTCGCCTTACGGTCTTTAAGTGTAACGGCCACCCCTGCTCGTCAAATCTTTTCGTCAGCGGCGCCGGGAGCGCCGCCTGACATCCAAAGAAGCACACGATTTGACAAGCGAGGGAACCCGCCCGTTCCCTCCGTCAAGCCGTAAAGCGAAACGGCGCAAAGGTCGAAACCAAATATCCATGGCCATGAAGAAATCTCGCGTGTCCATCGGAATAAGTTCTGCCGCGACGTGTTCGGGGAAGCCGCCGACACCCGCGCCGCCGGGACGAAGGCGCTGGAGCTTGACTACAGCGATGACGACTGGTGCGAGGGGTTGAGCGCGGGAACTCAGATCATGCGCACTCAAATTCGTGGACCTGCAACGGGACCTGACAGACCTCGGAAAACTGCGCACGCTTGGCCTGCTCGCCAAATAATCCTGTTCGTAAATTGCCCTAGGCGTCACTTTCCTGTATCTTTGGCGTTATTCTGAAAGGTAGGAGCCGACCCATGGAAGTGCAATTCACCCCTGAAGTACAGGCAAAACTTGACCAGATGGCCCGCGATGCCGGCAGGCAGCCCGCCGAGGTTATTGAAGATGCGGTAGTCGGTCTCTATGACGAGCTCGCCTATACGCGGGAAATGCTTGATCGGCGCTACGACGAAATGGAAAGCGGCAAGGCGCCGGGCATCGACGGTGAGGATGCTTACCGGCGCTTGATGGAAAAAACCCAAGCGCGACGGCAACGCCCGGCATGAGCGGCTATACGCTCCATTTGGAAGCATTCAACGATCTTGACGAAATTCGCGCCTACATTGCCGAGGACGGCCCCGACGCGGCCGACCGGGTAATAACGGCAATCTTCGACCGTATTCGGGGCCTGGTGGAACTTCCCCATCAGGGCTACCGCCGCCCCAATCTTACGTCACGCCCTCTGCGCTTTGCCCTGGTGTACGAATATGTTAAAGCGTATGCGCCTGAAGCAACGCCGTTGCGCGTTTTGGCTGTGTTCCACGGACGCCGCAGCCCGCGGTCCAGGCCCGCCAGTTCATGCGCGGCAGGAGTCCCTCGACCTGCCGCACTTCAATCCAAGAGGGGATTTGCCCTGCCCACCGACGAACGACGGTCGGAGTCCGTGCATGGCGCAACTCGGAGGCGACAGTTCCGGGAATCCACACCTTGTCGAACAGCCGCGGCGGCAGGAACTCGTAGCCGATTTCTACCAAATAGCGCAGCGGCGAGGTATCGGCCACAACCAGGATCATTTGCCGAAAAGGCCTTGCGCGCGCAGCTTTTCGAGATCCGCCAAGTCCTGTTGGAGGTCCATGATCGAGTACGCCTGATCGTAGATCCCGCGCTCAATCAGGAAATCGTCGAACTCGAAACGAGACAAACCGAGAAGTTGACCGGCTTGGAAGTGGGTGAGCGTTCCGGACCGGTAGCCTTCAATGGCCAATCGTTCCAGCGCTTCCCGGCCCGGATCGGGGCGCCCAGCGATGTCATCGGGCAGCTCGACGGTGATCTGCATAACTTCAGGGTAGCAGGTTCGTCGGAGGTCGGGCCGCCGCCGGTTAGGAGGCGATGGCTCTGGCAGAGAGGTGCGCCTTCAATAAAGAATGCAGCGGAAAGACTGGCGATGGATGTAGAATAAGGTCGTACCGGGAAGCTAAAAACGGAAATACCCGCTCATATACGTTCATATGAGCAAAAGCCCTCCCACGCTGGCCTTGTCTGTGCTATCAGCGCTCCTTCCGGGTATGCCGGTAGCGCTCGCTCAGTATCAGTGTGCATCTTACTATTTCCTCTCGCCTGTTGCCGCCCAGCCCAACCCCGCCTACGGCAAATATGTCACGTTGGCGGGTGGCTCCTGCGCCTTTGCGGGGGACTTCCCCCTGTTCCTCGCCGGCCAAGGCAATACCTCGAGGGTCGTAATGACAAACAGGGCGACGAGAGACGTAACGTTCAGGTTGGGTTTCAATTGCCCGGCCGGTTTAAATGGCCCCAACAATGGGAACCGCCCGGTCTACATTTCGTCGTTCGGCGGGCCTCCAGGCGCGGCGGATGGAATCGACGGAACCATTGTTCCAGGATCCCCACATGTCTTTTCTTTGGTGTACCCGGGGCAGAACATCGACTCGCTCAATCCGCCGCCCGAGCCGAACCAGCTTGGGGTGGGCACGATCTCTATCGGTTTCTACGGCGACAGCGAGGCAACACTGGGTGCCAACGGATATCTGAAGTGATTTCACCTCCCCCAGGCACCAGCTACGAGGGTTTGCCGCTGGGTATGGCAGTTCCGTTCGTCCAGGAACTGGGCGCCACCGCTTCCCAAACCCTGGATATCCCGGGCCCATCGTCGTTCGTCGGGGGGAGCAGCACTCCTCCGACCAGCAAATATGATCATTGCCGTGGAGAATCTTTGTGCGATGTCCCAGGCGATCCTTATCTCCATGAGCATCAATGGTTCGACGACGGCATTTACCACGGCTGAGTTGGGGCCGAATGCGTCTTTCGAGAGCACCATCGCGGACGCGTTTGGCATCTCCCCAACCGCCGATGAGCTTTCCACCGGCACGATCACGTTTGAAGGTCTCGCCGGACAACCGATTATCCCGGCGATACTTCAGATGTATGTGGCAGGGCCAAGTCGGCCTCCCATTCATAATCCGCGAGACCCACATCGGTAGTTGTGACCGTGGGGCCTTATGCCTCGTCTTCGAGGCCGTGTTTCAAGAGCTTCAGAATCCTTGGGTCCAGGTCCTTTCCGTTCTTGTCCGACCGCGTGCGGGACGACTTTGAGGACATCCCCTTATTTCGATTCATAATCCGGCCCTTAGATCGGCGCGAAGGCGCAAACATGTCATCGAGCCAAATGAGGCGATCCGTACTTGGATGGGTTCGTTCGTCGTCCTATTCTTAGCCGCGAAAACCAAGACGGATCTTCCATTTGCCGATCCCTCAATTTCGCCCCGCTCATCTAGCTATCCGCTATGCATTTGGGCGATTTTTCTTCCGCCATCTGAGCGCCCTGCGGCCATCCACAGAGTAGTCTCGCACGCCGGCGCGATGCGGCATGTATTCAACGCACATCGGCCGTAGCATTGCGGGCGAGTACCTGGCGCAATTTGTAACGGTTCAATCCCGCGATCAATTCTTTCACAAACGCCTGGGCGATGATGCGCGCGCCCGCTGGCGTGGGATGAATAAAGTCGGCCGAAACCAAGCGGGGCTGGCTGTCATACCAGCGCGCCATGGTGCCCGCGCCGCCCATCACTTCGAAGGTGTTGAAGAATCCGCAGTGCAACTCGGCGGCTACGCGGCGCTGGATATCGACGATGCGCGGTATAGTGGGCAGAGTTTCAATCTCGCCGCCATTCTTCTGACCGCGGTCCATGGGACTCATCACGAGTATAGAAGCATCGGGGAGCGCGGCGCGCAGGCGGCGAATGGCCTCGCGCAGCTCGATCTCGTATTCGCGGGTGAGGAAGGCGGCAAAACTGCTTTCGTTGGTGCCGTAATTAAGGATCACCAAATCGGGGTTGCGATGGCGCAATTCCTCGGCCCAGTGGCTCTCGTTGAAGATCAGGGCCGGCACTGAGACGGACGCGCCGTTCAGGCCGATGCTGTCGTAGACCACACCGGTCTTCCGCTTCTCCAGGGTGATGCCGAACAGCCGGACAGTGCCTTCGGTGCTGAATTCCAGCGTGGCGGTTCCCGGCTCAAGCTCGAAGCTGGCGAAGCCCGGCGTGCGGGATGGGGCCTCCGTGGCGATGCTGCCGATAGGCTGGCCGGCAGAGGAAATCGCGATGGTTCCCCCATCCGGCTGATGCAGGAACCAGACTTCGAGCCGTGTTTGGGTGGGGTCGCGCAGGGTGACGCGGCTATATGCGCCCGTACGGCCTGAAAAGGCCACGCCGCCGAGGCCAAACAGGCCATTGCGCAAGTCCCAGCGGGTGCCGGGGTCCATCTGCCAGCCATGGCTGGATAGCTCCACGCCGCGATGTTCGTACCACGCCCAAGGCTTGCCGATGAGGGTGAAGCCGTGGCCGGCATCGCCGTATCGCTTTTGCAGAAGCTGGCGGGTGTCGCCGGTGATCAGGTCGGCGGTAGTGGGTGAGTCGCCGTAATGCAGGATGCGGGTGATGGCCAGGGACGTGCCGCGCTCAGTGCGCCACAACGCGGCGTAGAAGTAGTCGAGCGCGCCGTTGCGGTCGTCCAGTGCGGGGCGCATGGCCGCGCGGCCGGCGGGCAGGCCCGGCGGAGGGCCGAGGGCTTCTGGCGCGGTGTGTGGCTGCCATGGACGGAGGGGGGTCGATTCGGGGGTGAATTCGACGATCGCGGCAGTAGTGCGGAGGGTCGGGAGCGCGACTCCGCGCGCTAGACGCGACAGGCCGGCCAGGATGAGGGCGAACGTTACGATAGTGAGGGCGGTGCGGACGGGGAAGGCGCGCATATCAGAACCGCGTATAGACGAATGGCGCCGCGCCTCTGCCCGCCCACATTTGAATGGCTACTACGGCCAGCGCCATGGCGGCCGCCTGCACATAGAAGGGCGTGCGGCCAAATAAATCCACGCCGCGTTCGTACCAGCTTTTCGGGATGGCCTGCCCGGCGGCGCCCACCAGCGATACCAGGACGACGCCAGTCGAGACATTCTGCACGGAGACGGTGAGCGAGCCGATGCGCTTCAGGATGTCGATGGCAACGGCGGCGGTCGGGCTGCGGAAAAATATCCAAGTTAGACAGACGAATTGGTAAGTGCAAAAGATGCGGATGGCGCGCGACGCCATACCGGATTCGGTGCGCCGTCCGCGCCATGCCTGCCAGCGCCGCGTTACCGCGAGAGCGCTACCGTGCAGCAGCCCCCAGATGGCGAAGGGCCAAGTGGCGCCATGCCACAAGCCGCCCAGGACCATAGTGACGACGAGATTGAGATACGGCCACACGCGCGTGCGCTTGCCGGGGAGCGA
>JBEKTJ010000206.1:0-20216 GCA_049516155.1 Bryobacteraceae bacterium
GGCGCATTCGGCAACCAGGTCCTGCGCCAGTTCAAGGTATCGCTCCACCTGCTCGCGCGTGACCGTCGGGCACCCCGCCAGGAAGTCGTCTATTGTAAAGCCAGTCTTGAGATCGTCCAGCAAAAGGTGCACGGGAACACGGGTTCCGCGGAAACAGGGAGTGCCGTGCATGAGATGCGGATCGACCTCCATAATTTCGCTTATGCGTGTTCTGGTTTCCCCGCTCATGCACTTTCAGGGTATCATGTCCCTGATCCCGAAGCTTCTGCCTCCGGGGCACACGGCGTGCCAAAGAGTCGCGCTATTGCCCGTTCGAGGACCTCTATCGAAGTAGCTGCCAGATGCCGGTTTGCAAAGACGCGGCCAGTGGCCGAGATCTCTGCCAGGAAATCCGAGAATGGCAGCATCCTGTCCGGGGACCACGAAGTGTATTCAGCCAGCACGTCGCGAATTCCGGAACGCTCAATCGAAACCTCCAGCAGTTCGAGGTCCTCCACAGTAAGCATGATCGGGCCTAAGATGAATAGCTCGCCGCAGGTAAACTCGCCCGTCTTGGCCTCGACGTGCGGATCCAGCGCCTTCCGAAACTCGTCGATAATAAAATGCCGAAGCCGGGCGACCCAGATAGTCTGTCATGCACCACAAGAATGGGAAATACCTTTCGGACCTTACCGAACTCGTTCGCCGGGCCGAGCCACTCACGTTTGACAAGAGCGTTGATAACCCGCGCCAGTTGACCGACGCCCTTTACGGATTTTTCTATTACGCTAAACCGCGTGCGGAGCAGATTGAGCAGGGCCTCTGAGTTTTGGGGCGACAACTTTGGTTCTCTGCCCCAGACCGCCTTAACTTCAAATAAAACCAGGTCGGTGACGTAGTTGAGACACGCATCAATCTGAAACTGTTTGCCGAATCGGTCCCGGCAGGCCCATGCTGCTCCCACAACCTTATCAGGTCCTAGGCACGCATCCACGGGCCTGTTTGTTATCCGTCGACGAAAAAGATGCGCGTCTAGGCTGGCGCCGACTACCTTCCCGCCGCCGCATCCAGCCGAGCCTGCGCCCGCGCCATGGCGTTCAACGCGGCGGCCGGATCTACGCCCAGCGACGCATTGACCATCTGCTCCTGCGCCCGCTTCATCGCCGTCTTGGCCCGCTCCACGTCGATCTCTTCGGCTCGCTCCGCTCCCGTAGCCAGCACGCGCACATGATTCGCCAGGATCTCCAGGTAGCCGCCGTGTACCGCCAGAAACGAGCGTTTGCCTCCGGCTTCGTAATTCAGGAAGCCTGTGCCCAACTCCGCCAGCAGCGGCGCATGGCCTGGGAGGATGCCCAAATAGCCGTTGGCGGCCGGGGCCTGCACGGAAGTCACATCCGCGCGCACCAGCAGGCGCTCCGGCGTCACGATTTCGAGTGCCAGCACGTCAGCCATCGATTATCCTTGCAGCGTTTTGCCGCGCTCCACCACGTCTTCGATGGTTCCTTGCATGTAGAATGCCTGCTCAGGAATGCCGTCGTGCTTGCCGTCAACAATCTCCTTGAACCCGCGGATGGTATCGGCCAGCTTGACGTATTTGCCCGGAACACCGGTGAACTGCTCGGCCACGTGGAAGGGTTGCGAGAGGAAGCGCTGAATCTTGCGCGCGCGCGAAACGGTGAGCTTGTCCTCATCCGACAACTCGTCGATGCCCAGGATGGCGATGATATCCTGCAGGTCTTTGTAACGCTGCAGCACGCCCTTCACCTGCTGGGCGCAATCGTAATGCTCCTGGCCGATGATGCGCGCATCCAGGATGCGCGAGGTGGAAGCCAACGGGTCCACCGCCGGATAGATGCCCAACTCGGAGATCGCGCGCGAAAGGTTGGTGGTGGCGTCCAGGTGCGCGAAAGCCGTAGCCGGCGCCGGGTCTGTGTAATCGTCCGCGGGCACATAGATGGCCTGCACGGACGTGATCGAGCCGGTCTTGGTGGAAGTGATGCGCTCCTGCAACTCACCCATCTCGCTGGCCAGGTTGGGCTGATATCCGACGGCGGAAGGCATGCGTCCCAGCAGCGCCGAAACTTCCGATCCAGCTTGCGTGAAGCGGAATATGTTGTCGATGAACAGCAGCACGTCTTGGTTTTGTTCATCGCGGAAATACTCGGCGACGGTAAGTCCGGTCAGCCCCACGCGCAGGCGCGCACCAGGCGGTTCGGTCATCTGGCCATAGACCAGCGCCACTTTTGACTTCGTGTAATCGTGCGGGTCCACGATGCCGGATTCCTGCATTTCGAGCCACAGGTCGTTGCCTTCGCGGGTGCGCTCGCCCACGCCGGAGAAAACGGAAACGCCGCCATGCTTCATAGCGATGTTGTGAATCAGTTCCTGAATGATAACGGTCTTGCCCACGCCTGCGCCGCCGAACAGGCCGATCTTGCCGCCGCGCAGGTACGGCTCGATCAGGTCGATCACCTTGATGCCGGTCTCGAACATCTCCTGCCGCGTGGACTGGTCGTCGAACGACGGCGCGGGGCGATGGATGGGATAGAACTTCTTGGCATTGATGGGCCCCATCTTATCGACGGGCTCGCCGATCACGTTCATCACGCGGCCCAGCGTCTCATTGCCCACGGGCACCTCAACGGGGTGGCCGAGGCTCAGCGCGTGCATCCCGCGAACCAGGCCTTCGGTGGGCTGCAGCGCGATGGTGCGCACGCGACCCTCCCCGATGTGCTGTTCCACTTCACAGACGATATCGATGGGCGAAGGGACGTCGAAGCCCTCGCTGGTGATGCGGATAGCCGTATAAACCAAGGGAATCTGGCCCTCGGGAAATTGGCAGTCGACCGCGGGGCCTGCAACTTGGACGACTTTGCCGATTGGGTTACCGTTGTTCATGCAAAACCTCTAAAACAAAATCGAACCGCCGATACACGCCGATGCACGCCGATAAGAACCAGAATAATCGGCGTGCATCGGCGTGTATCGGCGGTTTCTTTGGTTTTCATCTGTGGTTCCAAGTTCTTGTTTACTCTGCGGCGGCAGCGCCGCTGACTACTTCGATAATCTCTTTAGTAATGCTGGCCTGGCGCACGCGGTTCATATACAGCGTCAAAGTTTCGATCATGTCCGATGCGTTGGAGGTGGCCGCGTCCATGGCGGTCATGCGCGCGGCGTGCTCGGCTGCGGCGGATTCCAATAGCGCCCGGTACAGTTCGCTTTCCACGTAGCGCGGCAGAAGGCTCGCCAGCATCTCCAGCGGCGGCGTTTCAAAGATGAAATCCACCGGTTCGGTTTGTTTGGGCAACTCCATCGGCAATACCTGCGCGAGAGTCGTCTTTTGAGCCATCACCGACTTGAATTCGTTGTACAGCACGTAGACGGCATCGATTTCTTCGTTGCGGAACCCTTCCATAAGCTTCTGTCCGATTGCCACGGCGTCTTGATACTGCACCTTGGCCATGCCCAAGTGCTCGCCGGTAATGGGTACGCCGCGCTTGCGGAAGAAATCGCGGCCTTTGCGTCCGATCAGCAGGAAGTCGGTAGCGGCGGGTTTGTGCTCCTCGGCGAACCGCTGCGCAGCTTTGATCAAGTTGGAATTGAACGCCCCGGCTAGCCCTTTGTCGGAGGTCACCAGCACGAGTTGGACGCGGCGTTCAGCACGACGCGCCAACAGCGGATGCGCGGAGACGCGTTCATCGGACGCGGCCGCGCCAGCCACATCGGCCAGCAATCCGCGGAGCGCTGCGCCATAAGGGCGGGAGGCGATTACGCGATCCTGGGCGCGGCGCAGTTTAGCCGCCGAGACCATCTTCATGGCCTTGGTGATCTGCTGCGTATTGCGCACCGAGCGGATGCGCCGGCGAATATCGATCAGGCTAGGCATGCGCGGTGGCCGCAGGCTGCTCGGCGACGAAGCGTTCCTTGAATTCTTTGATCACGGCCCCGATTTCCGCCTTGAGGGCGTCGTCAAGCGTTTTCTTCTCTACGATCTTGGCCAGCAGCGCTCGATGCGCGTTGTCCACGAAGCGGTAAAGCTCCGCCTCGAATTTGCGCACCTGCTCCACTGGGAGGTCGTCCAGGTAACCCTGCGTGCCCGCGAACACGATCAGGATCTGCTTCTCCACTGGCAGCGGCTCGAACTGGCCCTGCTTGAGTACTTCGATCAAGTGCTTGCCACGATTGAGCTGCGCGAGAGAAGCCTTGTCGAGGTCGGACCCGAACTGCGCAAACGCCGCCAGGTCGCGAAACTGGGCCATGTCCAGGCGCAACGTGCCGGCCACCTGGCGCATGGCCTTGATCTGCGCGCTGCCTCCCACGCGGCTCACGGAAATGCCTACGTCGATGGCCGGCCGGATGTTGGAATTGAACAGGTCGGCGATGAGATAGATCTGGCCGTCGGTGATGGAGATCACGTTGGTGGGGATGTAGGCCGATACGTCGCCAGCCTGCGTTTCGATGAACGGCAGCGCGGTCAGCGAGCCGTCGCCATTCTCCTGGTTCAGCTTAGCGGCGCGCTCCAGCAGGCGGCTGTGCAGATAGAAAACATCTCCCGGATACGCTTCGCGGCCAGGCGGGCGGCGCAGCAGCAGCGAAATTTCCCGATAGGCCGCGGCGTGTTTGGAAAGATCGTCGTAGACGCAAAGCGCATGGCGTTTGGTATCGCGGAAGTACTCGCCGATGGCGCAGCCGGCGTAGGGCGCGATATACTGCATGGGCGCCGGATCGGATGCGGAAGCCAGCACCACAATGGTATATTCCATGGCGCCGGCGTCGGTGAGCGTCTTGACCACCTGCGCCACAGTGGAACGCTTCTGGCCGATCGCCACATAAATACAAATGACATCGCCGCCCTTTTGATTAATGATGGTGTCGAGCGCGATGGCGGTCTTTCCGGTCTGGCGGTCGCCGATGATCAATTCGCGCTGGCCGCGACCGATGGGGATCATGGCGTCGATGGCTTTGATGCCAGTCTGGAGCGGCTCCTTCACGGGCCGCCGGTCGACTACGCCGGGCGCCAGCCGCTCGATGGGATTGAACTGCGTGCTGTGGATGGGACCCTTGTCGTCGATGGGCCGGCCCAAGGCGTCGACCACGCGGCCGATCAGGGCTTCGCCCACCGGCACGGACATGATGCGGCCGGTCCGCCGCACTTCATCGCCTTCCTTGATCAACGTGGCTTCGCCCAACAGCACGGCGCCGACCTGGTCTTCTTCCAGGTTCATGGCGATGCCCGCTACGTCGTGCGGGAACTCGATCAATTCTCCGGCCATCACCTTTTCGAGGCCGTGTATACGGGCGATACCATCGCCCACCGAGATCACCGATCCGGTTTCGGATACGTCGATCGCACCTTCGTAGTTTTCAATCTCCTGACGGAGGAGAGTAGTAATTTCGTCTGCTCGAATCTGAGCCATTCAAACCTCTAAGACGGATCCACAGATGGACACGGGTAAACACGGATAAGACCAAGGCAACCGCCGATGGACGCCGATTCACGCCGATGATTTTCGTTCTTATCGGCGTGCATCTGCGTGCATCGGCGGTTTAACTTCGTTTGGTTCCTATCTGTGCACATCTGTGTCTATCCGAGGTTCCTAAATTCTGTCACTCCGCGGCCAGGCGCTTGCCCAAGGCCTGCAGTTGGCCCCGCACGGAGCCATCGTAAACGGTGGAGCCGACCCGGGCCACCAGCCCGCCGAGCAACTCGCGATTCACCGCATAGCGCATGCGCATTTTCCTTCCGGTGAGCCGCTCGAATTCGTGCGACACGGAATCGCGCTGCGGTGGAGTCAATTCCCGGGCCGAGCTGATTTCGGCGCGCGTAAAACCCAGGCGCTCATCCAATAGTAGGTCGAACGCTTCCAGAACTTCTGTGAGCATAGCGATCCGGCGATGATCCGTAAGCACGAACAGGAAATTACGGGCCACCCGCGAGATGCCCAGTTTCGCGCCGATGGCCCCCACCACGGCGCGTTTGCGGGCGGGCGGCACGGAGGGCGAAGCCAGAGCGGTGCGCAGTTCCGCCGACGCGTCGGCCCATTCGACGACAGGTTCGAGAGTGGGCAGCGGGCCGAAGGTAGGCAGCGGGCCGTAATGCCAGGGGCCCGCGAGCACTTCCTCGAAACCGCGCAACTCGCCCAGCAGTTGGCGCGGGTCCACCCCTGACTTCGGTCCGGTGGCCACATCCACCAGGGCGCTAGCGTATCGGGAGGCGAGGGCGGAGTGCGTCATATTCTAGTTGTTGCGAGCGCCGTTGGCCCCAGTCACGGCCGTGTGCGCCATGCCTGCCACGAAGCGTCCGATCAGTTGATCCTGCGTTTCGGGCGTCAGGCGCGCGGCTATCTTCCGTTCGGCCAGCGTCAAGGCCAGATCGGCGGAATAGCGGCGGAGATCCAGAGTCGCCGATTTGGCGGCAGCGGCGATCTCTTCGAGGGCGTGCGACTGAATTTTGGCCATTTCGGCGGCAGCTTCGCGCCGCACGCGTTGCGCGTCGGTCTCGGCTTCCTGTTGCGCGCTATGGCGGAGCGCATCGATTTCGGTCTGCAGATTGGCGAGGCGGCGATCCACCTCCGCGACCTTCGCGTCGGAAGCCGCGCGTGCCGCTTCGGCGTCCGCGATGCCTTTGCGGATCTCGAGCGACCGCTGGGCAAAGTAAGGACCGGCATGCTTCTTGATTAGATAACCCAAACCGCCCGCCAGCAGTATAAAGTTGAGCCAACCCCAAAAGACATTGGGACCGCGCTCGGTCACGCCCCTCGATTCGGCGACTCTTTGCGCTTCACTTTCGTGCGGCTGAGCCGGAGCCGGCGATTTCAAGAGAAGCATCAGAACCAACGCAGCGACGCTGCCGCCTGCCAGGCGCTTCATGCCACGGCACCTCTATTGAGGATGGCATCGGCGATCTGGCCGGCCAACGCTTCGCTATCGGCGGCCAGGCCGGTCTTGGCCTGCACGATTTCAGCGGCGAGCTGCGCCCTGGCGGCGCGCACCGCAGCCTCCGCCTGTTCACGGGCGGCGTGCACTTGAACAGCCTGCTCTTCCTGCAGGCGGCGATGCAACTGCTCCTGCGTTTTGTATACTTCGGAGCGCGCGGCGCGCAGGGCCGCTTCGTACTCGGCGGTCTTGGCATCGGCGCGTTTCAGGCTCTCGGCGGCGCGCAGGCGGGCGCCCTCGGTGGCTTCGTAGCGGGCGTGCAGCACCTTGTCGAGGGGCTTGAAAAACATGTACTTCAAGTAGAAGTAGAGGAAGAAAACAAGCAGAAAAGTAGGGATCGCCCGCAGTAAAATCCCACTCAACGCGTGCAAGGTTGCTTCCATATTTGGGTTGACAGGAGAGGCCTGAAAAAGATGCAGCTTTAAGACGGTTAGCTTAGCATCCGCCGCAAGGCTGCGTCAACCGCGTTCGAAGCCGGCGAACGCATCGTTGACCACGCTCTCAATCAAAGTCACTTCTCCGGCGCGCAGTTTCTTGAACTCGCCCCTGCGCCGTTTCTGAGACAGCGTGCCATCGTTCTGGCGGATGAACAGTACCAGGTCTCCAGCCACGCGGTCGGGCATTTCTACCGCATGCATGATGCGGCGGATTGCTTCGTCGTGCCGGCGCAGGTAGTCGATTTCGCGCGGCAGATCCTGCTCGACGGTGCGCTTGACGCAGGCATAAAGAAACTCCGCCTCCGCCGTGCAGTCGAAATAGCGGTAGAGATCGGCGGTCTCGTTGAGCACTTCGACATTACGGTCGGCTGTTGGCCGCCAATCGATGGAAGGCATCAACGGGCCGGAGTGGGACTGCAAAGTTGTGCGGTAATCGTCGATACGGTCGAGCATCACCGACGAGACCGGAAAGACCATGCCCGGAGGTGTGAACTTCCGCTCGGCGAGAACGTGATGGATCAGGCAGCGGTGCATGCGGCCATTCCCATCTTGAAACGGGTGGACATAGACAAAACCGAAGGCGGTCGCCGCCGCCTTCAGCACCGGGTCGACGCCATCTTCGCGCATGCGGTCGTTCGCCTCCACCAGGGCGCCCATAAGATCTTCAAGGTTATCCGGGCGCGCGCCGATAAATTCCGGGAGCGGATCGCCCTGCTGGTCGCGTTCGCCCAGGAAGACGCCATCCGTACGCAGGCCCGCACGCACAAATCGCGTATCCTCGATGAGGACGCGCTGAAGGCGAATGATTTCGTCCAGCGTGAGCCGGTTCTTGCCGGCTTGCAAGACCGCGCGGCCCCACCTCTCGATCCGGTTGCGCGGCGGGCGTTCTCCCTCGATTTCGAAGCTGGCACGGCTGTCCGCCAGCAGCATGAAGCTGGCGGCGCGCGCACTCAGACTTGCCCCTGTGCGCCCTATGGTTTCGCGCGCCTTTGCGGCAAGGTCGAGCGCCAGGAATTCCGTGAGCGTTTTCGTGCGCCGGATAACCGGACAAAACCGGCCGGTACCCAATAGATTGTCGCGCACGCGGTGGCGTTTTGAAAGGCGCGGCTTGCCTGTGAAGTACCGCTTCGGGTCCAGCAGATCGATCGCTGGGGCGGCGGGCGCGTCCTCGACGTCGAGTGCCCGGCCAGTCAGAATTTCGTAGAGATACCAGGCGCGCCGCGCCGGAGCGCCGGTGGGCGCGGCCCGCACCATGGCCTCGATCTGGGCTTGGGGCACGGCCTCAAAGACCCGCTTCAGAACCAAGAGATCCAGGTCTTCGTGGCGGAGTGCAAACGTCAGGTGATCGCCAAAGGTATCGCCCGGCCAATAGCGGCGATCGAATACTGTCCAAACGCCTTCCTCCCGTTGGCTGCCGCCCACATGCAGCCTCGAGACGCAACTCAGCCTCCGGACAGGCGCCCGCAGCGCGAACACTTGAGCCAGCGCCGCCCAGCCGGCCACCCTGGCGCCCTCTGGGATGGTCGTCTCCTGGAAGATGCGGTTTAGGGCCAATAGACGCTGTCTACGTCGAAAATCACTTTTTCTTGTCGAAAATGGCACCAAAAATCGTCCTCTCGTCGAAAACCACCCCTAATTATAGCCTGCCATCGAAATTCACTTCAATAAGTATCAATCGGCATTGCGGACAACGCACGTCGAGAATGTGCGCCACAAAGGGTAGAATCATACTGATGGAGCGCCGCGCCGACCCTTCTTTCGCCGAGACCGTGGCCGATCCCTCCAGTTCCTCTGTTTCGCACATCTCATCGTCCTCCGATGTCGACGAAGGCCGTTTCCTTCCGGGCACCCTGCTGGGCGGACGCTATCGCATCATCGGGCTGCTGGGCCGCGGCGGGATGGGCGAAGTCTACCGCGCCACCGATCTCGCGCTGGGACAGTCCGTGGCGCTTAAGTTCCTGCCCGAAGAAGCCGCGCAAAATCAGCGCTTGCTGGAGCGGTTTCACGGCGAAGTCCGCATCGCGCGCCAGGTCTCGCATCCCAATGTCTGCCGCGTCTACGATATCGGCCAGGCCGAAGGCATGCCGTTCATCTCGATGGAGTATGTGGACGGCGAAGACCTGGCATCCCTGCTGCTGCGCATCGGGCGCCTGCCCGCCGATAAGGCCCTCGAAACCGCGCGTAAGCTTTGCGCGGGGTTGGCAGCAGCCCACGACCGCGGCATCATTCATCGCGACCTGAAACCGCAGAACATCATGATGAACAAGCGCGGCGACGTGGTCATCATGGACTTCGGGCTGGCCGCCATCGCCGATCAGCTTTCCGGCGCCGAGGTGCGCAACGGCACGCCCGCCTACATGGCGCCCGAACAACTGAGGGGCGCCGAAGTCACTCCAAAAAGCGATATCTACGCGCTGGGACTGGTGCTCTACGAGCTGTTCACCGGCAAGCGGCCCTTCGACGCGGGCAATGTGCAAGCGATGCTGCGCCAGCAGGAATCGGCGCAATTGACTAGCATGACTTCGATTGCGGCCGATATCGATCCGGGAGTCGAGAAAGCCATCCGCCGCTGCCTGGATCCCGATCCGGTCCGGCGTCCGGCGAATGTTCTTTCCGTCGCGGCAGCGTTACCGGGCGGAGATCCGTTGGCCGCCGCCCTGGCCGCCGGGGAGCTGCCCTCGCCGGAACTGGTCGCCTCGGCGGGCAAAGTGGAAGGTCTCGCGCCCAAGTATTCGGTTCCTTGCCTGATCGCGATCGTGGCTTGCCTGTTCGGCGCCGTGGCGTTGCGCGCGCGATATACCGCCGTGATGCACACGCCGCTCGATAATCCGCCGGAGGTGTTGGCGCACCAGGCGCGCGAATTGGCCGCGTCGTTCGGATATCCCAAGAGACCTGCGGACTTCGAGCTGTCGCTCGAAAACCGCGCCGACTTCCTTGATCGCCTCAAGCAACTGCCGCAGCCGCATAAATGGGACGAATGGCTGGCGGCGGAAGCGCCCATCTTGGCCAATTACCGTGAAAGCCCTGCCCCGTTGGCTGCCGATCCCTATGGCGAAGTGACGCCCGACAATCCGGCTCCCACGCAACCGGGGATGGCGCGCGTAACGCTGGATGGAGCCGGCCGGCTGCGGGAGTTTCAGGCCAACCCTTATAAGGATGCGCCGGCGCTGACACCGGCGATCGCGCCCGAAGCCATTTTTCGAGCCGCAGGCCTTGACATGGCATCGTTCGCTGAGATACTCGCCACATTCGTGCCCACCGGCGCCTCTAGCGAAACGCATTCCTGGAAAGGGCCGCATCCCCGTATTCCCGGCCTCAACCTGACGGTCGATCTGGCCTTATGGAAAGGGCGCGTCACTCAGTTGGCAATCCGCTTCGACTGGCCGAAAGCGGCCACTGCAGCCGAGCCATCCGGTTCCCTGGCTTCCCGCATCCGCGGAATAGTGCTGTTGTCGCTTTCGGCTCTGGGTCTGCTTTCCGTGGTGTTGTTGGCACGGCGCAATTGGAAATTGGGCCACATCGACCGCAAGGGCGCGCTGCGCATCGGCATCGCGCGCTGCCTCTTAGGACTCGTCACGTGGATTGGCACGGTGCACCCGGTGCCCGATGAGTCGATGATTCCTTTCTTCTTCGCGAACTGCGCGGCGTGGCTGACGTGGGGCGCCGTGCTGGCGCTGCTCTATGTGGCTTTGGAACCGTTGGTGCGCGCCCGGTGGCCGCACTCCATCGTCACCTGGAACCGCTTGCTGGCGGGCCGCTGGCTGGATGCACAAGTTGGCTCGCACATTCTGATAGGCGCCACGGTGGGCGCCGTGGTTTGGGTTGCGGCAGAAGGGATCGGCGATTGGCAATCCGGCGCTTTGGGTACCTTGGCCGGAATCTCTTCCGCCCTGGGAACCCGCCAATGGCTGGCGGCGCTTGCCAGCCTCATGCAGGGATCTCTTCTTTTCGGACTGCTGGTTTTCTTTTCGATCTGCGGCCTGCGCCGCCTGGTCAAAAAGGATGTGGCGGCCGCCATTCTGGCGGCGCTGCTGCTGTTGTTTGCCAATGGCGGTTCGTTCTCCTCGCCCGACTGGAAGATCACCGCCGCTATCTATATCGGCATTTACTCGGTGCTTCTTTTTGTCTTGCTGCGGCTTGGACTGGTAGCCACCATGGCTGCCACCTTCTTCATCGACACCTTCAATCTGATCACGCTTGGCTGGGACTGGAAGACCTGGTACGCCCCTTCCGGTCTGGCATAGCGATCTTTGCCTTCTGGCGTTCGCTCGGTTCGCACGAATTGTTCAGCGCCGCGCCCAATCCGTGAAGCAGAGCGCCAAAAAGAAAAACCGCATCGGAGCTGCTCTGAGGACCGGCTAGAGCCTCTGCCGATGCGGCTCGCCCAGGTCGGGCTGGGATCCGGCGGCGGACCATCTGGATGGACCGGCACTCCTGGTAAGGTCCGCGTCCAAACTTTCCTCGCCACGATCCTCGCCACGAGTGCCAGATGACTACCGCAACCTCAGAACCCCGGGGAGATCGTATAAATCCCGTTTGACAAAAAAACCCCTCTGTTGCAACCAACAAGGGAAGCCTGGCGAGCCCAAATGCTGTTACCGGCAACGGCTCCCGCAAGCGCGTTGTCTTGTTGTGCCCGTTTCTCTTCCGCCTGCCTGTTGCAGCAGAGGGCAGGTTAAAAGTTACTTCGCCAATTCATCACCGAAAATAGCAACCGGATGGCCAACTGTCAATGCTTTGTATCCTGCTGAATTCGTGCAACGTCTCGGGATGCACGTTTCCATCGGGCGTGGCCCCATGGGCGGGTGGTGTGTCGCTATGACACAATCGGGATGAATGCACTTTTGCAGAATATCCTTCCTCGCGCTGGCGTTGGCCGGCCTGGCGCCCGGCACGGCTCCCGGCCAGGAAGAAGCTCATGCCGAGAGCCTGCGTACCGATGCACCGCATCCCCGGATTCTCCTCGGCAGCCGGCGTCTGCGGCTGCTGCGCCGCGAGCGTGAGCGGCAGTCCTTGCGCTGGAACCAGTTTCATCTGCTGATGGCCGGCAAAGCTCCCATGCCTGAGCCGGGATTCGCCCAAGCTTTGTATTATCAGGTTTCGGGCAGCGCCGACGCCGGGCAGCAAGCCGTCGCTTGGGCGCTTGGCGCCGGAGCCGACCTGCGCCAATTGGCGCTGGTGTTCGACTGGTGCCAGGACATTCTCACCGAGGCGCAATCCAAGGCTCTGGCCGCCAAGCTCGCGCGCGGCATCCAGCAAAGCCGGCGCGATTCGTCGCTGCCCATGATGCGGTCCCGCTTGCTGGCTGCCGTAGCCTTATCCGGGCATCTTCCGGACGACCCCGAACGGGAGATCGATCAGGTGGTGCGCAAGTGGTGGGAGGGCCAGATTGTTCCGGCCCTCAATAGCGGCCGCGAGGCAGTCGCGCGCGAAGACGCATATGCCTTGATGGAGATTCTCCACGTGGTCCGCGACAACTTCAACCAGGACCTGCGCGAGGGCTCACCCCAATTCTTCACCGATCTGCCCATGGTGGATCTTCTGAGTTGCTATCCCGCTACTTTTCCGGCGGGTGAGAACGACTACCGCATCCCCGCCGCACTGCATGTGGGAGACCAGCCGGACCTGCGCCGCGCGGCCCTTTCCCGAGCCGGCGAACTCAGCATGGTGGCTTACGATAGCAACGCACCCGGCAGCCAGATCCTGCAAGGCTGGCTGATGAACGACCATTTCCTGCTGCGCGGCACTTTCGGCGCACCCTATGAGTTCCTGTGGGCCAATCCGTATCAGCCCGGCCTGAGCTATTTCCAGGCTCCGCTAGTGGTGCATGACAGTTTACTGGGGCGCTTGTTCGTACGTTCCGATTGGGACGAATCCGCCGCGTGGCTGGGATACTTTTCGGGAGAACTGCAAATGTTTCACGATGGCGCCGTCACTACGCTCGATCCGCGCAGTGCTGCGGAACAGGTGGATCTCAAGCGCGCCGTAATTGTGTTCGGCGCACGGACGCGGAAATTCAAGGTCGCGGCTGCTGGAAAAGAACCGGTGTTTGTGGTAGGGCTGAAGCCGCGGCATGACTACCTGATCGAAATGGACGACGAGGAAATGTCCGAGGCACGGAGCGACCCGGGAGGCATCCTGGATCTGGACGTGCCGCACGATAGGGAAGCCGGCGTGCGATTACAGCCGACAGGGGAGCCTGCGAAAGCTACCGCGCGCCTGGAGCAGCCGTAACGGTTGCCGCCGCCGACAGCACCACCACCAGCGATAGCGCCGCCAGCAATCCGGCGAATAGCGCCAAACCCCGGTTGTCCGTTTCGGTTTGCCAGTCCTTTGTAAACAAGCGGTACACACAGGCCATCGCGATCAGGAGCAGCATGGGGTTCGACGTCACCAGCCAGAGCCCGGCCGCGCCGAATAGCACCACGCCACGCTGATACCGTGTCAGGGAATGCACGCCGCGCGATCCATCCAACTGCCACACCGGAATCAGATTGAAGAGGTTGATCACCGCGCCGAAATTCGCTATAACCCCCCAGATCTTGATGTGTGTGACTTCGTAGACCGCCAGCGCAGCCAGCGCCGCGCCCAGCCCGTATACAGGTCCCGCCAGCCCCACGCGCGCATCCGGAATCGGCGGCAGCCTTACCCCCCGAAGCTGAATGAAAGCGCCTAGCCCAGGGATGAACATGGGCGCGCTGGCGGGCAACCCGTAGCGCCGGATGCACGCGACATGCCCCATCTCGTGGATGTAAATCGAGACCACGATCCCCAGCGCCAGCGCCCAGCCATAGATGCTCCAGTACACCCCCAGCGAGAGCATCATGGTGAGCAACGTGCCCATCTTGGCCAGCCCGAGCAGCAGAAACTTGCCCTTCGCCAGAAGTACCAGGAGGGCCGGGCCGATGCCCATGGATGCCTTTCGCCAACCTGCGCCCGGCGCGTGCGCGGCTTCCGCCTGCCGATCGAGTTCTTCCGTGCGCGCGCGGATGCTGCGGTATTGTACCGTGTCCTCCGGCAACAGCTTCAGCGACTGTTCCCACAAATCGCGCTCCTCGCTGAACCTGCCGACGCGCCATGCCGCCCGTGCCCGCTCGGCCAACTCTTCCAACTTCGGCGCATGCGTCAAGCGGAGGCACTGCGGGCAACTCAACGCCGGCTCCGGGATCTCAGCGCTGCAGGCGGAACAGGTCATGGAACTGCCGGCTCTGCTTCGTAGGGACCCATTACTAGAATCTCCGACCTGCCGGTCAGCATCTAGGCTCGCTGCAAACCGATAAAGATAATGAATAGCGAAATCAAGCCGGAGATTCCCGACCTCAACGCAAGAAACGGAGCCGCCGCGGCTAGAAGCAAGAGCGACAAAAGAGCCCGCCCCACCGATATGCGCGGCCGTCCCTCGGGCGCGACGCGCGGCGCTGACTCAGTGCCCTGCACCTGAGCTGACCCGCTCCGGACACCGCTTCGAATTGCCGCGGGCGGATGCTTGACGATGTGATAAATGAATACCGGGATGTAACTCGTCGTAATTGCAAAATAAGTCAGCGTTATGGCGAGAATCTGTTGCGGGCGGCCGCCCAAACCGTTCGAAGCGCGCCGTATTGCCTTACCCACCATATATCCCACCAGGATCGCGATCAGGCCAACTTCGAGGCCGGTCACGATCGCCACGGTGGCATACAGCGCGCATCCGGCAAGCCCCGCCCCAGCTCCGTAAAGGGCCGCACGGGCTAGCGCCAGGGGCGGCGGCGGCTGTTGGCCGGATTGGATCCGGCCGGCACACGCGGGACAAACCACTTGACCTTGCGCATGATAGTAGGTGTTAGCGATAGGCCTCTTGCAGGCCACGCAGTTTTTTCCGGAGATGGATGGCGCATCCGCCGAGGGCAGCGCCTCGGCGCGCTGGAATTGCAATTCCTGCGGAATTGGGCCCGGGCCGAATTCAGGCATGGATCAGTATAGACTCCAATTGGGAAGTGTGTCAATGCGTACATTACGCTCGGCGGGCCGCGAGAATGTCGATATGACTCACCCCGGCCTGATGAAAGGCCGCCATCACTTTAGCGGCATCCCGGCCGCAATCCACCAGACCCGACGATGGCGTTATGATCGAGACGAAATATCCCTCGGCAAATAATAAGCCGAGATAGCGCTCCCCCGAAATGCGGGAGACGGACTCCAACTGCGGAGGAGAGAACTCCGAGAAGATCATCGGGTGATGGGCCTGGATGGTACGCATTGCACCCCGAATCGCCAGACCCTCGGCTCCTTCTACATCGATTTTCACGACATCGCAGCGATCCATTTGTAAGAGCTGATCCAAATTCACTGAGCGGATTACCATGCGCGATGCGAGGGTCTTCAGATCGCCATCGAAAGCGGTAATTACGCCATTACTTCCCTGGGCGTCATAGACGAACAGGCGCGCTGAATCCGCCAGCGCGAACGGAAAAAGCTCCACGTCCTGAAACGAGTTCGCTTCCAGGCTGAGGTGCAGGAGTGCGGTATTGCGAGGGTTCGGTTCAAACGCGTAGACCCGGCCCCCCCGGCCCACAAGGGACCTGGCCAACAAGGTGAAGAAGCCGATGTTCGCACCGACATCCACAAACACCATTCCGGGCCGTAGGACTTCCCTCATGACAGCGGTCACGTGCGGCTCATAGGCTCCAGTCTTGAGTATGTGCTGCCCGACTGCCCAGTCATCCGGTAACGCGTAGATGTGGAAACCCGGCAAGTCCACACGTACGGCGGCCTCATCGGAACTGGGATTTCTATACTTGAACTCGGCGGAGGACAAAAACATCGTTACCAGCAGATCGATTGAGACATCGCGGCTATCGATCATCGCGGCGTAATTCGCGAATCCGCCGGCATCCGGATTTCTACCGAGCAGGAGCCTGTAGCAGTAATAGATGTCGTCTTCGGTGGCGCGCCGCGAATCGATAGGAACACCGAAATCGCCGCGCCATTTACTGGAATAACTACCTTCGGCAGCTTTATCGCTCATTGGTAAATGCCTACTCGAATACAGGATCGTTTAATTTGCAACGGCCAATTGCGGCGGAGCAGGATTCCGAAAGGAACGATTTCCGCGGACTGATGCATCATTAGCTAATATACTCCGTCGGGTGCCCGGGCCGGCATGGATGAGCGAACCCTCCGACAGACTCGCGCCGGTGCGCCGGAACAGAAGCATATTGTCGCGATTGAAGCCGAGGTCGATGGAGTGCAGATTCGAAATCGTGCTGGACAAAAGAGCGCGCACGCGTTCGAGGCGCGACATTACTCGCACAGATTTGTTGCGCATGCTGGACCCGAACCACGACACCACGCCGGAGAAGATTCAGGCCGCGCTCGACGCACTTGTGAACTTTCTGTCCCCTAGAAAAAAGACAGGCCAGGAGGCCTATCCTACCTACTCCGACCGGATCGCTGAAATTGGGTCGATGCGCACCGCCCGTAGCGCCGGCACCAAGCTTCCCATCACCGCCATTAGCACACAAAGTCCGATGGCGCTCGCGAACGTGACTGCGTCCGCCGGCCGCACGCCCGCCAGAAGCCCTTCCATCGCGCGCCCCGCGCCGTAAGCCAGCACGATTCCCGGCAGTACGCCCGCACCCGCCAGCAGCGCGCCTTGCCGCACGATCATTTTGACGATCCCGCCCGGCTGCGCGCCCAGCGCGATGCGCACGCCAATCTCCTGCGTCCGCCGCGACACCGCGAAGGAAAGTAATCCGTGAATGCCCACGCCGGCCAACAGAAACGCGATCGCGGCGAAAGCTCCCAATACCCGCACCTGTGCGGCGCGCGAGGCAGTTTGATCCTCCACGATGTCCGTCATAGTGCGCACGTCCGAGACGGGCTGCTCGGCATCCGCATTGCGAATAATGTGGCGCACCGCCGGCGCCAGGGTCCCCGGCCCGGTTGCGGAATGCACCACCAAGTCCTTCGGCACATAACCCGTCAACCACCCGTCCTGCACCTGCCGGTACGGAAGATAGACTTGCGGCTCGCTTTGACGTTCCAGTCCACGAACCCGTACATCGCCGGCCACCCCCACGATCATGCGGTCGTGAAACGCCATTTTGAAATGCCGGCCCAGAGGATCCTGATCGGGCCAATAGCGGCGCACGAACGATTCGCTGACCACGGCGGCGAACGGCGCATCCACGGTATCCGATTCGGCGACGTCGCGCCCGCGCTGTAGAGGAATTCCCATGGTGGCGAAGAACCCCGGCGTCACGTACCGCAGGCTGGCGGTATGCGATCCGGATCGTTGCACTTCAAGCGGTTTGCCATCCACGGCGACCGGCCAGATTCCGCCGGTCATGGTCATGGGCAGGAAGCTGATATACGCCGCGCTGGAAACGCCCGGCAGAGCGCGCACCGCGGAGAGCACCTGGGTGTAGAATCCGGCGCGGCGCGCTGTCTGATCGTATTTGGGCATCGGCAGCGCCGTGCGCAGAGTCAGCATGCCATCCGTGCGGAAGCCGGGATCCGTAGCTTCGATGCGCCATAAGGCCCGCACCAGCAGCCCAGCCGAGACCAACAGGACGACCGACGCCATCACCTCGGCGACTACCAGCACCGATCGCAAGCGTTCCCTGCGTCCCCCACCCGCGCGCGTGCCTTCACGTAGCGCGCTCAAGTCCGATTGCCTCGAAGCTCGCAGCGCCGGAAACACGCCAAAGCCGATCCCGGTCAGGCCGGATATCAGGCCGGCGAAGATCAGCACCCGCAAGTCGATCGATGGCGACTGCGCGATCGGCAGCGAAGCCGGCACCAGCCTGGCGAGCAGCGGCACGGCCGCTGCAGCCACCAGCACCCCCAGCGCGCCTCCCGCCAGCGCCAGAACCAAACTTTCGGTAACCAACTGGCGCACCAGGCGATCGCGCCCCGCGCCCATGGCGGTCCGGACGGCCAACTCCCGCTGGCGGGCCATGCCGCGCGCCATCAGCAAATTCGCCAGATTGGCGCAAGCGATCAGCAGTACGCATATCGCCGCGCCGCTCAGCGCCATCAGCAGCAGGCGCGACTGCTGCGACAGCTCGTCGCGCAGAAGGATGACGGAAGCCGTGACTCGCTCGTTCTCGTTTGGAAATTGCGTTTCCAGTTGGGCCGCCACCACACTCATTTCCGCCCTGGCTTGGCCCACCGAAACACCCGTCTTCAGCCGCCCGACGACCTCTAAATAGTTATTGCTACGGTCCCGGAAATCTTCGCTATGCTCGCGGAACCGCATCGGCATCCAAAGCTCAGCCCGACGGCTCGGAAAATGGAAATCGCGTGGCATCACGCCGATCACTGTGAACGGTTCGTTGTCCAGATTCACGCGCCGGCCGATCACTCCGGGGTCGCCGCCGAATACGGCCTGCCACAACTCGTAGCTGAGCAGCAGCGTGCCGGGCGCGCCCTCGCGGTCCTCCGCGGCCGTGAAAAGGCGCCCCATCAGGGGCTGCGCGCGCAACAGCGGAAACAGATCCGCGGTGATGGCCGCGCCCTCCATGTGCTCGGGATCGCCCTGCCCTACCAGATTCACCGAGTTTTCCCAGAATGCGCCCATACCGTCGAAGGATTTGCTCATGTGCTTCCAATCGACATAGTTGGCGGGCGATAATTCCATCTGCGAGTAGCCGGGCAGCTTCTCCCAAAGCTTCACCAGACGGTCCGGTTCGGGAAACGGCAGAGGCCGGATGAGCACGAAATCTGTGACCGAGAACGCCGCCGTATTCGCGCCCACTCCCAGCGCCAGCACCAGGATCGCGGTCAAAGCGAAGCCCGGAGAGCGGGCCAGCGTCCGCGCCGTGTATCGCAGATCCTGCCGGAGGATATCCCAGTGCACCGCGGCAGCATTGAACAGAACCTCGAATATCGTTGCGAACCAGAGGGCGGCAACTCCCAACGGCAACGAGGCATCGCGTACGCGGCGCGCTTGGATCGCACGCATCTCTTCACCGTACTCCGCGCGGAACGACGCGGGATATAGCCTCAAGAGCAGATTGTATAACCGCATCATGCCCGCCCCGCCACAAAGCCCCGATCGCGCGCCATGCGGACGAGTTGCGTGAGGCGGCGGGCCTCAGCCCGCGCCACAGCCGCGCCGAACGGCTTGATCCGGTAATACCGGCGGCGTTCGTCGTCCAGATCGGGCGTGGGACGATCCTGGGTTTCCACGATCAATCCCTGTTCGAGCATGCGCTGGATCGACCGGTACAGCGTGCCGGCGCTGAGCTTGAGCTCGCCCGCGGTACGGGTGGCAACATCCTGGATAATGGCGTAGCCGTGCCGATCCTGGTCGGCCACGGCCAGCAGAATATGGAAAGTCGCCGGCGGGAGCGGCAGAAGTGTCTCCGGCTGCGGTAGCGTGCCCTTCATAGGTTAATTATATCCACACTGGATATATTGTCAATGGCTATAGACGGATGCGCTTGAAAGTCTACGTAAGGCGGCAGGCCACTGCTATTAGACCTGCACGCAAGCGAGCGCCCGGCCCGGATGTCGGTATTTCCGAGTCGAACCGCTCGCAGATGTCGAGGATCGACTCGAGACATTCATGAGAAGCTCCACCGAAACCTTTGATGCGTGTGGCCTTGTTCGAACGGCTGGCGGGCAGTTTCAAAAGCGCCTTCACACTTGTTCAAGCGTAGCCCGAAACAAACGGCCACCGAAGGCACAAGCTGGATTTGAACAGCGCGGTCGAGTTCGTCCCGCAGATCGCCTTCAACCCTTTCCGATAGCGCGGGTTGGGCGCAGCCGCGCTCAGGGCTGGACGATACCTTGGACCAACCCCTACCGCATCGGCATACAACTTCGTTCGACAGGCACTTCAGATACAACTCAATCGCCACAGCAGTATTTAACAGA
>JBEKTJ010000207.1:0-11581 GCA_049516155.1 Bryobacteraceae bacterium
ACTGCGCCGCCCAACAGCACAGCGAACAGGTCCAGCGAGATAGCGCCCAGGATCAGCTTGTTGCGCCGGATGTAGCGAAGGCCCTCTAGGGCCATCTGGTAGGACGCCGCGGGCCGTCGCCCCTGCGCGGCGATTACCCGGATGCACGCCAATGTCGCCAACGCCGCCAGATACTCGATCGCCGCGCACGTGTAGACCAATGCAGGGCTGGCGGTCCAGCCGTATAGCAATCCACCTATGGCAGGTCCGGCAATCGTGGCGGCCTGAAAAATGGATGAATTCCACGCCACTGCCTTGGGGAAGTCTTTCTCCCCCACCAATAGCGGCAGGAACGCCTGGCCCGCCGGACCGTTGAAGGCGCGCACGGTTCCATTCAACAACAGCACGCCATAGATCGGAAATATGGAGGACAGGCCGTGCCACGTCAACCCCAACAGCAGCAGGGAGCACAGCGCGAAGCCGCCGCAACAGACTTGCAGGATACGCTGCCGCGCGAAGCGGTCCGCGGTCTGGCCAGCAACGAGAAAGAGCAGGATGCCGGGAAGGAACTGGGCCAACCCTACCAGTCCCAGATCCAGAGGGCGATGCGTCAGACCGTATACCTGCCAGGCAACGGCCACGGCCTGCATCTCCGAGGCGGTAGTGGTCAGCACGCGGACGGTCAGGTAATAGCGGTAGTTGGAGTGGCTGAAAGCCGCACCGGCGGGAGAGTCGGGCATGCGTCGTTCTCAGTTTCCCACACTCCTGAGCGCCTACCGGCAAGGTAAACTTGGATATGGCTCAGAGCGCTACAATCACCTGGGCGGAACATGCGGCCGAACGCACAGCTTCCGTCCCGTGGTACATCTCGACCTGCGTAATCGCGATCACCTCCGCTTCCATCGGTGGGATCTGGGACATTTCCTGGCACAAAAGCATCGGCCGGGATACATTCTGGACCGCCCCGCACATGCTGATCTATCTCTGCGGCATCCTGGCGGGCATTTCGTGCGGGTACCTGATCCTGTCCAACACCTTCGGCCATCCAGCGTCGGCGCAGTTCGGCGCGGTGCGCATGTGGGGCTTCCGCGGACCGCTGGGTGCATTCGTCTGCGCATGGGGCGGCGTGGCCATGATCGCCTCGGCGCCGTTCGACAACTGGTGGCACGATGCGTACGGCCTGGACGTCAAGGTGCTCAGCCCGCCGCATGTGCTGTTGATTTTCGGCATGCTGGTGATTCGCATCGGAACGCTGCTGCTGATCATGGGCCATCTCAGCCAGGCCGAAGGCCGGTTACGCAGCAAGCTGCAGGCGCTCATGCTGTATACCTACACCTTTCTGCTGGTCACGTCCTTCGGCATCTTTCAGGAATTCCTCACGCGCAATTACATGCACAGCGCCCTGTTTTACATGTTGATGACGTTGGGAGCTTGCTTTTTCCTGTCGGGGCTATACCGCATGACGGATTACCGTTGGGCGGGAACGGTAGTCACAGGCATTTACACGACGCTGAACCTGCTGTACGTTTGGATTCTGCCGCTGTTTCCGGCGGAGCCCAAGCTGGGCCCAGTCTACCAGCACATCACGCATTTCGTGCCGCCGGATTTTCCGATCCTGGTCATCGTACCGGCGTTCGTCCTGGATCTGACGCGCCCGTATTGGCAACGCTGGAGCTATTGGGCGCGCGCGGCGGCCATGGCCCCGATCTTTGTGATCGCGCTGGCGGCGGCGCAGTGGCCGTTCGCCGATTTCCTGATGACGCCGGCGGCGCACAACTGGGTCTTCGGTTCGGGCTACTTTCCGTTCTTCGTTCCCAATGACATCGACTGGGTGCGCAACGTGTTCACGCAAGCGGAGCCGGACGCCTTCCATTTCTGGACGCGCATGGCGATGGCACTCGTGCTAGGCGTCTTGATGGCCCGCGCGGGCGTTGGGTGGGGCGGCTGGATGCGTAAAGTGCGGCGGTAGGCCAATCGCGCGCCCATTTATAATAGAGTATTGAAAGCCACCATTCTCGCAGCCGCATGCGTCGCCACGCGTCTGTTTGCCGCAAGTACTCTGGTTGACGAAGGCTACAACCACTTCTACAATCTGGAATTCGAGCCAGCGCTGGCCGATTTCGACCGGGCCATCGCACTGGACCCCAACAACCCAGACCTGTACAATCACGCCGCCGAGACCGTCGTGTTCAGCGAGATGTATCGCGATGGCGCGCTTGAAAGCGAACTGGTGACGGGCAACAATTCCCTGCTGCGCAGGGCCAAGCTGAACCCATCGGCCGCGACCCAGAAGCGGTTTCTGGGCGAGATCCAAAAGGCCCTGGATCTGGAGCAGGCGCGCCTACGCAGGAACGCCAGCGACACCGGCGCGCTGTATGCCATGGGCATCACTTACGGCCTGCGGGCGAACTATTTTTTCCTGGTCCAGAAGGATTGGGTGGGCGCGCTGCACGACTCCACCACCGCACGCAAAATGCATAATCGGGTGAGCGAACTGGATCCGTCCAACGTGGATGCGCGCCTGGTGCAAGGCCTGCACGACTACGTGATCGGAAGCCTGCCGGCTTACTATAAGATGGTTGGTTTTCTAGTCGGCTTCCACGGCGACAAACAGCGCGGCATCCGTACCGTGGAGCAGGTGGCGGCGCACGGCTCGCTGAATCGGGTGGACGCGGAGGTCTTTCTGGCCGCGATCTACCGCCGCGAGCACCAGACGGCTAAGGCGTTGCCATTGGTGGAAAGTCTGATCGCACGCTTTCCGCGCAACTATCTGCTGCGTTTTGAGCAGGCGGGTATGTATGCGGCGCTGGGCGATGGCAAGAAGGCCGCGGCCTGCGTCCAACAAGTGGCGCAGTTGAAAACGCAAGGAGCGCCGGGCTATGCGCGCGTGCCGTGGGAGTCGATTTACTACCAGTTGGGGACCATCCAGTTCTGGTACAACGACCTGGATGCCGCGCTGTCCAACATGCAAAAGGTGACCGCGCATGCCGAGGACGTGGACCTGAACACGGGCGTGCTGGCATGGATGCGGGTCGGACAAATCTACGATCTGAGGCAGCGGCACGAATTGGCGGTCGAGGCATACAAGAGAGCTATGGCGTACGCGCCCGAAGCTGAGGCGGCCCGCGAATCGCGCCGCTACATCTCCTCTCCGTACCGCCGGGAGAAAAGCTAGCCGCTACTGCTCGACCGTCAGCTTGACCGGCTGCTCAATCAGCTTCGGCTCCTTGCCCGTCGTTAGCAGCATCAGCGCGAACCGGCCGGCAATTGCCTTGGTTGGGATCTTAAACTTGATGCTGGTGGCGGTTTGCTCCGTCAAGTCCAGCACGGTATCGTTCTTGCCATCCGTCAGGTACACTTTGGCCACCTGCGCCTTCTCCAGGTTCTCCCCAGCTACAGTGATCTCATCCCCCGCCTTTCCCGTGCCCGGATCGACTGTAGTCATCCGTGGCATCGTTTGCGCGAACGCCGCAACGCCCGCGGCCAGGAATAGTGGCAATGCAAAAGACAGTTTCATCTGAAATCTCCGCCTTCCAGTCTCACTGTATGTCCATTCCACACCGAATTCAAGGGGGTACAGGGCGCCATCTTGGCGTGGGCATTTCGCGAACGAGGCCGAACATGGTAGCTTCTCCTCATGGACGATAGCACGGTGTTGGTTTTGGCGGATCCCGCGGACCCGCTGCTGGCGATGTTAGCGGCCTTGCCCGACGGGGTGCGCATCGCGGCGGGGAACCGTGTGGAGGCGTTCGCCGAAGCCGCGCCGGACGCAGACGTGATTCTGAATTGGACCGGCAGCCGGGACCTGTTGCGGCAGGTGTGGCGCATGGCGCCGGCGGTGCGCTGGGTGCATTCGCGTTCCGCGGGCCTGGATGAGCTGCTGTTTCCGGAGTTGGCCGAAAGCCCGGTGCCGCTGACCAATGCGCGCGGCGTTTTCAGCGAAATTCTGGGCGAGTTCGCGATGGCGGTTGTGCTGTTCTTCGCCAAGGGATTGCGCCGCATGGTGCGCAGCCAGGAGGCAGGCGTCTGGGACCAGTTCGATACCGTCGAAGTGGCAGGCCAGACGATGGGCGTGATCGGGTTGGGCGACATCGGCAAGGCGGTCGCACAGCGGGCGGAAGCGCTGGGGCTGCGGGTGATGGGCATCGGGCGGGCGGACGGGCCTGAGCGCAAGCGCGAGCTGCTGGCGCAGTCGGATTACTTAGTGCTGAGCACGCCGCTGACGCCGGAGACGCGCGGGATCGTGGGCGAGGCCGAGTTGCACGCGATGAAGCCAGCGGCAATTCTGATCAACGTGGGGCGGGGTCCGCTAGTGGACGAAGCGGCATTGATCGCGGCGTTGCGGGAAAAGCGGATCGGCGGCGCGGCGCTGGATGTTTTCAACCAGGAGCCGTTGCCGGCCGGCCATCCGTTCTTTGCGTTGGATAATCTGTTGCTGTCGGCGCATTCGGCCGACCACACGCCGGATTGGCAGCAGCGCGCCATGCAGTTGTTTCTGGACAATTTCGGGCGGCACCGGAAGGGCGAGCCGCTACGCAATGTCGTAGATAAGCGGCGCGGATATTAAGTAGGACAGGCCTCCAGGCCGGTCCATGGAGGCCCGCCATATTATGAGAAACTGGATAGATGGGAGCAGCCAGATCGACTGAACTCTTGCGCGCCGGGAATCGCGCGCCGGATTTCAGTCTGGCACGCTTGGATAACGGGGCCGCGCTGGGCACCGCCGCTCTGGACAAGTTGCTGCCGGGCGGGCCTGTGCTGCTGGCGTTCTTCAAATCGACTTGTCCGGTGTGCCAGATGACGCTGCCCTTCCTGGAACGCATCCATCAAGGCCGCGCGCCAGGATCGCTGGAGATTTACGGCGTCTCGCAGGACGATGCCGAGACCACCCAAGAGTTCGCCGCCGAGTTCGGGATCAGTTTTCCCATGCTGCTGGACACCGAGGAGAGCGGCTATCCGGCCAGCAACGCTTACGGGCTCTCGCACGTGCCTTCGATGTTCCTGGTGGAGCGCGATGGAACTATCGCCTGGAGCCTGGAAGGATTCGTCAAGAAGGAGTTCCTGGCGGTCGCCGCACAGGCGGGCGTCAACCCCTTCCGTCCGGGCGAAAATGTGCCAGAGTGGAAATCGGGTTGAGGATCGAAGAATTAAGCTCCCGGGGGGAGCAAAAGGTACAACGAAAGAAAGCGCATGGCGAATACATTCGACGAGATACTGGGTTCGGCGGCCGGCATCGCCAAGGGCATGGGCGTCACCTTCAAGGAGATGATGTCTCCCACGGTGACGGAGAACTATCCGGATGGGCCGGCCAAGCTCGAAGAGCGCTACCGCGGCGTACACGTTTTGCAGCGCGACGCGAACGGCATGGAGAAGTGCGTGGCGTGTTTTCTGTGCGCGGCGGCCTGCCCTTCGAACTGCATCTACATCGAAGCCGCGGAAAATACCGAGAAGGTGCGCATCAGCGGCGGCGAGCGTTATGCCAAGGTTTATAACATCGATTACAACCGCTGCATTTTTTGCGGCTACTGTGTGGAGGCTTGTCCGACTGACGCCATCACGCACGGGCACGGGTTCGAAGTGGCCAGCTTCAATACGGCCACGCTGGTGATGCGTAAAGAGCAGATGCTCGCGAAGGTAGAAGACAGAAGTCAGGAGTCAGAAGCCTAATCTCCACGGACCGTGTGGCGGCGCATTGAAATTGCTTTGCCAGTGGTTTCGTCGACTTCAAGGATGACGGAGTGCAACTCCGGCGAGGCTTTGGCGGCTTCCATGCGCACCGGTAGAGCCGTCAGGAAACGCTGGAGAATCAACTCCTTTTTCACTCCAATCACAGAGTCGTAGGGGCCCGTCATGCCCACGTCGGTCTGATAGGCGGAGCCACCCGGCAGAATGCGTGTATCCGCGGTGGGGATATGCGTGTGCGTGCCGACCATGGCGGAAACTCTGCCATCCAGATACCAGCCCATAGCCATTTTTTCGCTGGTTACTTCGGCATGAAAATCCACGAACCGTACTTTGACGGACTGGTCGAGGCCGTTTAGGATCTGGTCGACTTTGCGAAAAGGACAATCCGTGTCCGGCATGTAAGTGCGGCCTTGCAGATTGATAATCGCGCAGGGAATGCCCTGCCGGCTGCACGCCACGAAGACGCCGTGGCCCGGTGTTTCGTCCGCGTAGTTGGCGGGGCGCAGAAGCTTCGGCTGACGCGGTAGGTAATCCAGGATCTCCTTCTTATCCCAGATATGATTGCCCGACGTGAGCACATCCAAACCCAGCGCGAAGAGTTCTTCGGCGATGGACGGAGTAATGCCGAATCCGCCGGCTGCGTTTTCGGCGTTGGCGATGGCCAGGTCGATGTGGTTCGTTTCCTTGATGTCCCGTAGATGATCGGCGACAATGTGCCGCCCCGGCGAAGCGAAGATATCGCCGATGAAAAGGATGTGCATGCGTAAGAGTCAAGTTACCACGGGGGCGCAGGGACGACGCGGCGATCCTTCTTCGGGAACTCCTGTTACGGCTGCTTCAATTCCGCCGGATTGGCTGCTCTAGAGCCGACCTCTTTGCTGTTGACGGTGGCCAGTCCGGGCTGAAGCTATCGCGGAGGATCAACCATTGGTCGGTGTAAAGAGTGCGCGGGCCTATAGCCCTGCTTTTCGCGGGCGGCAATCGCCTAGTTCTGAGGGCCGACGTACCCTGCGCGTACGTACGCGCGATGTTCAGCTTGGCAAGATTCGGCCAGATGATGACCGCGAAAGTTGCGGTCACGGACACCGCTACACCGAGGATCAAGCGGATTATCATCACGCGTCTTGCCGCTCTCACTTCATCTCCTCTTCACCGCTGTAGAACCAATCTCCTTGCTGTTGCCGGTGGCCGGCTCGGGGCAGTAGTTCTGGCGTAGGATCAGCGATTGATCTCCGTAAAACGTGCGCGAGCCCGTCGATCCGAAGGCTACCGGGACGGCTTGAGCGCTATAGCCTTGGGGCGTTTCCAACAGACTGAATCTATAGCCCTGCTTCTCGCCGCCGGCCAGATCCGCCGGGATGAGGTTGGAGGCCGACGGCCCCAACTCGGAAAGCGACCGGGCGTATCGTCCGAATTGCGAATTGTATTGCACCTGTGCGGTGCCGATGACTTGAAGATTCCGGAGAGCGGCCGTCTCTTGGGTATACTTGCGCGATTTGTAAGGAGAGCGCTCTCCCAGTGGAATGCCCGAATAGAAAAGGGTGGGTATCCCTACAACCGCAAAGAGAGCAACCGCCCTGCCGCTCATGGCGCACCTTGCGATGACTTCGCCGCCGACCGGACCTCCTCGTTATTGACGGTGGCCGGTTCGGGGCCGTAGTTCTCGCGCAAAAGCAACGATTGGTCGGTGTAGAAGGTCCGCGATCCCGTCGAACCGAAGGCTACCGGGACGGCTTGAATGCTGTAGCCTTGAGGCGTTGCCGCCAGGGTGAATTTGTAGCCCTGCTTTTCGCCGCCGGCTAGATCGGTCGAGATCAGGTTGGAGACCCGCGGCCCTAACTCGGAGAGCGACTGGGCGAATCGGCCGAACTGAGAATTGTATTCAACCTGCGCGGTGTTTAAGGCCTGAAGCGCCTTGAGAGCGGCTGCCTCTTGGGCATACATGCGGGCTTTGTTCAACTTGGGAAGTGCCGCGCTGCCGATAACGCCGCAAAGTAGCGCGGAGCTCCCAGCAACCCAAAGAACGGCAACCGACCGGCCGCTCATGATGCGCCTCCGGCCTACTTCGAAGTGTCGCCCGACTTGGCCGCCGCCGACCCAACTTCTTTGCTATTGGCGGTGGCCGGCTCCTGGCCATAGTTCTCGCGAATGACCAGCGATTGATCCGAGAAGAATGTCCGCGAACCGGTGGAACCGAACACCGCGGGCACAGCCGAAATGGTGTAGCCCGTAGGCGTTCCCGCCAGCGTGAAGTTGTAGCCCTGCTTCGTACCGGCAGCCAAATCGGAGGAGATCAGATTCGCGGAAGAGGCATTATCCGTGCCGCTAGCGGGTGGTCCCAGTTCGGTCAACGATTGGGCGAAGCGGCCGAACTGCGAGTTGTATTGCACCTGCGCGGTGTTGAGCGTCTGAATCGCCTTGAGAGCGGCTGTCTCCTGGGCGTACATGCGGGCTTTGTTCAACTTAGGCAAAGCCACCGTCACGATGATGAGGATGATCGCGATCACGATCAGCAACTCAATTAGCGAAAAACCTCTTTGGCCGCGATTGCGCATAGAGAGATCTCCTGTCTCCACCATTGTATGACGGCTGGGGCGGTCTAAGCGTGCAGAAACCCGGACTTCACCAGCGCGTCCAGGGTCCGCAGCCGCCGCCAGAGTTCCGGCAGCAGATCCAGCCGTAGCGCGTTGGCGCCGTCCGACAGAGCCCGCTCCGGAGCGTCGTGCACCTCCACGAACAGACCGTCGATGCCCACCGCCACCGCGGCGCGCGCCAAAGGCTCGATGAATTGCGGCTGGCCGCCCGAAGCCGCTCCGCCGCCGCTCGGCAACTGCACGCTGTGGGTGGCGTCGAACACCACCGGCCAACCCATGTCGCGCATGATCTTCAGACCGCGCATGTCCACCACCAGGTTGTTATAGCCGAATGACGAGCCGCGCTCGGTCAGCAGCACCTGAGAGTTGCCGGTAGAGGCCACTTTTTCCGCCGCGCGCGCGATGTCCTGTGGCGCAACGAACTGGCCCTTCTTGATATTCACGATGCGGCCGGTGCGGCCGGCTTCCATCAGCAGGTCCGTCTGGCGGCACAGGAAAGCGGGGATTTGCAGGATATCGGCCACCTCGGCCACAGGCGCGGCTTGGGCCGGCTCGTGGATATCGGTCAGGATGGCGTAGCCTGCCCGCTTGACGCCTGCCAGGATGCGCAACCCTTCCTGGAGGCCCGGCCCGCGATAGCCGCTCAGGCTGGTGCGATTGGCTTTATCGAACGACGCTTTGAAAACGAACGGGCCGACGATTTCGCCGATAGCGCGCGCCATACGGTGCACGTGTTCCTCGCTCTCGATCACGCAGGGCCCGGCGATGAGGACCAGCGGCTGACCGCCGCCGAATTGGGAAAAGTCGATCATGCCGCCTTCTTGAGCAAGGCGATCTGGCCGGCGTGATAGAGGTTGTGCTGCACCACGCCGTGCAGCATGGTGTAGATCGAATAGGGGACCTCGCCGAGAACCTTTTCGCGCAGGCGCTCGTCGGTGAGCTGGCGCACTGCCGATTCCAGGTTCCGCTGCGCTTCTGCGAGTCTATCAACGGCCTGTTGCCACGCGGATTCGGAGGGTTCGGGTGCGGCGGGCCAATCGTGGTCTGGCGGCAGAGTGGGAATCTCGGCGCCTTCGATACGCTGAGTGGGGACGGAAATCCACACGGTGATGTGCAGCACCAGTTCCCAGATGGTGTGCGCGCCGCGTATGGGGCGCTGCGCGGCGGTTTGCCAGGTGACGCCTGTCAGAATTTCGCGCAGAGCCGGGCCGTGCCAGGCGGGGCCTTGATAGGCGCGGTGGAGTTGGTCGAGGATGCGGGATACTTCGCTCATGGGAGTTGGTGGTTCCTAATCTTTAGGATACTCGGCGAAGGGGGAGCGACGTTGCGTTTCTGATAAAGTGAACCGATTCGGCCACCACACCTTCACTTCGGAGCGAGGAGATCCCGCTCAGTGGCACGTGCGGGAATTACTCGATGACCAAGCGGTCGAAAATGTCCGATTGGAGTTTAAGCGTGAAGTTCCCGCAAAAGGCGAGATGCTTAAGAAACTCTCGTCATTTGCGAATACTTTCGGGGGCGTTTTGGTAATTGGTGGGAAGCAGGGAACTATGGACGCATCACGAGCATCCCTGGAGTCGCGCCACAACCCGGGTTCAAACAGACGATCATCCAATCGAGCGCTGCCGGGACCCGATTCCGACACCCGCCGGCAAGCAGGACGTATGCTACGTGATCACGGTCGCTTTCCACGATGAAACCGACGATGCTGCCCAGAAGCGAAACTCACAGGGGAGAGTGGAACCAACACGTACGTTCCGAGTGCGTGGACCGCCGAGACCAGGGCGGCGACCGTCAATTTGTATCACAAAACAATCGGTGGGCCGCTGTGAGGTAGACTCGTGCTTGAGGAGTATGACCAGCACTTTAGATGACGTCCTGGGGACACTGCGGGCGCGCGAGAGCGAGTTGCGGCGATTAGGTGTGTCGCATGCCGCGGTGTTCGGTTCCGTGGCGCGCGGCGAAGCCCGCGCGGACAGCGATATCGACGTGCTCGTGGAACTGGCTCCGGACCAGCCCATGGGAATCTTCGAATACGCCCGGCTGAAGATCTATGTCAACGAGATTCTCGATGGCGCCGGGGATGTAGCGAACCGCAAGACTCTAAAGCCGCTGCTTCGGGACAGCATTCTGCATGACGCCGTGTATGCCTTCTAAGAACCCCACTCAACGCTTGCGGGACATTGTGGACAATATCGACTTTATCGCCGATTTCACGGCGCAGATGGACTCGCTGCCTTCGCTGGGGATCGCAGGACCGTGTACGCAGTCGTTCGCGCTTTGGAAATTGTCTCCGAAGCATCCCGGCGGCTTCCAGCCGAGATCAAGGACCGGCACCCGGAAATCGACTGGACAGCGGTCGCAGCGGCGGGTAACCTCTACCGGCACGAATACGATACCGTCGACGAGGCGTTAATCTGGCACACCGTGCGGCAGGGCCTTGCCGCACTACGAGGTGTGGCCGCCGCGGAACTCGATCGCCTGCGTTCCGCGTAGGTCCGGCGCGCCGTCTCCACATAACGAAACTGCCCCCGCTCCGTCATCGTAATTGTCGATAAGGAGCACGCCATGCAATTCATGCAGGACCTTCGTTACGGATTCCGCCGCTTGCGCCAGTCGCCGGGTTTTGCCATTGTCTGCGTGCTTACCCTCGCCCTCGGCATCGGGGCCAACACGGCCATCTTCACGCTGGTGGACGCGGTCATGCTGAAGTCCCTGCCGGTGAAGAACCCCAAAGAGCTGTATCGCCTCGGGGGCAACGACAACTGCTGCGTGATCGGGGGCATGCAGGACAATTGGGGTATTTACTCCTATCCGCTGTACCAACAGTTCCGCGATCACACGCCGGAGTTCGGCGAGATGGCCGCGTTCCAAGCCGGAGAAACGGAGCTGAGCGCGCGCCGCGCAGGGTCGAACGGGCCGGCAGAGCCATTTGCAGGCGAGTTCGTTTCGGGCAATTACTTCTCGACGTTCGGCATCGGCGCGTTCGCGGGGCGCACCATCGGGCCCGTGGACGATCGGCCCGGCACCGTGCCGGTGGCGGTGATGAGCTACCGCGCCTGGCAGGAGCACTTCGGTCTGGACCCCTCGGTGATCGGCGCCGCCTTCACCATCAATCAAATACCTTACACAATTGCGGGCATCGCGCCGCCGGGTTTCTTCGGCGACCGTGTGCGTGCCGATCCGCCGGATTTCTGGCTGCCAATGGCCACCGAGCCGCTCCTTAATGGACAGAATTCGATCCTGCTCGGTCCCGGTTTCCATTGGCTTTACATCATCGGGCGGGTGAAGCCGGGCGCACACGCGGAAGGCATCCAGCCGAA
>JBEKTJ010000208.1:0-11724 GCA_049516155.1 Bryobacteraceae bacterium
CACCGGCTACCCGCGGCGCCGGTGTTCTCGACCGATTGGAGGATTGGCAAGCCGGACGTCATCATCTCGATTCCCCCACATTCTCTAACGGCCGATGGCCCCGACGAATACGAAAACTTCACCGTACCCACCAACTTCACGGAAGACAAGTGGATCGTCGCGGCGGAGTTGCGTCCGGGCAATCGCAAGATCGTCCATCACGCGCATGTTTTCGTCAACGCGCCAGCCAAGCCCAAACCGGCCGGCAAGAAAGACGCAGCAGCGGATCCGCAGTCGGCCTACACCGACTGGCTCAAGGTCCACGAAGGCAAGCTCTCGTGGATGCGCTACGAAGCGCCGGTGATCGACGACGGCTGCATCGTGGACGACAATTCCTACTGGCCCGGCGACAAACCGCGCGACGAGAACTTCGGAAGCTGGGGCCTGATCAGCTCCTACCTGCCCGGGAGAGGGCCGGACGTTTATCCCGAGGGAACCGCACGCAAGATTCCCGCCGGTTCCAGTCTCGGCTTCCAGATCCACTACTCCAAGGCGACCAAAAAACCCGAGATCGATGTGACGTCGGTGGGCCTTATCTTCGCCAAAGAACCGCCCAAGCAGGTCGCCAAGCGGGTGGACTTATCGAACTACTTCTTCCGCATCCCGGCCGGCGACCCCAACGTGGAGGTTACCGAGTGTCACACCTTCAAACAGGATATGTACCTCACCAGCCTGACGCCGCACATGCATCTGCGCGGCAAAGACTCGCGTTTCGAAGCGACTTATCCAGACGGCCGAAAAGAGACGCTCCTGCTAGTGCCACACTATAATTTCAACTGGCAGATCACATACCGGATGGAGCAGCCGAAGTTCATACCGAAAGGCACGCGGCTGGCCATCGTCTCGCACTTCGACAACTCGCCGAATAATCCGCTGAACCCCGACCCGGCAAAGGTGGTGCGGTGGGGTGAAGCCAGCGAAATGGAAATGATGGACGGCTGGATCGAATACGTGGACGCGCCACCGAACGGCACTGGGCAGGCGCAGATGCATGCGGGTCTGCGTGACTAAGAAGGTTATCGCCTTCCGTAGCTTCACTTGGGCTTGGGGGCAGGCGCATTGATCTCCTGTTCGAGCGCCGCTAACCGATACCGCTCTGCAAGGCCATCGGCATCTACCGACGCCTCGAACTCCTTGCTGCGAAGGTCTGCGGCAAGCCGTCGCAACTGGCGGACATATTCGGCTGCTTTTCTGCGGACGGCATCGTCAAGGCCTGCGCCGGCATCGTCCACCTCCGCGATCCGGTCTTTCTCGAATTGATCCACGGCCCCCGCTAGCTTGTTGCGGGCCTCCACGGCAGCCGGACCGCGGGCCGCGAAGAATGCCCGATTGTCCGCCAGCAGCAGCGCCAGATCGTCACGAACCTTGGCCGTGGCCGCTCGCCAGCTTTCAAGCGGCGCACTCGGCGGCTCTGCCGGACGCTGATACGCGGTGGGCTTCGCCATACTCGGCGAATCGTATATCGCGTTGAACACCAGCTTGTAAGTGCCGTGCGATTGTCCCCGCCATTGCGGACGGAAACCGAAAAGGTAAACGCGCCCGTCGCCATAGAAAACCTCAACGGCCGCGGCCTTTCCCTGGATGCGCTCCGGGTGCAATAGATATCCGCTCGCCAGCGGATTGCGTTCCTTGGAGTACTCCGCCAGAATCACACCGCGGAAACCGCTCTTGGTGTCGAAAGCGGGTCCGCGCTCGAACATCACGATCGGCTCGCGCGGCATTCCCCACACGGCTGGATGATTCATGTCGCGAAGCTCCACGCGCAAGAGCGATCCGGAGCAATAGAATTGGTCGTTGTTCAAACCTTCCAGGACATTCGTTACCGGCAATCCCAAGCCGGCGATCGCCATCAGGGACGCATTATTGAAAGCGATCAATGTTCCGCCGGCACGAACGAAGGCGCGTAACGCATCTACGCCCGTTTCGCCGATGCCACCAACATACTCTCCCGAGATGGCGCCGGAAGCAAAACCATCCATGATCTGCTTGGGGCCGGCATCCGGGATGATGATGGCGTCCAGGCGGTCGCGCAGGTGGCCGGCCTGAATATCCCCGTTGCGAAGTGTCACGGGCGCGAACCCATAGCTTTCGAGAATCCAGCGCGTCCATCCCTCGTCGATGTTCCCGGTCCAAGAGCGATACAGACCCACGCGCGGTTTCTTGGTGGAAACGGCATCTTGCGGCGATTTCGCAATTGCCAGCGCTTGGATTGAATGTTTTTGTGCGATTGCCGCCAGCCGCTCGCGATCCATGCCGGAGACCACGATCGCGCCCGGCTCCGGCCCGCCGGCCGTGACCATCTCCGATTTGGAAAAACCAACCTGGCCGCCACTCGTGAGAATCTCGTTGACCGCGGCGAATGCGGCATTCGGCTGATGGCTCAACACGTATGCCGAACCGGTTCCCTGTATGCCGCCCGGCGGGGGTGTCACCTGCTCGATTCGTTTAAGACCGGCGCGCTGGCTATCCGTCAATGGCTCCGATACCACCGCGACTTCCACGCCCATCTGCATCGGCAGCGTCCAGCCCGCTACGTCATAGGGACGGATGGGCGGCCCGTTTGGAGTCTGGCGCAGATCCGGATATTGCTGCGGCTCGAACAGCTCCTTGACGAGCGGCGAGAATGGCTGATCCATGAGGATCACCCAGGCGCCCTTATATTCGCGGCTGTTGGCGGTGAAAGGCCGCTCTGCGCGATGCACTTCGATTCCATCGATGAGCAGCTTTTCCACCAGCGTCGCGGCGGTCGGAAGGTCGCGCTGCTCCTGCGGAATCACGTAAGCGTAGGGTGGCTCCTTGCGGAAACGCTCGATGTTGTCCCGCGCCGCCTGATAGCGGTTGTAAAGCAGCGTCTCGCGATATTTGGCCGCTGTATCGAGCACCGCCATGGACGCGCCTTCCATGTATCGCACGGCATCCGCCAGGCGCCACCAGCCGCCTTTCCACGGGCTGCTGTAGAACACTTCCGCGGTCAATTGCTGGCGGTCCTTCGGAAACTCGTCCACGGTATAAAAGTGCGGCGTCGCGTAATGATACAGCGCGGTTTCGGTGAAGAACGAAATGCTGTTGCGGAAAATGTGGGTGAAATCGAGGAATCCGGGATACCAGTTGTCGAAGCCCACGCGATGCACGGCGCCCGGCATCTGGTGTTCGTCCAGGTAAGCCGCCATGTTGATGCCCAGCACGTTCAGCCAGCGCGCCATCAACGGATTGATGTTCGAAGAGATCGGCTCGGTGAATGGCGGAATGAAGATGCGCGTAGGGAACGGCGCAGTCTGGTGGTGGCAATAGAAGATCACCGGATTCCAATCGAGCTCGGCGCGGGTGACGTCGCGCGATTCGAGCATATTGTTCATGTAACCGTCGCGATTGTTATCATGGCCGACGTATTCCTGGTAGAGATCGGGCAGCGGGCTGACCTCGTAGGGCGTTCCGACATTCTTCCGATACCATGCGACCACTTCGTTTTGTCCGTCCGGATTGAGCGTGGGCCAGAGCATCAGGATTACGTTGTCGAGAATCGCGTCGACTTCCGGATCTCCCTGAGTCGCGACCAGCTTGTAGCCCAGCAGGATGGACTGCTGCGCACCGGCAACCTCAGTCGAGTGCAGCCCGCCGTCGATGTGCACGATGGCCTTGCCTTCGCGCGCCAACGCCTTGGCTTGATCGTCGTTGAGGCCCCGGCCTTGGGCCAGTTGGCGCGAGATGTCCTTATATTTATCAAGCTGCGCCAGGTTTGCCGGCGAGGAAATGATGGCAATCTCCCAATCCAGGCCGCGCGTCGTCTTTCCCACCGAAATCATCTTGATGCGATCCGAGACCGCCGCCAGTTTGTGGAAGTAGGCGCGCGATTCGTCGTAGTTGGCAAGGTAGAAATCGTCGCCGGGCTTGTGCCCCAGGACGGATTCGGGCGTCGGAATCGTTTGCCCCGTCGCGGCCACCAACGATAGGAGCAAAGCGGGAAGAACTGACTTCGCGAGCATCCTCACTATGGTAGCCGGGAACCGGTCTGGCCGGAGTGCGTCGTTGCGCGGGTCCGGCGCGGGCGTTCCCGCATCCCCGCTTCGCTCCGGGTCAGTTGTACGCGTGGATCAATTCCACGGTGACGCCACCGATCGAATCGGTCGCCATATACGCGTATTTGCCGGAACCCTTCTTGCCAACGTCGCCCCACGCGCCCGATTGCACGACGCCGTATCCCAGGCCCTTGTACCTGGCGATGCCGCCTTCCAGGTCGTCCACCGGCAGCCCCACGTGGTGAACGCCTTCGCCATGCGCTTTCAGGAAATCGGCATAACAGTTGGCTGGCTCCTGCGGCGGAATGATCCACTCAAAGGTCGGCTGCGTATACTTGTGCCAGCCGACGTCGAACGGCAGCAAGAGGGGCATGCCGTGGTAGCGGGAGTCTTCGCGCGGACTGGCGTGCGCCACGGGCATGGCTGGGAACCCGATTTGCTGCCAATAATCGGAAACCGGCTTGGCCTCCCGGATGACGAACGCGATATGTGAAACTACGGGAGGTGCTGCGGCTGGCGCCGCCCCGCCGGGCCAGCGAACCAGGCCGAGCACGTACTTGCCCCTTGACTCGGTATCGAAAAACGTAAATACGGCCGGGCCGCGATCGGTGTCCACTTGCATGCGCTGCAGCACTGGCACGCCTGCCATGCCCACGCGCTCTACTTCTCTGGCCATTTCGTCCTGGTCCGCCACCTCGTAAACGATCGAGAAAACGCCGTCTCCGTGCGTCGATAAAAAGGCGTTGAAGGCGCTGTCGCCACCCTGCGGCTCCAGCATATCCACGGCCAGGCTTCCCAAATGTCCCCAAGCCATGTGCGCGTGGCCGGAGATGGGCCGGCCGCGATACTCGCCTTTGAAAGCGATCTTACCGAAGTCGTGGACATCCGAAAGGCCGAGGCTCGACCAGCCGGACAAGGGCCCGTTAATGGAGTGCACCAGCCAAACAACATGGCCGATGCGTTTGTAGAAGTCGGGCTGCGCGCCGGGTGCGAGCGAGGCAACGGCAATCAAAAGAGCGGTCAAACGGGATGTTTGCATCGAGAAAGTGCGATTGTAGCGCCGTTCCGTGCGCGTTTACGTGGTCCGTCTCGATTCCGAGGGCGAAGGAGTCTTAGCCTCTAAGCGTTGCTTCGGCGACTTGCCGATCCATCCCTGAAGGCGCTGCGGTACCAAGGTGATGCCTGTCCGGGAGTAGCGCAGGTAGCCCTGGCGGCGGAACTCATTCATGTAGTGCGTGACGATTTCGCGGGAGGTACCCACATATTGTGAAAGCAACTCGTGCGTGAACGGCGCCAGCCGGATGGAACCATCCTGCTCGGCCGTACCCAGCCGCTCGCTGAAGCGGATCAGGGAACGGGCAAGCCGGCGTGCGATATTATCCATCGAGAAGCTCTCGATGCGGTGTCCGAACTCCATGGTGCGCCCTACCAGGATTTGCAACAACGCCACGGCCAGCCGAGGCCTCCTCGAAACGATTTCTTCGATCTCCGCCGCGGTCCACGACATTAGCCGGGTGCTCTCCATAGCCGTCGCTTGCTCGATGCGCTGTGGCAGTTTGAGCAGCGCTAGTTCACCGAAGAACTCGTCGGTTTGATAAATGTCCAAGACCACTTGGTGGCCGTCGTCGGCTATGCGGGAAACCTTTACCCTGCCCTCGATCACCAGATAGACGGCGGCGGAGGGTTGATCCCGACCGTAAATGTACTGGCCCTTCTTGTACGCCAGGATACTGGAACACGGCAGATGCGCCAAGGGGTCTTCCAATTTTCTTTGGGGTGACGCGGGGCTTGCCATACTTATCTAGCCTTCATCTCTAACCGAATAGCAAGTACCAGCCGCCTTAGTCTGGCCAAAATTGCTCACGCCAGCCGGGATAATACGGTCAGAATTGCTCATAGAATGCGCAAACCGGACTCAAGGGCCGAGCTATTTTACGCTTGGGCTGTCGTCTGCCTTCAGGTCGCCGATCGCGTATTGGATTCCCGCCAGCATGTGAGCGATAAACGGTCGCGAGAAGTACACCTTTTCGTCGTGGCCGTGCGCCTCGTAGAACACGCGGCCGCTGCCCACGCGCTGAATGTAGCTCAACGCGTAATCGCCGTCGGTGCGCTTAGTGGCTGCCGGCTCTTTGGCTTTATCTTCCGCGCTCATCCTTCCGTAGTTGATGCTGGTGAGCACATGAACCCGCTTGCGGCTGAATGAGTCCTGCGCGAATGTGTAGGTCTCGTCCACGATCTCGAACCCGCGGGGCGGCAGCATCGCCGTTAGGGGACTGTTTGGATCGTCCACTTTAACGGGGATCAGCGTCGGGTAGGTCCAGTGGAACTTGAAGAAGCCGCCGATCATTTCGTTGAACTCGGGCCAGGTGCCGGTCAGCGTGGGGGCATTGGTGTGGTAGCTATCGGTAGCGGCATGGATGCCGGCCAGACCCTTTCCGCCTTTGACAAACTCGAGGAGCGCCCGCCTGCGAAGGTCCGTGGCAGCCTTATCGTTCGGGTCGTCCAGAAATTCGCCCGTGGTGCTGGCGAGAAAGATGGCGTCATACTGCTTTAGGTTGTCAGGCGTGATGGCGGCTGCGTCGTACGTGATGGTAGTCGTCCAGGCGCCGGTCTTGTCTCCCAGGTATTCAACCATCTTCGCCGACAGCGGGATCGAAGTGTGCACCCAGCCGACGGCTCGGCCAAGAACCAGTACATGGCGCAGGCTCTGCGGCGTGGCATAGGGTTTGTCCGGCAGCGCGGCCATCATGGCCGAGATGTCCGCTGGGTTGGCAAATTGTTTTTGTGGACACCCGCGGCTGAATCCCCCGCTAAACCCGTCCGCCGGGCAATTTGCGGGTTTCGCCGCTGCCTGCTGTGCGAAACCCATAGGGCCGGTCAATATCGCGGCGGCTAACGCCGCAGCGATTCCAGATGCATTCAGTTCCATGATCGGATGTTCTCCTCTGATCGTCGCCAGTGTGAAAGACGTAATTATATCCCGTACCGCATATTGCTAGCGCCGCTGTCGTGTATGTTTTGAAGAATCTGCCGATGAGCTAGTGAGGCGAAGCCATTCTGAAGCGCCTAAAGGAGCAGACTCAATGGAACCTCCCGTGGTCTACACGGTTTCGGCAGGATTCTTAATTCTCTCGCTTATCCGGAGTTGGCTCTCTCCAGGAGGTCCCCTGCGAGGAAAGGATGGAGCCCTCTTTGCCGCCGCTATGCCGCGACGCACGCGAAACGTACCCGATACATCGCGGCCAGGCATCCGGCATGTTCTCGACGCGCCGCGCCCGTGAAACCGTCACCCAACCTGCTCACGATGCCCACGGCTAATAGCCTCGGCTATAGCCTTCCGCGCCTCGTCCGGCCCGGCCCATTTTAGCCCTTTGACCCATTTACCCTTTTCAAGGTCCTTATAGTGCTGGAAAAAATGGGCGATCTGGTCGCAAAGGATATCCGGAAAATCCTTGTAAGACACCACCTTCGAATAAAACGGATGCAGGGCGTCGACCGGAACAGCCAGAATTTTCTCATCCAGTCCGTTCTCATCTTCCATCAGCAGAACGCCCACTGGCCGCGACCGAATAATCGCGCCGGGGATTACCGGCGACTGACCCACTACCAAAACGTCGCATGGGTCCCCGTCCGCGGACAGCGTGTGCGGAATGAAACCGTAATTGCCGGGATAGATCATGGAGGTATGCAGGAAGCGGTCCACGAACATCGCGCCCGATGCCTTATCCATTTCGTATTTGACCGGGTGGCCGCCCTGCGGGATTTCAATGATGACGTTGATGTCTTCCGGCGGGTTCTGGCCGATGCCAATCTTCTCTATGTTCATTCACCTGCCCTCCAGTCCCACACCGATGCGGATCTCTCTCTCTAGTGGCTGTCACCGGAGAGTTTGCGGTAGTACTCAGCGACCGAGTCCCGATAGCCCGCGGGGACTTTGGCCGGGTCGGTGTTGCGGATCGTGCCGGCCTGGTTTTCATCGAGCTGGCGGCGCAGTTGCAGTTCCAGTGCATCCACGCCGCTGACGAGCTGCTGGTGCATCTGCTCGACCAGTGCGGGATTGCCAGGGAAACGGCTGGGATCGAGATTGCGCATTTGATCGATGAGCGACTGCAACTGTTGCCGCGCCTCGGGACTGTCCTGCACTACGGCACGCACCTGGTTGAGCAGGTTCAATCCCTGATCGATCTGGCGCTGGGTATCGGCCGGGTTGGGGCCTTGTTGGGGCGCTACGGCTCGGCCGGAAATTCGTGTATTGCCCGTATCATAAGCACCCAGCACGGCGCGATCGCGATTGCCCATGCCACCGGCTGGATTACCGACCGGGCCGGCCAGCCGGTTGCCGACACCACCCGGTTGGCGCCCGCCCAGGCCGGCGATCTGATCGCGCAAGCGGGATAGGTCATCCATGGCGCCGTTGAGCGCGGAGTCTTTGGAAGCGTGCTGCGCGCTGCCCAAGGCGCGCGCCGCGTCACCGACCTGCCGGCCCAGCTTTTGCAAGTCGCCGGTGAGGGCGGTTTCGAACGGATCCGAGAAGCTGCCGCTGCGCAGCCGATCCGAGCTGCGCTGCATGCGGGTGCCCAGATCGTTTTCGTCCATGCCATCGAGCGCGCCGCGCAGCTTATTAGAAGCGGCCGGCTGCGTGGGCCCAAGCTCGCGGGCCGCACCGCGGATTTGCTGGGTGAGGCGCGCCAGGTCGTCGCTCAGTTGTTGGCGGTCGTTGACCATTTTGTCGATTTCCCCGGCGGTTGGGTAGGTCATTTGCCGGCCGGCTGTGCGTGCGGCATTCTGCTGCGCGAGCAAATCGCGCACATGATCCGCTTGCTGTTTTTGTTGGGCCGCCAACTGATCGGCCGTCTTTGCCATGGAGTCGAGGCGACCGGTGGCGTCCTGCTGCTGCATGCCTCCCAGCAGGTCGGTGGCCTGGCGCAAACGATCAGCGGCGCGGCGGGAGTCGGCCGCGCTGGCATCCCGGGAGTTGGCACGCCGCATGTCGTCGTTGGCCTGCCGCAAGCGGTCGAGCGCCTGTTGGGCGGCTTGGCTCGCCTGGCCGCTGGAATGGCTGGAAGCCGAAGCGCCTTGGCTGCTCTGCTGGCCGTCTTGAGCTTGCCGGCCATTTTGAGCAAGCTGTTGCTCCATCTGTTGCTGGAGCTGCTGCGCTTCGCGTTGCAACATCTCCTGCTGCCACTTTTGCTCGGCAGTCTGTGCGCCGTTGCGCTGCTGCTGGGCCAGATCCGCTTCGCGCTTGGCCAGCTCGTCGAGTTTCTTCAGCGCATCGGCGATTTCCTGCGCCTTCTGTTCAGCGGTAGTAGCCGGGGATTGGCGCGTCTCGTATTGGTTTTTCTCGGTGTCCAGCTCGAGATCGAAGAGGCTTGCCAAATCGCGCGCCGCGCCACCTCCGCCGCCCCCGCCCCCGCGCGCTCCAAACGCAACCTCGATTTGCCGGAAGGTGGCTTCGGCGCGCAACAGGTAACGCAGGGCCTTCTGCTCGTTGGGGATGGCGTCCTTCCACTTCTGCTGCCGCAATTGCTGCGCTGCCGGCGCCATGGCTTCGGAGGCGGCAACCATATCCTTCTCGAAGTCGCCAATGGCCTGCACTTCACCGGTCAACTCGCGCGCCTCCAAGCGGCCGGAAAGCGAAACGGCCTGGTCGCGCAATGTGGCTTGGGATTCGGCGAGCAGCTTGGCGATATCGGCGGCCTGCTGTGGAGTCGAATCCTTGTCCCGCTGTTGTTTGAAGGTGGCGGATACGATCTCCTTCTCCCGCTGCGAGATCTGCTCGGACTGATTGCCTTGGCCCCCGCCGCCACCCCGGCCACCCGACTGTTGCGATTGCGAAAACTCGCGCTCAAACGGCTCGGCCTGGATGAATGTCATATCGGTGTGGGCCTCGGCGTTGGCATCCTTTGCCGTGGCGTAGACGCTCACCAGATCGCCCGGCACAAGCTTGAAATTCTCCAGCGCGAGCGTGGTCGTACCGTCGGCTTGTTTCTCGCCTTTTTGCCGGAGCAGATCCACCGTAGTCTCTGGGCCGCCGTTCACCGAATAGTGTAGGGCGACACTGTTGAGGCCGTAATCGCCTGTGGCCTTGGCGGACACGGTGACCTCTTCGATGGGGCTGGCGTGGTAGTCGCCCCGCCCGGGACGCACCAACGAAATCTGCGGCGGGATAGCTTTGCGAGCCTCAATGAAAAAATCCTCGCTGACGCGAACGGGCTGGCCCTGCTCCACACCCGCGACGTGGTAAACGCCATCGCGATCCATTTTGACGGTACCGCGATAGACATTATTCTGGCCACCGCTAAGCTGGATCTGCTGTCCGTTGTCGAGTTGGATCCGGCCGCCCGGCAACGGCCGATCAGTGAAGACCTCGACTTCGGCGTGGGTGCCGATGACGGCGCGCAGATCGCCGCCGCGCTCTTCGGTCTCGGACGGCATGCCGGTCCAGGCCGGATAATGATACGTGACGCGAATCTGCTTCACCGCGGGCAAATCGGTGACGCGAATGTTAAAGCGCTTCGACGTCATCGCGCCGGCGGTGACATAGTACTCGACATTCTCCGGCAAACCCGCAAACAGGAATTCATAGCCGCCAGCGAAGCTGCCGGCCGCCGTGGGCTGCATCGCAATCTCTTCCCACTTGGAGGAGCTCTGAAAGCGGGCATATAACTTGACGCTGGGCGAGCGCAGGCCGGTGGGCAGCGCCGAAACCATCTGGTCGGCGTGCCGGCGGACGACGGCGTCGCCCGGAGTCACGCGCAATTCGTAGAGCGCGGGCTGGCCGCGGTGCGGACCGGTCCAAAGCAGCGCGGCGCCATAACCAAGGAAGCCGGGGCCGGCGGCGATCATCCAGACCAGGATGGCGAAGGCGCCGGAGCCGATCCCCAGCGAGATCCAAAGGCGGCGGCCGGTGACCACTTGCCTCGGCTCGGCGAATCGGGCGACTTCGAGGGTGTCCCCGGCCAGAAGTTCAACGAAGGGATCATTAAAAGGATGATGGCCGTCCCGCTCCGCGAAGGTGGTGAGGCGCTGCTGGAATTGAGGGAACGCGGCTTCGGCGGCTCCGATCGCGCGGCGGCGAGTCAGGCGGCGCAACGGCAGCGCCAATCCGGCGGCAGCGGCAATGGCTAGAACCAGGATCAGGGCGAAGCGCGCGGCGGTCACGCTTCCATGCGAAAACGCCAGCGCATTGGCGATAATGACCAGCACCAACGTCGCCAGCAAAGCTCCGCCCGTGAGAATGGCAAAGCCGCGCAGCCAGGCGCTCCAACGCAGACGTTGTTCCACTTGCGCAATGTAGGCGTGAAGTTGTTCGCGGAACGGCGTGGCGAACGCTTATACCTGAAGCATATCGCACTAACGAGGAAATGGGCGCCTCGTCTGGGGTGTGCGACTAGACTTGCACGCTCAATAGAGCAGCGCGTTGAAGAACAGTTTAAACGTTTGATAGCTTTGCGCGCGATATTGCGGCCGCATGCCGAACAGAATTATGTGGCCGGCCCCCAGCCGCGCATCCACCAGGGCGGCTTTTCCGGCCAGGTATTTCTCGCCCAGCAACCAACCTGAAGCGAGCAGATTGGCATCCGGATAACGCAGCGGGGCGCTCTCCTCGGTGTGCCCCTGGATGTCCCAAGCCGGGCTCTGCTCGGACCAGATCGCCAGATCCTCCGGC
>JBEKTJ010000209.1:0-11311 GCA_049516155.1 Bryobacteraceae bacterium
AACGCCATTGCGCTCAATTCCATCCAGTTCAACTTGGCGCGCGTGATTGGACCCGTGCTGGGCGGCTTGGCGCTAACGGGGCTGGGCGCTGCCTGGTGCTTTGGACTGAACGGCCTGTCGTTCGTGGCAGTGATTATCTCGCTGCTCCTGCTGACGATCACGTTCGTGCCGCCCAAGACCGACGAATCCATTTTGACCGGCGTGAAGCAGGGCATCGGGTTCGTGCGCAAACAGGGCGCCATGGTCGGGCTGATCGCGCTCGCGTTTTGCATGACCGCGATGGCCATACCGGTCCTCACTTTTCTGCCGGTCTTCGCCAAGGACGTTTTCCACCGCGGACCGACGGCTTTCACCATCTTGCTCTCGTGCTCAGGCGTGGGGTCGGTGGCCGGCGCCCTGATCGTGGCCGCCCTCGGCAACGTGCAGAACAAGGGGCGGATTGCACTGCTGACGCTGCTGCTGTTGGGCGGCGCGATTGCCGGCTTCGCCGTATCCAAGTCGATTGTGTTGAGCGGCGCGCTACTCATCCTTTCCGGCGCGGCGATGATGGGCGTGTTCTCGATGGTGAGCTCGCTGGTGCAGCTCATCACTCCCAACGAAATGCGCGGGCGGGTGATGAGCGTGTATAACCTGGCGTTCCGCGGCGGCATGCCGCTAGGCAGCCTGGCTACCGGATGGCTGGTGCCGATCTTCTCCGCGCCGCACGTGCTGGCGGTGAACGGCTTGCTGCTGGTGGCGGTGGGGTTCTATTTTCTGCTGGTGCAGCGGCGCGTGGCCGCGCTATAGGCGAAGTGCGGTCAAGACGCCGCGCCCGCCGCCGCCCCCTTGAAGAAAGTCAGAAGATCCGCGTTGATTTCTTCCGGGTTGGTCGTGGCCATACCATGCGGAAATCCTGGGTAAACCTTTAGGGTGGCCTTCTTCAGCAACTTCGCGGACATGAGACCCGAGGCGCCGATCGGCACAATCTGATCGTCGTCGCCATGCATCACCAGTACGGGTATGTCGATCTTTTTCAGATCTTCGGTGAAATCGGTCTCCGAGAATGCCTTGATGCAGTCGAAGTGGGCTTTGATCCCTCCCAGCATTCCTTGCAGCCACCAGTGCTCCCTGACGCCCTCGGAAATCTTTGCGCCCGGCCGGTTGTACCCGTAGAACGGCAGGGTAAGGTCTTTATAGAACTGCGGCCGATTGCTTGCGACTCCAGCCCGGATGCCGTCGAACACTTCGATGGGCAAGCCGCCGGGATTATTCTCCGTTTTCAGCATCAGCGGTGGCACGGAGCTCACTAAAACCGCCTTGTCGACCCGACTGGCGCCGTGACGCCCCAGATAACGCGCGACCTCGCCGCCGCCTGTGGAATGGCCCACCATGATCGCGTTCTTGAGGTCGAGCGCTTCGAACAGCCCCGCGAGATCGTCCGCGTAGGTGTCCATCTCGTTGCCATCCCACGTCTGGCTGGAGCGCCCGTGACCCCGCCGGTCGTGCGCGATCACGCGATAGCCGTGCTGCCCGAAGAACAGCATTTGCGTGTCCCAGTCGTCCGCCGTCAGGGGCCAACCGTGGGAAAATACGATTGGCTGTCCCGTGCCCCAATCCTTGTAATAAATCTGAGTTCCGTCCTTCGTCGTGATAGTCGCCATACGGAGACCCTCCTTTGCAACTCATCTATCCGCGGCTAGGTGTCGGCTAGGTGGGCCGGACGGGGACCCGGAGGGTGCTGGGCTTGCCGGGCCCCGCCGGAACAAAGTAGACCGCGGCCTTTCCCGGAGCGCCGTCGCGCACCACGTACAGAGGTCCCGGCCCCGCGCCATTGAGCAAGAATGTCAGCGAATCGCCAAACAGGTCCAGCCGGGTAGGCGTGAAGCCCAGGTCCAGGCTCTGCACCTCCGACCGCGAGGCAATGTCGTAAACCGCCAGCGTGCGGCTGCCGGCGTTGGCCGCATAGAGTCGCTGCCCATCGGCGGAAACCTGCAATCCGGCCGGCGAATTAATCCCGCTGCCGTTCGCAAACAGCACCGCGGCGGGGGTCGCCGCGTAGCTCTGCACTTGCCAGATCTGCTGCGCCTGGTTATCGGCGAAGTACAGGCTGCTGCCGGACAAGTCGATGGCGGACGGGCTGACAGCGTGCGCGATACGCTGGATGCCGGATGAAGCGCTGGCCAGATAAATGCCACCCGCCTCGTTCGAAGCCACGCCCACGATCAAACGCTGCCCGTCGAAAGCCAAAGCCGTCACCCGTCCGGGAAGGCCCGAGAGGTCGATCGGCGCGGCGGCTACCGGCGATTGCGTCAGATTCGTGAGGATCTGGGCGCGGCCCGTGCGCGAGGAGTAGACGGCTGCAGTGCCACTAGCGCTGCTGCCGCCCGCCCATGCGAAATGGTCCGCCGCTGCGATCGCGCCGGGAATATTCAAAACTACCGGCGGATTGGTTCCGCGAAGCCCGGTGAATAGCACCAACCGGCCCAATTGCTGAACAGCCAGCGCCGCGGAGCCATCCGGCGCAACGGAAGCGGTATTTAGGCCGGCGGCAACCACCTGGCCGAGATAGGCGGCGCCGGGGATGCCCATCATGGGCCGCACCGCACCCGTCTGCGGATCGAAGATAAAACCCGTTACCGGCCCGGCCACTGCGGTCGCGGGCTGCGCCCAAGCCGCGGTCGCGAGCGCGCCAAGCGCCAAAAGAAGCCTATAGGTATGCATATGCGTAAATAGAGCCGCGCCGACTCCTAAAATCTCACGGCGTGCCCACAATGGCAAGTATAGCGCTATGATGGGAGTCCATGAAGGTGGCAGTCGCAAGCGATCACGCCGGTTATCCGCTGAAGGCGCGGATTATAGAGGAATTGAGCAAGTTAGGACACGAAACCACGGATCTAGGCACGGATTCGACGGACCCTGTGGATTATCCGGACTACTCGCGCGCGGTAGCCGAAGCGGTAATCGACGGGCGCGCCGACCGCGCCATCCTGCTCTGCGGCAGTGGCGCGGGGGCGTGCGTGGCGGCCAACAAGTTCAAGGGTGTGCGGGCAGCCACTTGCCACGACCCGTTTTCCGCGCATCAATCCGTCGAAGACGACGACGTGAACGTGATGTGCCTCGGCGCGCGCGTGGTCGGTCCGGAATTGGCCGTCGAATTGGTGCGCAGGTACATCGGGGCGACATTCTCGGGAGCGGAGCGGCACCGGCGCAGGTTGGCCAAGATCGCCGGCTTCGAAGAGGAGTTCGGGCGGTAGGCCGGTTTCGGCATGAGTGTGCTGCAGAAGACCTTTCGCCTGTCGACGCGGGGCCATTCCGACGTCCGGGATATCACACCACAGGTAGCCCGTATCGTAACGGAAAGCGGCATCCGGCAAGGCATCGTAAATATTGCCGGGATGGGATCAACGCTGGGCATCACCACGCTGGAGTTCGAGCCGGGATGCGTCGCCGACTTGCAGTGCGCGCTGGAGCAAATCGCCCCTGCTGGCGGCAACTACGCGCATAACGCGCGGTGGGGCGACGGGAATGGATACGCGCACCTGCGCAGCGCTTTAGTGGGCACCGCCCGCAGCTTTCCCGTCGCTGACGGGCGCGTTGGAATTGGCACATGGCAGCAAATAGTGCTCTGCGATTTTGACAACCGCGCGCGGGACCGGCAGGTTATGGTGACGGTGTTTGGAGAATGAGACAACGACGCGCGGAACCGCGGTTGTGGTGCTCGGATCTGATCAAGGTGCGCATCGAAGGCAGCGCGCCCGTGGAATTAACTGCAAATCTGGAAGATATCTCGCCATCGGGCGCGTGCCTGCAGTTTGAGCAACCGGTCCCCGTGGGAAGCGTCTTAACCCTCCGGCTTGGCCGCTGGAAGTTCCGCGGCCAAGTGAAGTACTGCCGCCAAAGTGAAATGGGCTATTTCGCTGGAATGCAGTTCGCAGCCGGCCGAAAGTGGTCGCGCGCGGCCTACGAGCCGAAACATCTGCTCGATCCCGCCGAAGTAGCACGGGCGCGGACAGCGTCACCCGCTAAAGTGGGGCGCGACTCTTAGCGGAAACCGCCTAACAGGTATGCCAGAAGAAGAATAAGCAGGATTGTACCCAAGCCGATTCCCGCACCGCCCCCATAACCCCAACGGCCATAACCGTAGTATCCGCCCCCGCCCCCGAATAACAGCACCAGAATAATAATTAGTATCAACATTGAGATCCTCCGTTTGTAATCGTGAGACTTCGTACCACTTGAAGCCGTAGGTGGGCTGGACGCGTAAGAAACGCCAGCCCACCCGTTCGACTAATTGCCGGCTACTTTTTCGATTTGGCCGACCTTCTTTTGAATCTTACCGCCGGTTTTTTCGTCCTGACCTTCGGACTCGAGTTCCGGGTTGTTAGTCATGTGACCGATCTTTTCTTTCACTGCGCCCTTGACTTCATGAGCTTTGCCGGCGGCTTGATCTTTAGTACTATTTTTCATTGCAATCTCCTCGCAACTAGCTACTAGCACGTAAGTAGCCAACCGGAGGAATGTTGTGGGGGGAGAGATGCTGCGGAAAATTTCGAAGGGGCTAGGCAGGCGCTTTCGCCTGCCTTCCAGGATCGCGGAACTAGAATCTTCCCCGGAAACTCTCGGGACCCATGCCGCCACCCATTCGGCCGTGGTTCTGGCTCTCGAATTGGGTCAGTTTAGCCTGCTGCGCTGCTGTCAGTATCTGGTAGAAGGCCGCTTCAGCTTTAGCTTGGTTGGCGGTGGTCTGCGCCGTCAGATTGCCAATGGTTGTGGCCGCCTGTTCGATGCCGGCTGCATCATTCGCTTGTACCGCCGTGTTCAGGCTTTGCCGCGCAGTCTTCATGCTGCTGTGTACCGATGTCTCCGCCGTGGCCGCACTAGTGAAGATGGCAGTCGCCTGCTGTTGCTGGGCGGACGTCAAATTTAGCAAAGTGGTCAGATAGTTGACGCGGTGTTGGACAAAATTAGCCGGATTGGGGCCGGCCGCCGGACTCTGGGCGACTAAGGCCGAAACTCCCAGTGCGGATGCGAAAACGAATAGAGCGAGCGTCTTTTTCATGGTTGGAAAGGTCCTCACATAGGCTAACGCGCCGGCTTGGCCAAGCGTTACGCGCTTCCGTTAAACCTTTGTAAAATCAGTGGGTTTGCCCGCTGCGGAGCGAGAATCCTGAAGCTCGGGTCGCAGAAAAAGCGTGCGACTCTCACCTCCGCACGATGAATCGGGTAATCTGAATTTAACCTCCATGACAATGCAATTCCGTCGGTCGATTACGTTTCTCATTTTGGCAGCCCTATCCGCGGCCGCTCAGACAGGCGAGTCCGTCGCCCTGAGCGCCCAGGCGGATCAGATCGTCACCGCCGCCATGCGCCAACAACAGATTCCCGCCATGACCGTGGCAGCCGCGCTCGGGGACCGCTTCGTTTACTCGGGTGCTTTCGGCACGGCTGACCTGGAGAATGCCGTTCCGGCTACTACCGAGACCCTTTTCCGCACTGGCTCGATCGCCAAGCCCATCTCCGCGGCGGCCGCTATGACCCTGGTCGATTCCGGCAGGCTCGATCTGGACGCTCCGGTACAGACGTATTGCGCAGCGTTTCCGCGGAAACGATGGCCCATTACGACCCGCGAGTTGCTCAGCCACACCTCGGGCATCCGCCATTACCACCAGGGCGAGGTCGAAAGCACGCGGCACTACGCGCGCATGCCGGATGGCTTCGCGATTTTCGCCAAGGATCCGCTGTTATCTGAGCCGGGCACAGCCTTTCACTACAGCACGTACGGCTATACCGTCGTTGGCTGCGTAGTCGAAGGCGCCTCGGGCGAGCGATTCCAGGACTACGTTGCGGAACACGTTTTGAGGCCTGCCGGAATGACCCACACGTTCGTGGACGACGTGTTCGAGATTGTGCCGCACCGTGCCCGTGGCTACCAGAAGATCGAAGGGCAGGTGAAAAATGCCGGCCTGATGGATAGTAGCTATAAGATCCCCGGCGGCGGCTATGTCACTACCGCAGAAGACTTGGTGCGGTTTGCGCAAGCGCTAATGAATGGCAAAATAGTCAAGCCCGCCACCCTCGCGCTGATGTGGACTCCGGTAATCGTGCCGAGCGGCGGCCAAGCCTCTAACTACGGTCTGGGTTTCGGCGTGCTGATGGCCGAAGGCGGTAAGTACGTGGCCCATAGCGGCAGCCAGCAGGGAACCAGCACCAGCATGGCGATCGTTCCTGGAAGGCATTTCGCCGTGGCGGCGCTCGCGAACATGGACGAAGTCGAACCGATCAACGTCGTCCGCGGGATCCTGAACTTGTACAACATACCCTATCCGAAGCCGTGAAGGAGTGGTCGATCCCAACGCGCCAAGCGCGCCTGCCGGGTTAAGATTGGATGAGCACCCAGACCCGCTATGCAACAATACGACCTGATCGTCATCGGCTCCGGGCCAGCCGGACAGCGTGCGGCCATACAGGGCGCCAAGTCCGGGAAACGCGTCGCCCTGATAGAACGGCGCGAAGTGGTCGGCGGCACCTGCATCAACTCCGGCACCATCCCCAGCAAAACCATGCGCGAGGCCGTGCTGCACCTCTCGGGCTTCGAGTATCAGGGCATTTACGGCGTCAGCTATCGCGTCAAGGAAAAGATCACCATGGGGGATCTGGGATTCCGCGTACAACACGTCATCAAAACCGAAACCGATATTACCCAAGCGCAACTCTCCCGCAACGGCATTGAAGTGATTTATGGCACCGCGCGCTTCGTAGACGCTACCCATGTCCGCGTGGAAAATAGCCGCGGCGTATCGGACTACGAAGCCGCCATCATCGTCATTGCCACCGGCACCAAGCCTTCTATGTCGCCTAAGGTGCCTTTGAACGGCCGCACGATCATCAATAGCGACCAGATCCTGCAAATGCCGGAAATCCCCAAGATCCTGATCGTTGTGGGCGGTGGAGTGATTGGTGTGGAATACACCTGCATGTTCGCCGCCTTGGGAATGCGCGTCATCCTGGTGGAAAAGAGGCCCCGCCTGCTGGAGTTCGCCGACGCTGAAATCGTCGAAGCGCTTTCCTACCATTTGCGCGACCACCGCGTAACCATGCGGCTCAATGAGGAAGTGGAGAGCGTGGAAGATACGCCCACCGGCGTCGTCGCCAACCTGATGAGCAAGAAGAAAATCTCGGGCGACGCGCTGCTCTACGCCGTAGGCCGCCAGGGCAACGTGGAAGAACTGGACCTGCCCGCTGCCGGTCTGGAGGCCGATAGCCGCGGCCGCATTCCCGTAAGCCCCTGCTATCGAACCAAGCAGCCAAACATTTATGCGGCGGGCGACGTGATCGGATTCCCCAGCCTGGCCTCCGTTTCGATGGAGCAAGGGCGCATCGCGGCGGCCACCGCCCTGGGCATACCGGTGCATTCTAACCCGGCAACGTATCCCTACGGCATTTACACCATTCCGGAAATATCCTTCATCGGAAAAACTGAAGAGCAGTTGACCGAGGACGACATTCCCTACGAGGTGGGCGTAGCGTATTATCGCGAGATCGCGCGCGGGCAGATCCGCGGCGACACCACCGGCCGCCTCAAGCTGATCTTTAATCGGGAGACGAAGGAAATATTAGGTGTGCATATCATCGGTGAAGGCGCATCCGAGTTGCTGCACATCGGCCAGGCCGTCATGATCCTGAAGGGGACCATCGAGTATTTCGTGGACACGGTCTTCAATTATCCGACCTTGGCCGAATGTTACAAGGCCGCCGCGTTCAACGGCCTGAATAAACTGACGCGACTGTAGGACAGGCCTCCCGGCCTGTCCTCTTGCAAAGTGGAGAACTATATGGGGCAAACAATTGGTGTCCTGGCGACCAGGCAAGTCGCGGTAGGGGTGGTGGAGGAGAATGCGCTCACCGGCCCGATCCGGGTCTATCCGGAAGGGGTCGAGAATCCCGACGCGCTCCGCACCATGACCGGCGACGAAATCGCCGAACTAATCGGGCAGCAGGTCCTCATCGCGGCGCAGGGCCGCCGCATCGACAGCGTGGGTGTAGGTTTCCCAGGCGTGATCCGCAACGGCGTCGTGGAGGAATCTCCCAACCTGCAGCAGATTAAAGGATTCCCCTTCGCCGCGGCTTTGTGCGGTGTGCTCGGCCGGGGCGGACTAGCAGCCTCCGTGCTGATTCTGAACGACGCCGATGCCATCGCCGCAGGCGTAGCCGCCACGCGCGGCCACCTGGAGAAACTGATCCGCATCTGGTACCTCGGAGACGGCGTCGGTTTCGGCCGCTATCCGCAGGCGGAAGGTATCTGGGAGGGCGGCCACATGGTGGTCTCGCTCGATCCCAAGGAGCATTTTTGCGGCTGCGGCGGCGTCGGGCATCTGGAAGGCATCATGGGACACCGCGCCATGCGCCTGCGCTTTCTCGATATGGAGCCGGAAGAAGTATTCGCGGCGGCGCACGAAGGCGACGTGCGCTGCAGCACGTTTGTCAAACGCTGGCATCGCGCGCTGGCAGCCGCCTCGGCCAGCAGCATCCATCTGGATGGGCCCGGTAAATTCTTCATCATGGGTCCAAACTCGCAGTATGTGGATCTGGGCCTGGTAGCGCAATATATTCACGAGATGGTGAAAATGACTCCGCTGCAGGGCAGCTTGTTCGAAACCATTACGAGCAGCCACGATCTGGCCATCGTCGGCGCAGCCGTGAACGCCCGCCGTGCGGCTATATAATCGGAGGGCGGGCAATCTTGCCCGCAGCCGGCTTTCAGCCGGCCCTTCGCGGAGGAACCTCATGACGCATTCCAGCGAGCCTGCCCCAAGGGCGGGCATCTTTTTCCCGGCTTTGTGCTACTAGCCGCGCTGGCGACTCTTATGCCCCGTCCCAGCGCCGCGCAAACCTTGACCTATGAAACCCTGTACAGTTTCAAGGGCAGCCCCGACGGTGCCGATCCCAAGGGTGGATTGGTAATCGGTACGGATGGCGCGCTCTATGGCACTACCTTTGCCGGGGGCACATCCGTGCTCGGTACGGTTTTTGTGATGACGAAGCCCGCGGGAGAGCCCTGGAAGGAAACCGTGCTCCACAATTTCAGCGGGTCAGACGGACAATACCCCCAATCAACTTTGGTCTTCGGTAGCACGGGTGCCCTTTTGGCGCCACGGTCGGGGGCGGGGCCGGTGCCGGCACAATCTTCGAACTGGCGCCACCCACCACGGCGGGGGATCCCTGGACGGAAACCGTCCTGTACGGCTTCGGCTACACGTCCAACAGTCAGAACGTAGTTCCGAACGGACCGGTATTGATTGGCCCAGGGGGAACGCTGTACACCACGACCCAGGGTTCGCCGTTTGAGGAGGGTTACATTCTCGGGTTAGCGATCGCCTTGGTGCCCCCTTCGACGCAGGGAGGGGACTGGACAGAGTACGAACTATTTGCCTTCGGCGGCACCGCGGGAGTTGACGGAGATAGTCCCCAGGCGGGCCTAGTGTCCGAAGGCGGATCGTTGTTCGGGACCACCGAATACGCAGGCGATCCATATTGCGGTCCGGCTGGCTGCGGCACGGTCTTCGAGCTGACGCCCCCAGCGAACCACGCGAGTGCCTGGACCGAGACGACCATCTATACCTTCGGCGACAGGCCCGGCGACGGCGGCGGCTCGCTGGCCGCCCTTACCGTAGGTCCGGGCGGAGTGCTCTACGGCACAACGAGCATCGGCGGTTCCAGCACGTGCCCGAGAGCCGATGGCGGCGCCGTTCTCGGCTGTGGCACCGTCTTCCAGTTGACGCCGCCACCGGCGCCGGGCGGGGCTTGGACAGAAACCATCATTTACAGCTTTACTGGGGTTAACGGCGACGGAGCCTACCCTGCGGCAAGCGTGGTAAGGGGCGCGAATGGGGCGCTGTATGGTACGACCGAGCATGGCGGAAGCGCCACTTCGGCTTGTCCGGCCACATATGACGTGATAGCGGGCTGCGGCACGGTCTTCGAACTGACGCCGCCAGCCGTCTCGGGCGGGAACTGGACGGAGACGGTGCTGCACAGCTTTTCGGACGCGAACGGCGACGGATCGATACCTGTGGCGGGTCTGGCTCTGAGTTCAACGGGCCTACTATACGGCACCACGTCCGGGGGCGGCACCGCGGGAAAAGGCGCCGTATTCGCCGTAGCCCCGTGACCGGTTAGTCACTCCGCTTGCGCCGCGAGAACGCGCCCACAATCCAAACTCGGAAGCGGAATTGCCGAAAGGTTTGAGCACCTGGACGTCCTCATAACGGCGGTCGGCTTCGAAATCCTCCGACAGCACGTGCCGCGCGCCGGAACGTTGCACATCTGCCGACAATCGGCGGTCCAAAATGCCTGAACTTCGATCATCGTCTTCAAGGTTTTGATGGTGAACGTATCCCCTCGCCCGTGGGTCACCGCCGTGACGCGCCGTCCATCGGCGTGGCCGAAGCGCTGATGAGAACCTTTTTGGCGGATGAAATAAACCGTCGCGGGTGAGAGCGGCGATTATTTATCGATTAGTGATCGACCGGAGGCGGCTATAGTCGATGCCCATGGACTACAAGGTGACGGCGATGCGGGTTCCTGTTGGGAAACCTCCTCGACCTCCACGGAATCGAGCGGCCCTTCGGGCAGCGGTTTACCGTCCTGTATGGATTCCTGGACGATCATGCGGACAACTTCGTTGATGCGGCCCATGCTTGGTGCGTCCCGAGGTTGCGGCGCCAATGCTTTCGAGCGCCTGGATGTGCGCAAACCACGCCGGGTTGCCCTAGGCATCCTCATCCGGCTCCACGACGACTTTAAAACGGTAGGTTTTCATGATCGGTACTCGATGCGACATCCATGTTTGCCTCCAGTGTAAACCGCGCGCCGCGGCCTTGACAACGGAAAGAATTGTCCAATACAAGATGAGCCTGAAACGAGGGTCCGTTTCCAATGGACGATGAGCCTGAAATGAGAAGTCGTTTCCAATACAAGGTGAGCCTGAAAACGCGGACGGCCAGGGGGGCCACCGGCAGGCGCATGCTGCGGGTAGATGAATATCACCATGCAGAATTTGGAGCGATTGAGTTTGGCCGAAATGCAGGAGTTCGTCGCGGGGAACCGGAAGGTCCGCTTGTCGACGGAGACGCGAGAGGAGACCTGTGGCTTGGTGGAAGCCACGCTGCACAGTCAGCAGTATCGGAAACTGAGCAAAGGACAAAAAGGTATTGTGCGCCGATTTCTGGTGAAGGTGACCGGTCTCAGCCGGGCCCAGATGACGCGCCTGGTGGGGTGCTGGATGAAGCAGCGATGCATCCCGGCGAAGACGGTGGTGAAGAGGCGGCAATTC
>JBEKTJ010000210.1:0-11289 GCA_049516155.1 Bryobacteraceae bacterium
TTTGTCCAGCGGCTTGCACGGCGGACAGAAGATACGGACACGCCGACGACCGCAGAGGCGGCCGGAGCGCAGCTCGCCGCCATGGCCGCCTGGGCTAAATCAGGAGGCGAGCCCCACGCTGATTTGAAGAAGATTACCCAGCCGGTGCTGGTCACCAACGGGAACAACGACATCATGATCCCGACGGTGAACTCGTTCACTCTCAGCGCGCATCTGCCCAATGCGCAGCTCATCATCTACCCCGACTCCGGTCATGGGTCGCTATTTCAGCACGCCGGCGCATTCACCAATCATGTGACGGAGTTCCTCGATCGCGGAGATGGCTAGTTCAAACGAGAGGCACTGCAAATGAGAGGCACCTACAAAGCAGTAGAAGTTTCCGCCCCTGGCGTGCTTCGCGTCGTCGAACGGCCGATCCCGGAGCCCGGACCGGGCCAGGTTCGAATTCGCGTCGAAGCCTGTGGAATCTGTCATAGCGATGCGGCCACGGTTACGGGAACCTACCCAGGTCTCACCCTACCGCGCGTTCCCGGGCATGAAGTCGTCGGCCGTGTCGACGCCCTGGGCGGCGGAGTGTCGAGATGGAAGATCGGTCAACGCGTTGGCGTCGGCTTGATCGCCGGCGAGGACGGCACCTGCGAGCCGTGCAGACGCGGAGACAGCGTGAATTGTCAGAACCCTGTGGTCTCCGGGGTAACCGTGGACGGTGGATATGCGGAAATGATGATCGCTGAAGCGCGCGGCCTCGCTTCCATTCCCGATGAGCTCAGTTCCGTAGATGCCGCCCCGCTGCTGTGCGCGGGCATCACGACCTATAACGCCCTTCGTAATGCCGGACTGCGTGGAGGCGACCGTGTGGCTGTGCAGGGCATTGGTGGGCTCGGTCATCTTGGTATCCAGTTCGCCCGGCACATGGGATTCCATACGGTCGCGATAGGCCGTGGGGGCGACAAGGAAAAGCTTGCGAAAGATCTGGGGGCACATTCGTACATCGATACTGTTGTCGACGATGCGGTGGCGGTATTGCAGCGAATGGGCGGAGCCAGAGCAATTCTCGCTACGGCTCCAAGCGGCGATGCGATGGGTCCGCTGGTGTCCGCACTTGCAGCCCGCGGGAAACTCATCGTGGTGGGTGTGCCGCAGGACCAGATCCATCTAAATGCATCTCCGCTCGTCTTCGGAGGTCGTTCGGTCTACGGCTCACTGACCGGTACGGCGATCGATCAGGAGGACACTCTTGCATTCAGCGTGCTGGAGGACATCCGCCCGATGATCGAGACGGCTCCGCTCGAACAGGCCGCCGACGCTTACGCTCGCATGATGCAAGGGAAAGCACGGTTCCGCATGGTGCTGGTTACAGAGGGCGTGAAATCATAGCGCCCCGCATAAGAAGGAGTAAATATGTCACCGAAAGCAACGCGAAACGCAAACATAGACGCCGAAATAACTTCCGCTGAGCTCGGGAATCCAGGGCCCGAGGAGGAGATCAGACGCCGCGCGTACGAGATTTATCTGGAACGTGGCGAACAACAGGGCTGCGATCTGGATGATTGGCTCCAGGCTGAACGCGAGATGCAACGTGGAGACCTCGGGGGCGAGCACGCGTTTTAGGAAAAGCATCCGCGGTAAAGGAGGCCTATATGAATCTAGCGATACGCCGTCCTGGAATGCTGGCCCTGTCGGCGGGTGTGCTGCTCGTGAACGGGACGGTTCCGCGAGTTGCTGCTCACGCGCAGACTGTTGAGCATAGTTCCACGACGAATTCCGGCGAGACTGCGCAAGCGAAGATCGCCCGGGCGATGTCGGCCGCCCCGGCCGACATCGCGAAGTCAGCCCGAATCGTCGATACCGACGGGCACGGCACCATCGTGTTGCGCGAAGGAAACGACGGCTTCACCTGTATGCCGGGAAATCCACGAGTAATTGGCGACCCGCCGATGTGTGCGGACGCGGCCGCCATGCAATGGTCGGCGGACTTTAAAGCGCATAAAGCGAAACCGACCAACACGGTGCCGGGCATCATCTATATGCTGGCGGGTGCCACGCAGCGTAGCGACTCCGATCCTTACGACACGACAAGCGCGCCCATTCCGATCGGTCCACACTGGATGATAATTTGGCCGTTCGATCCGAACGCTACCGGGCTACCGACCACGCACAAGCCGACCGGGGCCTACATCATGTGGGCTGGGTCGCCCTATGCTCACCTCCATGTGATGGGACGTCCCTGATGGAGGCGGATGTAATGATTCGACGCATTGCAATCGCGATCCTCGCAGTGGCTCTTCTCGGAATGGCCGGCCTCTTGCTTTTATCGCGGCGGCCGGTGATTGGCCCCATAGGCCGCCCAGTCCCAGAGAGGTTCTCTGCCGGGTCGATTGCCCAAGGAGAAACTCTGGCCGCGGCCGGACACTGTGCGTCGTGTCACACGCGTCCCGGCGGACAACCATTCGCTGGCGGCTATGGAGTAAACACGCCGTTCGGGATCATCTATGGCACGAATATTACCCCGGACGCGAAAACCGGTATCGGGACATGGTCGCTCGAAGCCTTTGAGCGCGCCATGCGCGAGGGCGTCGCCCGCGATGGGTCCCATCTTTTCCCCGCGTTCCCTTACTACGCTTACACCAAGCTATCGGACGATGACGTCAAGGCGTTGTACGCCTACTTGATGACTCGGCCCGCCGCCACCGCTGCGGTGCCGGCGAACACGCTTCCGTTTCCCTTCAAGATCCGCGCTCTGCAAGAAGGCTGGAAGATTCTGTTCTTCGAGGGCGGACGCTTCCAGGCCAATCCCTCCAAGAGCGACGAATGGAATCGCGGGGCTTATCTAGCCGAAGCGCTCAGCGATTGTAGCGCCTGTCATACGCCCCGCAACGCGCTCGGCGCCGAAAAGACCTGGCACGCTTATGCCGGCGCGGTGATCGATGGCTGGATCGCACCTGCGCTCAATGACACCAATCCGTCACCTGTACCGTGGACACAAGAGGAGTTGTTCAGCTACCTGCGCACCGGCGGCAGCCCATTGCACGGGACCACAGGCGCCACGATGACTCCCGTCATTCGCGAGGGTCTGGCGCTTCCCGCCGTGCCGGACTCCGATGTTCACGCCATCGCCGTCTACTTCAGTGATATGGACCACGCGGGCACGCGGGCATGCAGTATAGAGGTTGCAACGCGCGAGGCGCTCGCGAACTCGTCGCTTGCCAGCGTTCAGGAGTACGACGCCGATGCTGAGCTCTATGCTGCCGCCTGCATCGCCTGCCACTACAATTCCGGTATGGTTCCTCTTGCCGCGCGACCGGAACTAGCGCTCAATAGCGCGCTTAGTCTTCCGGAACCGACCAATTTCCTTCAGGTTGTGCTGAACGGTGTCAGCGCCAGGGAAGGTGCGCCGGGATTGGTAATGCCCGCCTACGCCTCGTCGCTTTCCGACGGCGATATTGCGCGGCTCGCGGCTTATCTGCGCCGCACGCGCACGAAATGCCCGCCCTGGAGCGACGTGGAAAACAAAGTTTCCGCCATCCGCCGGCAGTCGACGGCATCGCAATGACCAAAATTAAAGCAGGAGCCATGCACGCATGACGACGTTCAATCTCAACGGCCGCCGCGTTTCGGTACACAGTCCCGACGACACGCCATTGCTGTGGGTGATTCGTGACGAGATGGGCCTCACGGGAACCAAGTTCGGTTGCGGGATCGGCCTGTGCGGCGCATGCACAGTACACGTGGAAGGGCGCGCGACTCGATCCTGCATCACCGCGGTCGGCGCAGTCGCCAGCGCCCGGGTGATCACCATCGAGGGGCTCGACCCGGAAGGCAGGCATCCCGTCCAAGTCGCCTGGACCGAACTCCAGGTTCCTCAATGTGGCTACTGTCAATCTGGGCAAATTATGCAGGCCGCCACGCTTCTGAAGGACTTCCCGAATCCCTCCGACCAGGACATCAACGCGGTGATGGCCGGGAGCCTTTGCCGCTGCATGACCTACATTCGGATACGCAAGGCCATCAAGCTCGCGGCCGCCCGAATGCGAGGAGGAATCGCCCAATGAACAACTTGTCTCCCCATGGATTCAGGGCGGCCCATGAGCCGTCGCGCCGCGGCTTCCTGATCACGATGATGGGCGCCGGCGTTATGCTGGGTTATGCGCGGAGAAGCGTGGCCGATCAGCCGACGGGCAGCGCAGGCGATCTGTTTGAACCGACGATCTGGTATGGGATCGATCGCAGCGGTACGGTGACGGTCAATATCATCCGCGCAGAGTTAGGCCAACATGTCGGCACGGCGCTCGCGCGCATCGTGGCCGATGAATTGGAGGCGGACTGGGGCAAGGTCAAGATCGCCCTCGTGGATACCGACCCGAGATGGGGCCTAATGCTAACGGGCGGCAGTTTGTCGGTGTGGCAGAGTTTTCCCATTCTTAGCCGCGCAGGCGCGGCTGGGCGCGTCGCCCTGATTGAGGAAGGCGCCAAGCTGCTCGGCGTGAATCCACAAGGTTGCACGGCGCGCAATGGTGCCGTGCACGCCAATGGAAGGTCGATTCTCTATGGCGATATCGTGTCGCGCGGGAAGCTGCAGCGGGCCTACACGCCCGAACAATTGCGCAACATACCGATTAAGGCGCCCGGCGAGCGCCGCCTGATCGGGCGCGATACGATGGCGCTCGACGTACCGTCCAAGACCAACGGTGCAGGCCGCTATGGCATCGACGCCGTGGTCGAAGGCATGATCTATGCGCGCCCCAAAATTCCTCCGACGCGCTACGACTCCGAGGTTGTCTCCATCGACGATTCGGCGGCGAAACATTTGCCCGGCTATATTAAGAGCCTCGCCCTCGATGACCCTTCGGGCATTGCGCCAGGTTGGGTGATGGTCTGCGCGGAGAGCTTCGCGGTGGCCAGCCATGCGGCCGATCTCGTCAAGGTGACATGGAAGTCGGGCGACGCAGCTCACGTATCCGAACGCGACCTCCAGAACCGCGCGGCCGAGCTGATCGCAGACCCGCAAGGAGGCGCCATGCTTGTCGAGGATGCCGGCGTGGACGCGGCGTTCGCCTCGGCGAAGCAGAAGCTGGAACAAACCTACACGACCGGCACCGTGATGCATTTCGCGCTGGAGCCCGTCAATGCTTTGGCGTTCGAAAAGGACGGCGTTTTCGAAATCCATACGGGCAATCAATGGCAATCGCTGATCCTGCCAGTGCTCGCCAAGGCGCTGGGCCGCAGTCAGGACAAGATCGTACTCCGCACCTACCTGCTCGGTGGCGGATTCGGCCGGCGCCTGGAGGGCGACTACATGGTGCCGGCGGCACTGGCCGCGAAGGCACTCGGCAAGCCCGTCAAGATGATCTGCACGCGGGCCGACGACATGCGCTTCGATTGTCCGCGTTCCCCTTCGAGGCAGGTCCTGCGCATGGCCTTCGGAGACGGCGGCCGCGTGACCGCGATGGATCACCAGGCGGCAGCCGGCTGGCCTACCGCCGTAATGGCTCCGCCGATCATGCCGAAGGATGCCCACGGCGTTCCGTACGATCCGTTTGCCAGCGATGGCGCCGACCACTGGTACACGGTGGGCGCCCAGCGGGTGCGCGTGCTGCTCAACGATCTGGCCAACCGGGCAATTCGGCCCGGTTTGCTGCGCTCCGTCGGGCCGGGCTGGATCAACTGGGCCGTGGAAAGTTTCATTGACGAGGCAGCTCACGCGGCGGGCCTCGATCCGGTTGCATTTCGGCTGCGCATGCTGGATGGCGCCGGCCGTAACTCCGGATCGGCGCCCAACGCCGTGGGCGGAGCGCATCGCCAGGCTGCAGTGCTCGCCCGCGCGGCTGAAAAGGCGGGCTGGCGCGGCGCTATGCCGAAGGATGTCGGGCTTGGCATTGCGACCACCTTCGGCCAGACACGCTCCATGCCCACATGGGTAGCCTGCGTTGCTCGGGTGCGGGTCGATGGCGTCAGCGGCCGCGTCAGGGCAGAGAAGCTGACTATTGTCATTGACGCCGGCACGATCGTTCATCCCGACGGCGCCGAGGCCCAGGTCGAGGGCGCCGCGTTGTGGGGATTGAGCCTGGCCTTGCACGAGGGAACAGAGATTGTGAACGGCCAGCCGAAGGATACGAACCTCAGCACTTACACATTGCTGCGCATGGGTGGCGTACCCGACGTCGAGATTGAGTTTGTCCCGAGCACGGAAACACCGGTCGGCCTCGGCGAGCCGGCGACGACGGCCGTCGCGCCGGCGATCGGGAATGCGATTTTTGCCGCTTGCGGCGCCCGCGTCCGCCACCTGCCAATTCGAGCGGAAGCCGTTCTGCAAGCGCTCGCGCACCGAGCGTAATTGATGACGAAAACAAAGAAGGCAAACAATGATAGACCACATTATTCTCACAGTCAGTGATTTCGAGCGTTCGGTCGCTTTTTATGCCAGGGCCCTGAAGCCACTTGGGATCACAAACTTTACAGATTACGAAGGCCACGACGGACACCCCGATTTGAAGGGCTTTGGTAACAGCAAAAGAGCGTTTTTCTGGCTCAAAGAAGGAGAGCCCGATCCCCAAGCGGTGCATGTTGGATTTGTAGCGAAAGACCATGCTGAGGTAGATGCATTCTACAAAGCGGCTTTGGACGCCGGAGGCAAGAGCAAGGAAGCGCCTCAAGCTCGGCCCGAATACCACCCTGGCTATTATGCGACATGGGTGCTCGATCCTGACGGCCACGATATCGAGGTCGTTCATAAAAGCTAATTTTCATTTTGCTAATCGGCGCTTCAAAAGTTTTAAACTCGGGACGAGGTTCGACAGTTCAAGCCCATGAAAACCGCCTCGTCACTGTTTCTGTTCAGGTGGATAAGGCTTAAGGACACCAGGTCGAGGGTGCCGCGTTATGGGGTTTGCGCGTGGCCTTGCACGAGGGAAACCAGATCGTGAACGGCCAGCCGAAGGATACGAACCTCAATACCTATAATTGCTGCGCATGGGTGCCGTAACACAGGCGAGATCCCGCACCCGCCGCGCTAACGGAGAGACTTTCAGGGAATGATGGCACGAATCGAAGCATCGAAAGCGCTCGACGAATCTTTTCGCGCAGCCCTATTACTCACGGGCAGCGATGAGGCCGCGGAGTATGCGGTCATGGAGGGAATCGCCGCTTTGGAATGCGGCTGCCGTGTCGATGACGCTCTCCTCGTTGAAACCGTGAAGTCCGCGATTGAGCGTCGTGCTAATTTTCAAGGTCAATCGGGGACATCGGTCTCGCGACTCCCGCGTGGAGTTCGACGGCTGTTTCTTCTTGCCCCGATCTCTCGCGACTGTTTTGTATTGCGCGTTCTCCTTGGAATAGCCGCCGGGCGTTGCTCACGGATTCTGCATCTCGGGATCGCAGAGTTCGAAGAGATGCTGTGTGCTGCCCTGCAAGAGCTGCCGCGCCTCGAAGCGCGCAGCTCAACGCGGCGCGAAATCACTCAAACACAAGGCTTGTCCATCGCTCGCCGTGCTACTAAAACCAAAACACCCACTGACGCAAGAGGAGGTTGAGATGAAGCTGATCACGATGGTACTCTTCGCGGTAACCGCCGCCTTCGCTCAAACTGCGGAACCGCGCATGCCCGTTACCGACGCCGAGAAAATCGCGGATGCGTTGCGCGCCGGTCCGGCGTTCGTTACCACAGACGCAACGCTGCTGGATTGGTCGTCGACGCGCGGTGGCGAATACCGCGTTCTTCGCAAGGGCTCGACCCGATGGACCTGCCTCCCGGGCGATCCCGGCTTTCCACACGATGAGCCGGCGTGCTTCGACACCGCCTTCCTGCGGTGGATTCAAGACAGCCGCGCCGGGCGCACGCCGCGCATCGAGCGCATCGGTATTGCGTATATGTACGCCGGCGCCTGGGTAAAGGCGGAGAAAGGCGCTCCCGCCGACCACGAGTTCCATGTCGGTCCGCACCTGATGATAGTAGGTCCGCATCAGGACGAGTTCCAGGGACTCAATCGCGACGCGTCGAACGGGATGCCCTACGTGACGCATCTGCCGGACCGCACCGATCTGTTTCTGGTCATGCCGGTTCGGCAATGGGACGAGCGATAGGTTGACGGGAGAAGACAGGCTCTCCGAGAAGATGGGGCCTGGCGGCGGTAGTCAACGCCTTTTCGGATTGAGACCCCGGCGCGCGGAAGATCCACGGTGTTCATCCCAAACGCCCGGATCGAAGGATCTGCGACGTGGTATTGATGCGCTTGTCCTTCAGCCGGAGTGAAACACACATGAGAGGTACATACAAATGAAAGGGAGACGGGTAATGAAACTTGTTCTTGGCTTTGCCGTGTCCTTCGCTTTCTGCTTGGTACTGCTGGTCGCAGCGCCGGAAGAGAACGCGCCCAAGCCGCAGTACGACGCGAAGGGCAATCTGCTGCGTCCGGAGGATTATCGCGATTGGGAGTTTCTCTCAGCGGGTTATGGCATGAACTACAGTCCCGATCCCGGCGGCCACGAGTTGTTCACCAACGTCTTCGTGCAGCGCTGGGCCTATGAGGACTTTCTCAAGAGCGGCAAGTGGCCGGAACAGTCGATGTTTGTAATCGATGAGCGAAACGCCGAGAGCAAGGGTTCGATCAACAAGAGAGGGCACTTTCAAACCGATCTGACGGGCCTAGCCGTCGAAGTCAAAGATGCCAGCCAAAGTCCCGACAAATGGTCCTACTACGGCTTTGACCCGGATGCTAAAACAGCCGAGGCCATGCCGAAGGGCAACGAATGCTGGTCCTGCCATGACCAGCACGCTGCGGTCGAGCATACCTTCGTACAGTTCTATCCCACGCTGAAGTCTGTGGCGAAGAAGTTCAGCAGGTACGACGAAGCCCGCGAAAAGGTCGAAGACGTGAAATGAATCGCATTAAGCGACTAGATCCAGCTTTCGGAGATCTGCGCGGTCGGCACTTTTTGGCACGCCAAACGGGGGGGCGGGAAAAAGTGCGCCAGGCGCGCGCGCCGCCAGGCGGTGGCGCTGATCCTTTCGCGGTTGGCGGCGCGGGTCCAGCCGAACTCACGCATAGACGCTGCCACCTTTGTGGTGCACCTCGCCGCAAGTACAGCACTGCTCGGCAATCCATCTGGCCGTCTAGTCGCCATATCGTTGAATGGAGCGCCCGGGCCGACTGCTCCGCTCGGATCACGCACCGCTCGGAGAATGGGGCTGGATGCAGTCGCCGCGAAGGATTGCTTCCGTGACACGGGCACTGTGACTTGCTCAGCAAGCGCAGGAGTCGATTCGTCGGGTCGCGAATCAGTCTGCGCCTTGTCGTTCTGCGCGGGCCGCCTTCCAGGCCGCTCGCCACTATTCTCTTCGCGTGCTGCCACCCCATTACGGGCTATTCTGGAAGTAGCATTTTGCGCATATTCATTCCAGATTCCGAACTTACAATGACCTTCGTTCGCGCTTCCGGTCCTGGCGGCCAGAACTTAAACAAAGTGTCCACTGCCGTGCAACTGCGCTTCGATGTATGCCAATCTCGCTCGCTTCCCACCGGATGTACGCCGGCGCCTCCTCGCATTAGCCGGCAATCGCGCCACGCAAGACGGTGTGTTGATCATCACGTCCCGCGTGCACCGGACGCAGGAGGCCAATCGAGCCGAAGCTCGGGCGCGACTGAACGAACTGATCGCCCGCGCGCAAGTCGCCCCGAAAACCCGCCGCCCAAGTCGGCCCACGCTCGGCTCCAAGATCCGTCGGCTCACGGCAAAATCGCGACGATCCTCCTCCAAGAAACTGCGCGGCCGGGCAAACGACGACTGAGCTGGCTCTTCCGTTCTCGCAATGCTCTTCTGGGAATGTCCGCGAAGGGCCGCGGCAGAAGCCCGGTTACCGGCACTTCGGTGAAAGCCAGAAAGGCGCAGTCTGCCCGATGCCCTCGGTGCTTGTCCACACTCAAGTCGTGCGCGGGTAATGCCGTTCCTTTTCTTAGGCTTACCTGATAAGTACTAATATCGGTAGCTATCGCGGTGGCGGCGGCCCGCTTCAGTTTCACGGCTGTCCAGCCACGAACGCAATACTGCGCCGCCGCAACCGCCAGTGCTGTGCCCAGTCCCGGCGGGCCGGCACGTCCATCAGTTCGGCACGCATCCGATACTCCAGCCGCCGATGCCTGCGCTGGTGCCGGAGCCGTTATTGGTTATCTGAATATCGACTGCCTGGCCGGCAGCGACCGTTGCCGTATCAGTGCTGTCGCTGTACGGTCCCGCCGCCGCGCCGGCCGAAACGTTGATGACCGGGCCGCTCGACGGGGAGGCCAGCGCCACCCGCACGGTCGCCACCAGGCTGGTAGACCCGCCCCCAGCCGACTGCGTAGTCGTAGTGATCAAAATGAAGCCGCGTAAAGTACAGGCGAAGGGCATAACCGTTGACCGCGTGATCTCGGTACCGGAGCTTGTCGCAACTCCCGCCCCGTAGTAAACCGTCGCGCCGCTGGTGACCGTGGATGCCCCTCCGTTTCCGGCAATCACGGCGTAGCCCGTCGAGTTCGGCAGACGGCCCGTCCCCAACGTGCCAGTGGCGATGTTTGCGGCATTGGTCGTGTCGGTGGTGGCTGAGGGCGCGAAGTTGGTGCCGTTGGTCTTGGTGCAGGTAATCGCGTTGCTGCCGGAGGTGGTGCAGTCGCCACTGATCTCTGAAGCGGTAGGGGTGGTTCCGTCCCGCAGAATACCAGTTCCGGCAGTAGTGGAGTTTAGCCCGCCGTACGCACGCGCGATTGCAGTCCCGTTCCACGTGCCGCCCGTGACGGTCCCCAGGGAGGACAACGGCAACTCCGCGCTCGTTAAAGTGCACGGCGCGAACGACGTGGCTGTTCCGCACGTGCCGATCACCTGATGAGAGGCTTGCCCGGCCGCCGCGCCGAGCGTCAGCGTGCCGCCGGAAATCGTGCAGATGAGCCAATTGGCGCCCGTGGCCGAGCAGGAACTGGCACCTGGCGAGGGCGGTGGGAACGTGTTCATTGGCCACTGTGCATGTGCCCCCTGACCGAGGACGCAGCCCAAAATGGCCCACCATACCAAACGCCTTGAGACTTGCGTTAGTGCTTTTGTCATGATCGCTGCCTCCTTAATCTCTCAGTCCAGTCTGTGGGCGCGCAAGCGTTTATCGACCAACGCGATGGCGTCCGGCCCCGATGTTTTAGGTTGTGTGGCCTGGCCGCAATGCCGGCGGTACTCTGCAACGGTGATCCCAGCTTTCTCGCATTCTGCCTTCATAGCAATATCAAAAGCGCTCAGAAGAGCCGCCTCCTCACTTGTCAACTGGCGACC
>JBEKTJ010000211.1:0-11281 GCA_049516155.1 Bryobacteraceae bacterium
GCGGTAGATGGGGAATCCGTGCGTTACGTCTCGGCGGACGAGCGCAAGCTACGCCAGGCGCTGATCAATCTGCTCGGAAACGCGATCAAGTTCACCAGGCGCGGCCACATCAAGCTGCACGTTACTTTGGAGGAAAGAAGCGCGAACCAGCTATGGTTGTCGGTCTGCGTGGAAGACAGCGGTTCGGGCATCACGGATGCGGAACTGGAGAAGTTGTTCGAGCCGTTCAGCCAAGCCAAGCGCGGTCTGAACACCCAGGAAGGAACGGGTCTGGGGCTGGCCATCAGCCGCCAATTCGCACGCTTGATGGGAGGCGATCTGACGGTCGCCAGCAGGCCCGGCGAGGGTTCCACATTCCATTTGAATATCCCGATTGAACGTGGCGAGTCCGGCGTAATGGTAAGGCGGAGCGCTCCCCGCCGCGTCATCGGCATACGCGCTGGCACGAAAGCGCAGAGGATACTGGTGGTCGACGATCAGCTTGATAACCGGGACTGGCTGATCAAACTGTTGACGGCCATCGGATTTTCCGTGCAAAGCGCGAATAACGGAGAGGCTGCCATCCGGACCTGGGAGGAATGGAACCCGCGCTTGATCCTGATGGACGTACATATGCCGGTGATGGATGGTTTAGAGGCGACACGCAGAATCAAGGCGGATCCCCGGGGGAAGGAAACGGTGATCGTGACGCTGACGGCCAGCGCGTTGGACGACGAGCGGCGCGCCGCATCGGCATGCGGGACCGACGAATTCCTGACCAAGCCCCTGCGCGAGGAGGCGCTGTTGGAGAAGATGGGCGCCCTTCTGAACATTCCCTACGACTACGAGGAAACCAACGGAGCGGAAGGGCCGGCTGTGGTGGGCGCAGCGGCGCTGAGCGCGGATAAGCTCGGGCAACTGCCGCGGGAAATGCTGGAAGAAATTCTGAATGCGACGACGAGCGGCGACAAAAAGCTCTTGGATAAGCTGATCGCCGAGGTACGCGCGGCGGGAGAAGCCGACTCGGCGCACGCTCTGCAGGTGCTGGCCGATAAGTACGAGTACGATGCCCTTACGGGATTGCTTGAAGAATGCCGCGCCGGTCACGGACCAGTCACCGCCTAATCGCGGCGACATCATGGTCGTCGACGATAACCCCGCAAACCTCCGGCTGCTGGAAGACATGTTGCGGCGGCAAGGGCACGAAGTGCATTCTTTTCCCCGAGGCAGGCTGGCGCTGGCGGCCGCGGCGCGCAATCCGCCTGACCTGATGCTGCTGGATATCAACATGCCGGAGATGGACGGCTACGAGGTATGCGAACGCCTCAGATCCACTGAACAGGGCTTAGGCATCCCTGTGATTTTCCTCAGCGCCATGAGCGAGATCGAGGATAAGATGAAAGCCTTCCAGGCCGGCGCGGTGGATTACATCTCGAAACCCTTCCAATTCGAAGAGGTTCTGGCGCGCGTCGAAACGCACCTTAAATTGCACTGTCTGCAGTGGGCGTTGAAAACGCAGAATGAGCATTTGGAGGAGACTGTCGCCGCGCGCACCGGTGAACTAGCCCAAGCAAACGGGCGGCTGACCCTGCTCGATCAGTCGAAGAACGAGTTCCTGCGGCTGATCGCGCACGAGATCCGGACGCCGCTGCACGGGCTTCTCGGCGTGGGCGGGATCATTTTGGAAAGATTGCCGGTTACGGAGAAAAACGGCGAATTGCGGGGGCTTTTTGAACGCTCTCGGGGAAGAATACTGGCGATCGTAGACGATGCTCTGCTGCTGACGGAAATTGACGTGAACCGGGAGCGGTTCAGGTCCACCCCGGTCTCTTTGAGTGCGGTGTTGAGCCGTGCGATGGGGAGTACGGCCGAGTTCGCCAGAATGCGCCACGTGACGGTCGCGCCGCCGACGCCGGACCCGCATCCGGTGGTGGGAGATGAGGACTTGCTGGTGAGGGCGTTGCATGTATTACTCGAGACCGCGATCAAATTCTCCGAAGATGGAGAGACCGTCAGGCTGACGCAGGAGGTTGCTCCCGATTCACGGAAGGTTATCATTGAGAGCCGGGGGCCGACGATTCCCATTTTGGCGATACCGAAATTCTTCGATCTTCTGGCGATTGCGGGTACCAGCACAGCCGGCGGCGACTTGGGCTTAGGCCCGGCCATCGCCTATCGCATTCTGTCGCTGTTTGGCGGTTCGGTGGGCGTTGCGAACTCGCATCCGTCCGGAATCCGGCTGACCGTATCGCTGAAGGAAGCGGCAACAAACTAGGAAATGCATTACCGGTTGCGCCACCGATGCGAAGCAACGGCTTGCAGCATTGGTGGAGCAGGCATGCAGCCGGTATGCAGCCAGCCATGACTTCCTTCACCGGCTCCTAAACTAACCGAGTAACACAATAACCTGCACCTGCACAGCCAGCCTTTCGCGCTGTAGCGGGTATTCGAAGTTTACTCCAGCGGTTCCTGCATTTTAAGTCTCCTTGACTATCGCAAAACGCCGGGCCGCCCGATATACAACTTGCAGGGTGACAACCTGTGGCCGAAGGCGGCGACAGTCTTGTGATTCGCGAGGAGTCTTAACGTGTATTGCAAAGAGCATAAGGTTTATGAGTTTACGAAAATGTCGATTTGCGGAGCGTTGGTTTTTGCGCTTTGCGGTGCGGCGGCAGGCCAGACGGCGCAACCCGCGGCCGCGAGCGACGGGAATGCAATGGAGCGAATGGCCCAACGGGTGGAAGAGTTACAGAACGAACTGAACCAGCTCAAGGAGCAGATCGCCAAATCGCGCGCGGCTTCGGACACCGCCCCAGCGTCGCCTGTCCCAGCATCGCCCGCAGCCGTCGCGAATACGGCGGTAGCGGCTCAACCGGCGGAACCGCCAGCGCCGCCGGCGCCGCCGGAGGAGGCCCAGGCCGACGACGATCAGAGCACGTCTCACAAGCTGGGCCCGTTTCGGATGCAAGGGTTTAGCGATATCACTTTTGGGCGGCCGGTGTTTAACGTTCTGCCGAATGGAGTCTTATACGGCAGCACGAACTCATTTTCGCTTGGCGATTTCGACCTGTTCGTGACGGCGAAGCTCTCCGAGCACCTGAGCTATCTGGCTGAGTTGCTCGTCACGTCCGATTTTACCAATGAGTTCAGCGCGGAACTTGACCGCATGATGCTGACTTACAAGTTTAGCGACTACCTAAAGGTCAGCGTTGGCAAATTCAATACGGCGATCGGCTACTATTCCAACGCCTTTGGCCGGGCGCGTTATTTTCAAACGGCGACCGGCCGTCCGATCATGTACACCGACGAGGACGACGGCGGCATTTTGCCCGTACACAGCATAGGCATGACATCCACCGGCCAGGTGCCTTCAGGGCCGTTGGGACTGCAATGGGTGGCCGAGATCGCCAACGGGCGTGCCTCCCTGGCGCTAAGCGACCCGAGCGGCCCAGTTGAGAGTGAACAGAATTTCGCCGATGAAAACAATCTGAAAGCCGTGAACTTTGCGCTCATCGCGAGACCTCCTGCATTGCAGGGGTTCGAGGCCGGCATCTCGTTCTATCGGGATCACTTACGCCCGAACCCCTTCCCCGACACTTTGGAACACATTCCATCCGCTCACATCGTGTTCGTGCGACCCGGATTTGAGTTTCTTAATGAGGCCGCTATGGTACAGCACATCTATGTGGGTGGCGGCCATGAATGGAACAGTTTAACCGGGTATACGCAACTCTCCCACAAACTTGGGCATTATCGTCCCTATTTCCGGTATGACTACCAGAACGTACCCAAGACGGAGCCTTTCTTCGGCCAACCGGGACAGGTTGGGTTCGCTGAGGGGCCCTCGGTCGGTGTGCGCTACGATCTGGCCGACTATGCCGAGCTGAAGTGCCAATACGGCCGTTTATTGCAGCGCAACGTGCCGTGGAGCAACGATTTCGAGATTCAGGCGGCGTTCGCATTCTGAGGGGGAGACGAAAATGATCGCATCTAAATGTATATATGCTTTGCTGCTCGCAGTTCTTCCCGCAGCCGCCGCGGACGCCGATATTGCCGTGGTCGTAAACAAGGCGAACCCTGTGGACAACGTCACCAAGGCCCAGTTGCGCAAGATGCTTCTCGGCGAGCAGGGGAAATGGAGCGACGGCAAGAAGGTGAGCGCCCTGCTACGCTCTTCCGGCCCGGAAAGGGAAGTTGTCCTGCATTACGTCTGCGGCATGTCCGGGCTGGAATTCGAGCAGTATTTCGTGCACGCCAATTTCAGCGGTGAGACCGGCGCGATGCCCAAGTCATTGGCCTCCGGCATTGTGATCCGGCAGTTGGTTGCGAGCGTGCCTGGGTCGATTGGATTCATGCGTATGTCGGACGTCACCGACTCGGTGAAAGTAGTTAAGCTCGATGGCGTCGCACCCGGCGATCCTGCGTACAAGCTAAAGGAAGGAAACTGACATGCAACGGCCTTTCACGATTGGACAGAAATTACTCGCCAGTTCCGGAGTGCTGGTCGTCTCGACTCTGCTGGGCATAACCTACTCCGTGGTAGTGATGCGTGGCCTGAACTCACTGTTCTCGGTGGCCTCCGAGGTACGCGACTTTGAAAGCTGTGTAGCGGCGACGTCGGAGATGTTAGGGCTGGAGCGGGCGATGGCGCTGCATGCCATCTTCGACCAGAAGGAAGAAGTCGAGCGCTATAAGGGGCAGTTTGAGCAAGTCTCGCATGCGATGGATGGCTACCTGCGAAGGCTCTCCGTTGAATCCGTGTCTCGGGAGTCACGCGCCAGGTTGGGAACGTTGCTGGAGGCACAGACCGCCTGGAAAACCTCGCATGCCGAGCTGCTGAACCTTCTTTCCGCTCAGAAGGTCGATCTGGCGGAGAGCCTCCTGAAAGACCGCATCGCCCCCGCTGCGGAAAAAATGCAGGCTACCGCGGGGGAGCGGTCGGAAACCGCTGCCCGCTCGATTGAAACGGCGAGGCAAGCCGCGGAAACGAAATCCGACGTGAATGCCGCCGTGCTGATTGGGCTCTGCCTGGCGATTGGCGGAGGGGTGATGATTCAGGTGCGAAGCACCACACGCAAGCTACAGGGCATCTCCGTGGCCCTCGCCGACGGCGCCGGAGAGGTAGCCAACGCCGCGGATCAGGTTTCGTCGTCCAGCCGATCGTTGGCGCAGGGCGCCACTGAGCAGGCCGCCTCGCTTGAGGAAACATCCGCGTCCAGCGAAGAAATCAGGTCCATGTCCCGTAAGAACGCCCAGGATTCCCAATCGGCAGCGGACCTGGTGAGCCAATCGCAGCAGAAGTTCGGCGAGACCAATATCAAGCTGGAACAAATGGTGGTCGCGATGAACGACATCAACGTATCGGGTGGCAAGATTTCAAAGATCATCAAGGTCATCGACGAGATCGCGTTCCAGACCAACATCCTGGCGCTGAACGCCGCGGTAGAGGCGGCGAGGGCCGGAGAGTCGGGCCAGGGTTTTGCGGTGGTAGCCGACGAGGTGCGCAACCTGGCCCAGCGGTGCGCACAGGCGGCCCGCGATACGGCGGACTTAATCGATGAGTCTGTCGCTAAATCCAAGGACGGCAAGCTGAAGGTGGATCAGGTGGCTGCGGCGATCCTCACCATTAGCGAGGAATCGGCGAAGGTCAAGAAGCTGGTGGAAGAAGTAAGCCTCGGCAGCCAGGAGCAGATGCGCGGCATCGAAGCGGTGGCCAAGGCGGTTACCCGGATGGAACAGGTCACGCAGAATTCGGCGGCCAGCGCGGAAGAGGGGGCGTCGGCGGCCGAGGAACTCACGGCCCAGTCCGAAGCGATGAAGGGCGTGCTGGACCAGCTAGTTGAGATGGTTGGTGGAGCGGGCCGGGGAGTGGCCGCCGTAAGAGAAATGTCATCGGCGCGGGTCTGACACGGGAGCTGCGGCATCGCAGATAGACTATGGGCGGAAAGCCGCATAAAGCGCGACCTGTATTCCATGCGATAGTGTGGTCCGCTCAAAGCGCATCCCCAGCTTTCGCATCACGCCGATCGACGCCGCATTGGCTGGTTGTGCTATAGCCACGATGCGTGCGAGGCCGGCGCGCTCGAAGCCATCGCGTAGGGCCGCCCGCGCCGCTTCGGTGGCCAGGCCGCGGCCCCACCAGGAGCGCGCCAGCCACCAGCCGATCTCGATCTCCTCACATGTCTCAGGCAAGGGCTGTAGTCCACAGAATCCGATGAACCCGCCGTCTTTGAATAGCAGCTTCCACAGGCAGAATGCGCGCTCGTCAAAGAGGGTAATCTGGCGCTCCACGAATTGCCGCGCGCGTTCGGCGGGCCACGGCTTGCCATCGCCGATGTAGCGCATCACGTCCGGGTCGGCGGCGATGGCGCGGAATTGCAACCAGTCGTCCACCTCCCAGGGGCAGAGGCTCAATCTCTCGGTTTCGATCCGGATACGGCCTCCGCCGCCAAGGGCAAACAGACGCGGAACACGCTGCCCTTGCCCAGTTCGCTCTCGACTTCGATTTTGCCGCCATGCTGGTCCACAATTTTGGAGCAGATGGCCAACCCCAGACCTACACCGTCGGACTTGGTCGTGAAAAAAGGATTGAAGATGGTGTTTATCAGTTTCGGATCGATGCCCTCGCCTCGGTCGATGATCGAAATCTCGGCGTTATCGCCCGCCGGGCGCGTCTTCACGGTCACCGCGCCGCCGGGAGCGGTGGCTTGCGCAGCGTTGGCCAGCAGGTTGTAGAAGACCCGCTCCATCAGTTCCGCGTCCAGCGGAAACGGCGGGATATCCGGCGAGTAGTTTTTGTAAACGGTCACCTCGCGCGCGGCTGCTTCGCGCTCCACCATGGCGACGGAGCGGTCCAGCACCTGGGCCAAGTCTGCCGGGGCCGGCCGCAATTCGAGCGGCCGCACGAAATCCAGGAAGCGCGTTACCAGCGAATTGGTGCGATCCACCTCTTCTGAGATGAACCCGGCCACTTCGCGCGCCACTTCGTTCTCCGCGGCCACGCTGCGGGTGAGCATTTCAGCCGAGGCGCGGATCGTGCCCAGTGGATTGCGCAACTCGTGAGCCAGGCCCGCCGCAAGCTGGCCTAAGGCGGCCAACCGGTCCGACCGGCGTACCGCTTCTTCAGCCTGCTGCAGGTGGCGATTCGCTTCGGCAAGCTGGTCCGCCACGGCTTTCGTCTTGGCGAACTGCTGGCGCAACGCTTGGGCCAGTGTGGTGGTCAGGTTGCCGGCCACCGCAAGCAAAATCACGCGCAGAGCGATATCGCGCTTCTCCTGCAGCTCGATGACCCACTTCTTGGGATCGAGAAATCCGAGAAAAGACAGATATGCTCCGGACGCCATCACGATGAAGACCAGCGTGCCGATTAACCCCAGCGAGGTTCCAGCCGAGATCACCGGCAGCAGCAACAGCCAGTAATAGCTGCTGCTGACTCCAAAGGTGAACCCGATCAAGGCATAGCAGAACAACAGTTTCAGGACGATCCAAAGCACCTTGCCGCGGGTGGCGCCCACGAATTCGAGCTTGGGCTCGAGAATCTGCAAGGCGCAAAGCGCGGTGAGCGGAGCGATCTCATAGACGTCGCCGTGCGGGCTGAGCACCGCCATGCCGGCGAAGAGCAGCAGCCATACGACATCTTCCAATTGAATCCAATGTGCGGCGCGCCGCCACTGTGCATGCTGAGCCACGATGCGCTCCCAGACCGGATTATGCCACAATAACAACGTAGTCTCATGCCCAACAACACCACGCTGGAACAGGATGAAACCCCAAGCATGTCCGAACGCGGCGAAAACTTCGCGGACATCCTGTCTCAATACGAACAATCCCACACCCATAAACCCGAAGCCGGCGGGCAGGGTCTGACAGGCACGGTCGTAGCCGTGTCACCGGAACAGGTTGTGATCGATATCGGCCAGAAGATCGAAGGCGTCATGCCTCTGGCTGACTTCAAAGATCCGGCCGGCAAGCTGAGCGTAAAGGTAGGCGACCAGTTCCCGGTGTCCATCAAGGGGCGCAACGAAGAGGGCTATTACGAGCTGTCCAAAGTGCGCGTGGAACGGCCCAAGGACTGGTCTTCGCTGGAAGCCGCATTCGCCGAAAAGCGTGCCATCGCGGGCGTGGTTACGGGCGTGGTGAAGGGCGGCGTGAGCGTGGATGTGGGGGTGCGCGCGTTCATGCCGGCGTCGCGTTCGGGCGCCAAAGACGTTCCCGAAATGGAAAAGCTGGTGGGCCAGGAGATCACTTGCCGGATCATCAAACTGGATGTGGCCGATGAAGACGTAGTGGTGGACCGGCGGGTGGTGCTGGAAGAGGAAGAAGCGCGCAACCGGGCGAAGCTGTTCACGGATCTGCAGGAAGGCGCGGTGATGCACGGCACGGTGCGCAGCCTGACCGAGTACGGCGCCTTCGTGGATATCGGCGGCGTGGATGGGCTGCTGCACGTGGCCGACATTGCCTGGGGCCACATCAACAAGCCGTCCGACGCGCTCACGGTGGGACAGGAACTGGACGTCAAGATTCTGAAAGTGGACCCGGCCAAGCGGCGCATCGGGCTGGGCCTGAAGCAGCTTCTGCCGCACCCTTGGGAACAGGTTGGCGAAAAGTACAAGACCGGCGACCGGGTGCGTGGTACCGTCACGCGGGTGACGGACTTCGGCGCCTTCGTGGAACTGGAGCCGGGGGTGGAAGGTCTGATCCACCTTTCGGAGATGTCATGGTCGAAAAAAGCTCGCAAGCCTAGCGATGTGGTGAAGCCGGGCGACGCGGTCGAAGCCGTGGTGCTGCACGTCGGCATCGGCGAGCGGCGCATCGCTCTGGGATTGAAGCAGGCGCTGGGAGACCCTTGGGCCGATGTGCAACAGAAGTATCCGGTGGGCGGAGTGGTTGAGGGACCGGTGGTCAGCCTGACGAAATTCGGCGCTTTTGTGCAGATTGCGGAGGGCGTGGAAGGCATGATCCACGTGGGCGATATTACGGCGGAGAAGCGCATCAACCATCCCCAGGACGTGCTGCGGGCGGGCCAGGTGGTGCGCGCGCAGATTCTGGAAGTGGACACCGAACGCCGCCGCATCCGGCTGGGCATGAAGCAGCTTCAGCCCACTAGCATCGACGAATACATCGCCGAGCACAAGGAAGGCGACGTGGTCACTGGCCGCATCGCGGACGTTTCGGGCGGGCGCGCCAGGGTGGAACTCGGGGAGGGTATCCAGGTGCCCTGCAAAGCCGGCGGCGCGGAGGCGGGTACGGGGGAGGAGCAGGCGGCCAAGTCCGGGGCCGACGTCGGTTCGCTGTCTTCGATGTTGTCGGCGAAGTGGAAAGGCAGCGGCGCGGGTGCGGGGCCGCGGGCCGGCAAACGCGAGCCGACGCGGGCGGGGCAGATTCGCAGCTTCCGGATTGTCAAGCTGGATGCCGGGGCCAAGAAGATCGAGATCGAGCTGGCCGGCTAAAAGCGCCTACGGCTGCACGCGCGCTACGTTCGAATACGCCGATTCCCCGTTGCTATTAGCCGCTCGCACGCGATAGCACACCACGCCTCGTGGAACGTTGGCGTCTACATATTCCGAGCTAGCGGTCGCTTGTGTGGCGATGCGGATCCATGCTCCCGTGTCGCCGGCGCGCCGCTCCACGATGGCTTTCGCCGGATCGCCCCCGTGTGTCTGCCATCGCAGCCGCACGGAATTGCCCTCCCGCGCCGCGGTCAATGAGCTGGGCGCCTCGGGCAGCACCGGCCAATCGAAGTAGTTTTCATCCGCGATGGCCATCACGCTGTCGCGTATGGGCAGGTTCGGAAACACATCGCCCGCCTCCGGCTTGGCGATCGGCTCGATCGCGCCGGACACTACGTCGATCAGCACCGGATGGCGGATCCCGGTGTTGGCGATGGTCAGATCCGCATGCAGCGGCGGGAAAGCGCCGCCCGGCACACTGTGCGCGGCCAGCCAGTAAGCCACGATCGGCTTGCCCGTCCGGCTGCGAAAACCGTAGGACAGAAACGGCTGTGAATTGTTGTGCAGCGCGGGAAGATCCGGCGCCGCGATCTTGATGGACGCGTCGGGACGCGTATCCGCAAACAGCGCGTTGGTATTTTGGTACGCGTAGAAGACGGGCCGCGGCGTAAAGTCGTCAGGCAGATGCCGCAGCCCGTGAATAAAGCCGAAATCGTCATATTCGTTGCCGTCCGTGCCGGCGGTGAGCAGCCACACGAAAGTACGCACGCCTTGCGCCCAGTTATAAATCATGCCCCGCGGGATGTATTTCGATTGCACGGACTCATCCGAACCGGCCCAGGACGGGATGGAATTGAATTCGTCGTCCCAGAACGGAATGTCTTGCCGGATGCCGGGATAGGCGCGCACCAGTTCGCGCAGCTTAGCGGGCGACTCGTCGCCGTAAGCGCCATAGTCCATCGACTCGGGATTCAGGTTTTGGCCGTAACCCGGGTAGGTGTGGTAGGCAAACACGTCAATGCCCGCCGCGCAATCGCACACATCCAGCGCGCGCCGCGCGAAATCGCGGGTAGGCTCGGCCTGGCCGCCGTAGATTACTTTGGCCTGCGGATCGGCGGCATGCACGGCGGGGATGAAAGCTTTCAGCAAGCGGCCGTAGTCTTCCGGATTGGGCGCCGGATTCCAGTAATCGATATCTTGCTCGTTCCACAAGGCGTAATAGCGGATGCGGCCGCGGAAGTGTCCCACCACAAACTGCACGTACTTAACGAATGCCGCGATCTGTGCGGGCGTCTTGGGAGGCCAGTAGACGGAATAGAGACTGCGGTCGGGATTGTGGAAGCCATTGGATGCGGGCGCCATCGCGTCGGGCGGGTCCCCGGCGGGCGACGTGTATATGGGATTTCCGTACATCAACTGCACTTGAACTTTCACCCCGTTATCCACCAGCGAATCGACGTAGCCGTCCAGGCCGGGGGGAATTGCAAGGACGCCGCGCTTCTGCTCGATCCAATCCCAACTGGTGTAATCGGAAGTGTTTTCGTACTGGCCGATGCGGATCCAGCTTACGCCGGCGTCGAACATGCGGGTCCACCAATGGCGGTCCCATGGCAGATACGGGTCGCGCGGTAGGTCGGAATTGATGCCGAAGCCGTCCTGGATTTGGGAGGAGCGTTTGGGCGGCACGTGTTGCTGGGCGGAGAGTGGGAAAGGCGCCAGCAGGAGTATGAAGAGAGCGCGCATAGAGCTACCTTTATACACCCGCGCGCGGTGAAAAAAAATTTCCGGAAGAGTATGCTTTTGGAGTATTCTAGTAGCAGGACCGGGGGTGGCGTTCCCCCGATCCCGCTCGG
>JBEKTJ010000212.1:0-12136 GCA_049516155.1 Bryobacteraceae bacterium
GTTCTGATCAGCGATCTGTCTGGCCGCGGCAACATCTTATATAAGCTGAAGCAGCATGGCTTGGCCGGCCGGCTCGACGAAGACGCCCGCCGCGAATTGCTTGAGCGCATCAAGCAGATGGAATACGAGGGCTGCGAACTGGAAGCCGCCGAGGGCACCTTCGAACTGCTGGTGCGCGAGGCGCTCAATCCCGGCATGCATTTCTTCGAAGTGGAAGGTTACGAGGTGTCGACCAAAGCCACCGCCACCGGCGACTCCCGCTCCACGGCCGATATCACCGTGCGCACGCAGGATGGCGTGCACTCCGCCACCGCCACCGGCAACGGCCCCTTCCACGCCCTGCACGTCTGCCTGCGCAAGTGTCTGTCGACCGTCTATCCGCAAATAGCCGACGTGCGTCTGACCGACTACAAGGTGCGCGTGCTCGAGCCGCGCAAGGGCACTGCCGCCAAAGTGCGCGTGCTCATCGAATGGTCGGATCACCGCAAGAGCTGGTCTACGGTGGGCGTTTCCGACAACGTGATCGTCGCAAGCTGGAACGCCCTGGTGGACGCCATTCGCCTCGAACTCATGCGCCTCACCGAGCAGGACGATTCCATCGAGAAAGCCGTCGAAGACTACTGCTGGGGCGTCTGACTTTCACCTACCATCCATCGCTTCTTGCACTCACCCGCCCGAGATCCTCCCAGCTTATGCAGGGCGCCTAGTAGACGCCTAGTGGGACAGGCTTGGCCCAACGTAGGCGCTAGGTCGAATTCCGGCATATAATAGGCGCATAGACGTTTGAGTGTTTATCAATTTGAGCGTATAGGTGGGTGAAAATGAAAGAAGAATCCGTCCGCTGGAGCATCAAGGTTTCGAAGGACACCGATCTGACCCTGCGCACGTTCCTGGGTGCCCATGGCATGAAGAAGGGCGATCTCTCGAAGTTCATCGAGGAAGCCGTCCGCCGGAGCGTGCTTCAGTGCACCATTCAGGACATCAGGGCGCGCAACGCCGATGCCGAACCCGATGAAATCCAGCGCATCGTCGATGAAGCCGTCAGCGAGGTCCGCGCGGAACGTCTCGCCAAAGGGAAGGCCAACAAAGCCTGATGCGCGTGGTCCTCGATACCAATATCATCGTGTCCGCCCTGATCGCCCCGGCCGGCAAGCCCGCCGCTATCATCGACGCCTGGCTGGACGGAAGATTTACGCTCCTGACCTGCACCGCACATGTCGACGTAGCTGCGGGCCACGCTGCAAAAGCCACATGTGGCTGAACTCGTCAAGCCACACAAGGCCGGCCGCCTGGTCAACCAGGTCAAGAAGCTCGCCGAGGACGTCGACCCGCTGCCGCTCGTGGAGCGCTCTCCCGATCCCACGGACGATTTTCTTCTGGCCCTGTCCGAAGCGGGCAAGGCCGATTATCTGGTCACAGGCGACAAGAGCGGGCTGCTGGCACTCGGCCGCCACAAAGGCACGCAGATAGTGTCCGCGCGCGATTTCGCCGCGTTGTTCGCATGACTTCCCCGGGGGCAACAGAACGATGCCCAAACGCCAAGGGATGTGCACGACCAAGCATTCGCTCGCGGCGAGATCCGCTATGGCAGGTTTCTCCAAAAGCGTGGCATGGCAATGTTGTGCGATTGTCAGGCCGCTAGGGCGGAGTTGTTAGGCCGTGGTCGCGAAAACTGAGGGCGAACGGGCGTGTGACCGCCCCGAACATCGGGGGAAGAAACGAAGCCTCGCTAGTTCGCCCCCTATGCACGCGGGCCGGCTGCTTCCTGGCCAAGGCCTCGAAGTGTAACGCTCCGACGGAGCCGGTTTTGAGATACACTGATAGCCGGAAACGGAGGATTGTCCATGGCTCCAGGCAGCCCGCCGGCCAGTTCCCACGACGCGCCCCGGCCTATCCGCGGAAGCCAGGGAGCCACGATTATCGGCCCCACGAATCCCGCGCGGGAAGCCGAGAATCCCGACAGAGTTGCACCGCCGCGTACGGACCACGGTACCCTGCCCAGCCTGAGATGGTCCTTCGCCGACAGCCACAATCGCTTGCAGGAAGGCGGCTGGGCGCGGCAGACGACCGTCCGTGAGCTGCCCATCTCCACCACGATTGCCGGCGTCAATATGCGGCTCAAAGCTGGCGCCATCCGGGAGATGCATTGGCACAAGGAAGCCGAGTGGGCCTTCATGCTCAAGGGCCGCGCGCGGGTCACCGCCGTAGATCAGAATCTCCGCACCTATCAGGACGACGTGGGAGAGGGCGAAGGGTGGAATTTCCCCGCCGGTATTCCCCACTCGATCCAGGGTCTCGCGGAGGATGGGTGCGAGTTCCTGCTGGTCTTCGACAACGGCAATTTCAGCGAGGATGAGACGTTCCTGCTTACCGACTGGTTGGCCCACACGCCCAGAGAGGCCAGGATCGCATCGCCGGCCTCGGGCCGGTGCCGCAGACCTTCACCCACCGCATGATTACCATGGAGCCGATCCGCACCGAGTACGGCCAGGTCCGCATCATGGACTCCACCGTGTTCCCTGTGGCCGCCATGATCGCGGCTGCTCTGGTCGAAGTGGAACCGGGCGGGATGCGCGAGTTGCACTGGCACCCCAACGCGGACGAGTGGCAGTATTACATTGCGGGCCAGGCGCGCCTGACGGTGCTCGCCTCCAGCGGCAACGGGCAAACCTTTAACTACCAAGCCGGCGACGTCGGTTACGTGCCGCGGGCGATGCCGCATTACGTGGAAAATCTGGGTACGGAGACCTTGCGCTTCCTCGAAATGTTCCGTAGCCCGAAATTCGAGGACGTGCCACTCGCGCAGTGGTTGGCCTTCACGCCCCACGAGTTGGTCCGGGCGCACTTGAACATCGACGAGTCCGTACTTGCGAATATTGCGCCGCGCCGGACGCCGGTTGTAGGAGCATGAATTACCTGTGGCCAATACAAACACGCGCACGGAAACAGACTCCCTCGGCCAAGTTGAAGTCCCGGCCGACAAGCTCTGGGGCGCCCAGACCCAGCGCTCGCTGGAGCACTTCAGCATTGGCACGGACCTGATCCCGCGCGAGATGATCGCCGCTTACGCCATCCTGAAGAAAGCCGCGGCCAATGCCAACCACGCCGGCCAGCGGCTCGACGGTGAGCGCCACGGCCTGATCGTTCAAGTCTGTGACGAAATCCTCGCCGGCCGGCATGGCGATATGTTCCCCTTGCACGTGTGGATGACGGGCAGCGGCACGCAGTTCAATATGAACGTGAATGAGGTCGTCTCCAACCGCTGCTGCCAGCTCGCCGGCACGCCGCTTGGGAGCAAGACGCCGGTTCATCCCAACGACCATGTCAACATGTCCCAGTCGTCCAATGACTCCTTTCCCTCCGCCATGAACATCGCGGCGGCGGTCAATCTGAAGCAGCGGCTGATGCCGGCGGTGCGGGCGCTGCACGATGCCATCGCGGCGAAGGCTGAACAATGGAAGGCCATCGTCAAGATCGGCCGCACCCACATGCAGGACGCCACGCCCATCACGCTGGGGCAGGAATGGTCGGGCTATGCGGGCATGCTCGCGGACGATCTCGACCGGCTGGAAGACACGCTCGCAGGCGTATACCGTCTCGCGTTGGGGGGCACGGCGGTGGGCACCGGCATCAACGCGGCGCCCGGCTTCGGCGAGGCCGCTGCCGCCGAAATCGCCGCGCTCACGGGCCTGCCGTTCGTCAGCGCCCCGAATAAGTTCACGGTGCAAGGCGCCCACGATGCACTGGTGCAACTCTCTGGAACGTTGCGCACGCTAGCAGTTTCGCTCTACAAGATCGCCAACGACATCCGGCTGATGTCCTGCGGCCCGCGCGCGGGCTTCGCCGAACTCGATATTCCGGAGAACGAACCCGGCTCCTCGATCATGCCGGGGAAGGTGAATCCGACCCAGGCTGAAGCCCTCACCATGATCGCCGTCCAAGTGATGGCGAACGACGTGGCAGTGGGTTTCGGCGGCGCCGGCGGCTACCTGGAGATGAACGTCTACAAGCCTCTGATGATCTTCAATATTGCCCACTCCATTACGATCATGAGCGACGGCTGCACCAACTTCCGCAAGTTCCTGGTTGACGGGACCAAGCCGAATGAGAAGAAGATCAAGGAGTATGTAGACCGCTCTCTGATGCTGGTGACCGCGCTCGCGCCGGTGATTGGCTACGACAAGGCGTCGCAGATTGCGCACTACGCCATGGACCACGACCTTACCCTAAAGGCTGCCGCGCTCAAGCTCGGTTTCGTGACGGGGGAAGAATTTGACCGCGTCGTCGATCCGGCCAAGATGGTCAATTCGTATGTCGCGGCTGGCAAGTGAAAAAACGAAAGGAAGGTAATCAACATGACAACGACAGCCAAGCATGGCATTGAATTACTCCAGGATCCATCGCTCAACAAATCGACCGCATTTACCGAGGCCGAAAAGCAGGCGAACGGCCTGGTTGGCCTCGTACCCGACGTAACGGAAACCGAAGATCTGCAGTTGCAGCGCGTGACGATGCAACTCGGGCAGAAGAACACGGACCTCGATCGCTACATCTATCTCATCAATCTGCTCGACCATAACGAAACCCTGTTCTATCGAACCGTCATGTCGGACCCGGTCCGATTTCTCCCGATCGTATACGACCCGACCATCGGCGAGGCATGCCTGAAGTTCGGCCATATCTACCGCCAGGCGCGGGGCATGTATCTCTCGATCGCACGCCGCGGCAAGGTGAAAGAAATCTTGAAGAACTGGCCGCAGGAGGACGTTCGATTCATCTGCGTCACCGATGGAGGCCGGATCCTTGGCCTTGGCGACCTCGGCGCAAACGGCGCGGGCATCCCCATCGGCAAGCTGCAGCTCTACACCGCCTGTGCCGGTGTGCCGCCGCAATACCTGATGCCCATGTACCTTGACGCGGGCACTAACAACGAGCAGTATCTGCACGACCCGTTGTATCTGGGCTTGCGCCAGACCCGCCCCTCGACTGCGGACCTGTTCTCGTTTGTCGACGAGTTTGTGGAGGCGGTACAGGAGGTGTTTCCGAAGTGCTGCATCCACTTTGAGGATTGGACCGGCGCCGACGCCGTACACTTGCTCCAGCGCTACCGCGACAAGTGCTGCGTCTATAACGACGATATACAAGGCACGGCCGGCTGCGTGCTTACGGGCATGATCAATGCGGTCAAACTCAAGGGCACCAAGCTGAAGGACGAAAAGTACCTGTTCCTCGGCGCGGGATCGGCCGCCATCGGCCTGGCCAACCTGCTCTGTTCCGCGCTTGTGGCGCAAGGCGCGACGCTTACCGCGGCGCAGTCGCGGGTCCATATGTTCGACATCAATGGCCTGCTGGAGACGACCCGCAAGGATCTGTTCGATTTCCAGATGCCCTATGCGCACCAGCATGCGCCGACGCGGGACTTCGTGGCCGCTATCGAGAGCGTCAAGCCGACCACAATCATTGGTGTGAGCACCATTGGCGGCGCCTTCACGCAGAAAGTCATTGAAAGCATGTCGCGCATCAACGAGCGCCCCGTAATCCTCGCGTTGTCTAACCCGACCGAGAAGGCCGAATGCACGCCCGAGCAAGCCTACACCTGGTCGAAGGGCAAAGCGATCTACGCCGCCGGCGTACAGTTCGCGCCCGTCCAGTACAACGGGCAGACGTTTCTACCGGGACAAGCGAACAACTTCTACATATTCCCGGCAGTCGGCATGGCGATCTTCGCTACGCAGGCGACACGTGTCACGGACGAGATGTTCATCGAAGCCGGGCAGGCGGTGGCGGATCTGGTGCCGCCCGAATTGCTCCAGCAGGGTCTCTTGTACCCGCAGCAGTCGAATATTCTTGAGGCCGAGATCCAAACCGCGGCACGCGTGGCGAAACTCGTCTTCGATTCGGGCCTCGCCCGCGTCGACCGTCCAACCGACCTGGTGGCGTTTATCCGCCAACACGTGTACCAGCCGGAGTACCGGGTGGAAACGCACCGCGCGGCGCGGGCCGGCTAATTAGAGCTTTTCCAGATCCAAACCGGCGTCCCACGTTTCGGTCGACCGCAGCAGTTCGTCCCAAGTGGCTTCCTTCCCGGTATAAGCGGCCGTACGCCCGAGCATGGCTGACAGAGCCGATTCAGCGCCCAGCGCCGCTTGATTGTGAAACTTGCCCGTCATGATACTCTGTATGAAATCGGCGTGCTTCGCGGAGTCCGCCTGCGCCAGATTATCTGAGAAATCGCCGGTTATGGAGAACTCTCCGTGCGCCGGCGTGCCGTGGCTCTCGCTGCCGCGCCAGGTCCACGGCTCCTCTCCGGCGATTTGCAGGGGGCCGGAATATGGCGATATGGAACTGCCGCGCGTCCCGAAAAAGCGCTCGCTCGCTTCGAACGGCGCCTTGCCGAACTGGCACGAGCTGAAGCTCACATGCACGTCGTTGGGATAGTAGAAGACCACATCGAAGTGGGACCAATTGTCGCCCGGCGATTCGGTACGGCCCTTCCGCCCGCCCGCGCCAATGGCTTTCACCGGATGCCCCTGCAACACCCAATTGCAGATGTCGACAACATGAATATTCTGCTCCACGATGATATCGCCGGATAGCACGCGGTCGTGCAGCCAATGGCGCAGTCGCAGTTCCGCCGGCGACGCCTTCGGATAGTCGGGCATCTTCAGGAACGGGCAATAGTAGTAAGCTTCGCCGCACGCGATCTCTCCCAGGGCACCCGCGTGAATGCGGCGCACCAGTTCCACGAACGGCGGCGCCTTGCGGATCTGGAATCCGACATCCAAACTCACGCGACCCTCGGCCCGCTTGCCGCTTTCGATGGCGCGCAAGGCTCCGGGCACATCGACTCCCACGGGCTTTTCGCAGTAGACGTGCTTGCCCGCGGCCACCGCGGCAGCCAGGTGTTGGGCATGGAAGTAGGGCGGCGTGGCAATCACCACGGCGTCTACTTCGGCGGAGTTGAGAATCTGTTCGGCGGCATGCGGGCCTTGAAACATCTGGGACGCGGCCACGCCGGGATAGTGCTGTTTACCGGCCACTTCGTCGAAGTGCTTCTTGGCGGTTATCAGCCGGTCTTCGAACAAATCGGCCAGGGCGGCGATGCGCGCCGGCCCATTGATGGCGATACTGGTGGCATCGACTGTGCCGCGTCCGCCGCAGCCCAGCAGCCCGACGCGCACCACGGAATTGGCTTGCGATCCACGCACCAGTTGCGGCTTCACGATCATGAAACCGGCGGCGGCAGTGACGCCGGTCAGGAATGCACGGCGATTCGGATTGGGGTTGTCAGTCATATCAGATTTTCCAGAAATGTTTTCGACGCGCGGATGTCTTCGGCTTGCTTGGCGCCGGAGATCTCGCGCTCGATAGTAAGTGGGCCGCGGTATCCAACTTCCTTGAGACGCTTGATGAATGCCGGAAAGTTGACCTTGCCCTGGCCGATGGGCGCCTCGCGCCCTAACTCGTTCGCGTTAGTGGGATACAGTCCGTCCTTGGCGTGGACTCCTTGCACCAGCGGACCCAGTATGTCGAGCGCATCCACCGGGTTGGCTTTGCCGTAGAGGATCAGGTTGGCGGCGTCGAAGTTCACTCCCACGTTGTCGAGCCCCACGTCGTGGATGGCGCGGTAGAGCGCGATGGGCGTTTCCTGGCCGGTTTCACAGCGGAAGTTTTGGCCGTTGCGCCGGCAATACGCGGCCACCGTGCGAATGGCTTCGACTGTCTCGTTGTAGATGGGATCGTTGGGATTCTCGGGGATGAATCCGCAGTGCGTCTGCACCGCGGACACGCCGCACTGCTTGGCGAAGTCGGAGGTCTTCTTGATTTGCGCGATGCGCGCGTCGCGGTATTCGCGCGGGACCAGCCCGATAGTGAGCGGACCTTGATAGAAGTCGTAAACCTCGGGACCAGGGCCGCCTGAAACCAGGGAAGTAGCCTCGATCTTGTATTGGTCGAGCGCCGCACGGAGGCGTGCGGGCATTCCCGTATCGAACGCACTGACGCCTACCTGGCAGGTGGGAAAGCCGAAGCTGTGGACCTTGCGGATGGCAGTCTCCGGATCGCTGCCAGCGGATACGATGAGGCCCAACTGGAAGGCGGATCGCGCGGCGGAAGTCTGCGATTTCAGCGGCAGCGCAGCAGCGGCGCTAGCCGCGAGTGACACGAAACGTCTGCGGGTGGGCATCGAGATCATTTAAGCACCATTTGCCGGACGGACTCGCCGCCACGGGCGTGCGCCACGTTAGGCCACTACACAGCCACCGGCACATCGGCGATCTGACGCAGCACGTAGGGCAGGATGCCGCCGTACCGGTAGTATTCGACTTCCTGCGGCGTATCCACGCGCACCAACACGTCGAAGTTCTTCTGGCCGCCGGCATCGTCGACCGCACGCACATGCGCGCGGCGTGCTGTATCGTTCAGCGCCTCCTTCACGCCTTCCACGGTGAACTGCTCGCGGCCGGTCAGTTTCAGGCTGGCCGCATTTTCGCCGTGCATGAACTGCAGTGGCAGCACCCCCATGCCCACCAGGTTCGTACGGTGGATGCGCTCGAAGCTCTCCGCGATCACGGCCTTGACGCCCAGCAGCAGGACGCCCTTAGCGGCCCAGTCGCGCGACGAGCCGGAGCCGTATTCCTTGCCCGCAATAATCAGCAGCGGCACGCCTTCCTCCTGATACTCGGTGGACGCATCGTATATATACATCTGCTCGCCATCCGGCAAATGCTGGGTCCAGCCGCCTTCCGTGCCCGGCGCGAGTTGGTTGCGCAACCGCACGTTGGCCAGCGTGCCGCGCACCATCACTTCGTGGTTGCCGCGCCGTGCCCCGTAGGAGTTGAAATCTTTCGGCTGCACGCCCTGCTCGATCAAATAGCGGCCGGCCGGAGTATCTTTGCCGATGGAGCCCGCGGGGGAAATGTGATCGGTCGTGATGGAATCGCCCAGCAGCGCCAGCGCACGCATGGCGCGCAAATCCTGCACGGACGTTTCGGGATCCACCATGTGGTCGAAATACGGGGGCCGCTTGATGTAGGTGGATTTGGGGTCCCACACATAGATGTCGCCGGTGGGAACTTTCATCGTCTTCCAGTTGGCATCGCCCTCGAAGGCCTGCGCGTATTCGTGCTGGAACATATCCTGGCGAATAGACCCGCGCATCGTGGTGCGCACTTCTTCATCGGTGGGCCAGATGTCGCGCAAGTACACCGGCACGCCTGCGGCATCCTCGCCCAGAGGCTCGCTGGTCAGGTCGATATCGATCCGGCCGGCCAGCGCATACGCCACCACCAGCGGCGGGGACGCCAGGTAATTCGCCTTCACCAGCGCATTGATGCGGCCTTCGAAATTACGGTTGCCGCTGAGCACCGCCGCTACCGTGAGGTTCTCCCGCTGCACGGCTTCGGCCACCGGCTCAGGTAGCGGTCCACTGTTGCCGATGCAGGTGGTGCAGCCGTATCCGACCAGGTGGAAGTTGAGCGCTTCCAGATAGGGCGTGAGGCCGGCCTCGCGATAATAATCCGAAACCACCTTGGAACCGGGCGCCAGGCTGGTCTTCACCCAGGGCTTAGGCTTGAGCCCGCGCTCGACAGCTTTCTTGGCGAGTAGCCCGGCCGCCAGCATCACCGATGGGTTCGATGTGTTGGTGCAACTCGTGATCGCCGCAATCACCACCGAGCCGTTATCGATCGTGGCCGTACTTCCGTTCGTGCCGATCGAGACCGGCCTGTGCGCGCCGCCGAACGCATCGTTGAAATTCTTCTTCACATCCGGCAGATCGATGCGATCCTGCGGGCGCTTTGGACCAGCCATCGACGGTGTGACCGTGGCTAGATCCAGATCCACTGTATCGGCATACACCGGATCGGGCGTATCGTCCGTGCGGAACAGGCCCTGTTCCTTGGTGTAAGCCTCCACCAGTTCGATGAGCGCGGAATCGCGATTGGTGAAGCGCAGATATGCGAGCGTCTCCGCGTCCACCGGGAAGAAGCCGGCCGTCGCGCCGTATTCCGGCGCCATGTTGCCCACCGTAGCGCGGTCCGCAAGGCTCAGGGCGCTGAGGCCCTGGCCGTAAAATTCCACGATCTTGCCCACCACACCCTTCTTGCGCAGGATCTGGGTAATTGTCAGGACCAGATCGGTGGCCGTCGCGCCTTCGTGCATCCGGCCGTGCAGTTTGAAGCCTATCACCGGCGGCAGCAGCATGGAGACGGGCTGGCCAAGCATGCAAGCCTCCGCTTCAATACCGCCCACACCCCAACCGAGCACGCCCAAGCCGTTGACCATGGTGGTGTGGGAATCCGTGCCCACCAGCGTATCCGGATACGCTTCCCAACCGTGCGCGGTTTGCAGGCGAAACACCACCGAGGCCAGGTATTCGAGATTCACCTGATGCACGATGCCCGTATCCGGCGGCACCACGCGGAAATTCTGAAACGCGGTCTGGCCCCAGCGCAGCAGGATGTAGCGCTCGCGGTTGCGCTGGAATTCGAGCAGGGCGTTGATGCCGAACGAGTCAGCGCCGCCATAGCTATCCACTTGCACGGAGTGGTCGATGACCAGGTCGGCGGGCAACAGCGGATTGGCGCGCTTGGGGTCGGCGCCAATGGCGGCCAGGGCATCGCGCATGGCGGCCAGATCCACCACGCAGGGCACGCCGGTGAAATCCTGCAGCAGCACGCGCGCTGGCATGAAGCTGATTTCTTTGGCCGCGCCGGAAGCGCCCGCGCCGCGCGCTACATATTCGATATCGGCGGCGGTAACGCGGCGGCCGTCTTCCTGGCGCAGTAAATTTTCCAGCAGAATTTTGGCGGCGAAAGGCAAGCGGGCGACGTTGCCGACGCCCTGTTCTTCCAGGCTGCGCAGGCGGTAGATGCGGTAATCGGCGTTGCCGGCGCGCAGGCTGGACGCGGCTCCGAACGAATTGGTGGGCATGCTTCTAGGATATCGCTCCTCTAACTCGCCCGCGGGAGCACCTCGATCTCAATCTTCGCGGCGGCAGTGTCCCGCGCCACATCCAATTCGTAATCCTGCTGCAGGCCGAGCCAAAGCTCAGGGGATGCACCGAAATATCGTGCCAGCCGTAGCGCCATCGTCGCGCTGATGCCGCGCTTTTCATTCACGATTCCTGAGACATGATTCGGCGGCACGTGCAAGGCTCGCGCCAACGCGTTAATCGACAGGCCCAAGGGCTTCAGGAAATCCTCGCGCAGGATCTCGCCGGGGTGGAGCGGCTCCATTTTTCTCAAACGACAGAAGCGCGACGGCATCAAATATAATCCGGCATCTTGCATGCCCAGAATATCCAGTCCACAATGGGACAACTGATCCAGAGCAGGATGTAGCGTGCGAAGATCAATGCGGTGTTGCGGGCGGCCGTTCGATGTAATCGTGGATCAGAACGTCCCGCATCCCGCAGATCCTCTTCCAGTCCAGGTCGGATCAGTTGCTCGCGGGTCCCAGGCGACACCCGTTTCGCGGCCTCGCCGATGACCTCGATGTTCCTGATTACGGCATCCTGCAGTTCTTCGGCGGCCATAAAACTTGCCCTGCCAGTGCGAATGAAGCGTGAGATCCGCCGGCAGCGCTCCAGCATGTGGTGCAGGTACAAACGATCATCCTTCACAACGGCCTCGCCTCCTTCAGAATGCGATCCCGGACGTACCAGTGCAGCGAGGCTTCCGTGCCTACGTGAACCTTGGTCCCCAGCAGCTCTTCAAGATCCTGGACCAGCGCGACATGGTCGAGGAGGCTCCTGCCGGCTTCCCATTCCACCAACAAGTCGAGATCGCTTGTGTCGCACGCTTCTCCGCGAGCTACGGAACCGAAAACGCGTATATTCCGCGCGCCGTACCGCTCAGCTAGCCGGAGCACGTCATCGCGCTTCTCGTCCCGCAACATTTCCCAGGTCACCGTGCTTCATTGTGCGACAAAACTGGCGAGGAATTCACGTCTGCGAACTAGCGGCGCTCCATGGCAAACGCTTCCCGGGATTGCCGCTGGCCGATCGAAATGCTCGACCCATTGGTATTATCGCGGCCATTGGCCCTGGAGTTGCTTATCTTCTCACCGAGGTGTTGCAATGCCGTTGCTATATATCATCCTGGCGCTGATCGCTGTCTGTGGTATTGGCTGGTTC
>JBEKTJ010000213.1:0-13434 GCA_049516155.1 Bryobacteraceae bacterium
GCGGAACCGTCCGGCATTTCCTGACTTATCTCGGCGCTTCGTATCCCCACATCCTTGGTTGGCTGGCCCTGTTGCGGCCGCACCACCCGCCACTGGCCGCCATCACGCGCGCCAACTATGTGTCCCGGCTCAATCTCTTCTTCTAATTGTGCGAAGAGAGTAAACGCCTGATGATGACCATTCTCAGCACCATTTTGACGCAGAGCTAGAGTTTGGGTATCGTTTATCTTATTCAGAGCCATCTCTTGTCGTTGTTGAGCGGACTCCTGTCGTTTTCCATCCTCGACGCGACCATGCGCATCCAATGAATGTATAAGAAAGGCGAGCACAATCGTTGCAATAAGCGTCATTACATCGACTCCGTGCTCGGTCCACCGCCTATTTTCGAATACGAAGTTTGGGATCACACCCATCAGAGACGCGACCCCCGCCCTGAGCTTCTCAAGCGCGCGCAAAAGTTTGGCCTTCATGTTCGTTGAGTTCGAATCGCACCACGCCCCATTTTGGGCGAGTCCGTGGGCGGGCACGACCTTTTACCTCGCAACGTATGCTCCTCGTGTCGTCAATATTTCAGCAGGACGCCAAGTGACGGTAAGAATTTCAATGGGCAGGTCGTGAGACCTTTGAGAAAGGCACGTTCTTTCTCTCCGGGAACACGGCCCTTTGGAGCCGCCATCCGCCACATTAGCCACTTCGTACAGCCACAACGCCGGAACGACCGCACTATGGGTCAGAGTCGAGAGGCGAAGCAGCAGAGTATTCGTGAATTCTGTCGCCTCCTCGCTGAAGCACCACGCCATCGTCACAGCGTTGTCGGGTACGAATCGGCTCACGGACGGCCGTCATTCGATCAGTTCTCTAATCGTCGTCAGGCCTTCGAGGGTGAGTCCTTTGCTCAATTCCCGGATACGGGCGCCCCGCAGACAGCGCGCGCTGTTTACCGAAAACCCGTTCAGGCGCTGACGCGAAACATTGCAGCGCTTGAAGGATGACGTCCTCGGCGTCCACAAACGCGGCGCTCTGAAGTCGCTGCCGAATCGGCGATTTCAATTTCGGGCCTGGTGATCTCTATGGTTCGTTCGTGGGCCTCCACGTCCTACCCTACCATATGCACCCCGTACTTACTCCAGCCGGAACGCCACGACCGAATCCCCCATCTTACTCTTCATCTTCCCGTGGCCGCCCGCGCAGATCACAATGTACTGCTTCCCTTCCCACTGGTACGTCATAGGCGTCGATTGCGCGCTGGCCGGTAGCTCCGCGGTCCACACTTCCTTGCCCGTATCGGCGTCGAACCCGTGCAGATGCGGATCGAGCGCGGCGGCGGTGAAGACCAGCCCGCCCGCGGTGACCATCGGCCCGCCGAAGCTGATCGATCCTGCCGGCCAGCCCTCACCCATAATGCCCAGCGGCGATTGCCAACGCAACTTGCCGGTTTTCAAGTCGAAGGCCACCAGCGCGCCCCAGGGCGGCGTATTGCAAGGCATGCCGGAGGGCGAAACCAGCCAATCACGATGCATCCCGTAGGGCGTGCCTCTCTGTGGCGCGAATTCACCTCGCCACTTCATTTCCTCGATCTTGTCGCGGGCGGCCATCATATCCGCGCGCGGAATCAGGTTCGCGACCGCGGCCACGCGATTGGTGTTCGCGATCAGAATGTTGCGCACCGGGTCCCATGCGGCGCCGCCCCAGTTCACGCCGCCCATGTTGCCTGGAAACGCAATCGTACCCTTGAACGTAGGCGGCGTAAACAGACCGTCGTTGCGATAGGTTGCCAGCTTTTCCTCGCACCATTTGCGCATCTCGGGAGTAGGCCCCCACATATCCGCCGCCGTCAGCGTCTGCGGAACCATGGCGCTCCATGCGGGGATGGGTTGGCTGGGCGCTGCGTCCTCGCCGGGTATGTCGCTCTTCGGGACCGCGCGCTCCTCCACCGTCGAAAGCGGTTTGCCCGTATCGCGGTCGAGCACGAAGACGTTTCCGATCTTGGTGGTCACTGCCACGGCAGCCTTGCCGTGGAACTCGATCAGCGTGGGTTCGGACGCCACATCGTAGTCCCAAAGATCGTGGTGCACCACCTGAAATCCCCAAACAAATTCGCCCGTGGATGCTTTCAGCGCCACGACGGAATTCGCCCAGCGGTTGTCGCCCGGCCGTTCGCCGCCGTAGTAATCGGGGCTGGCACTCCCTGTAGGGATAAACACCAGACCGCGCTTTTCATCGGCCGCGATGGTGGACCATGCATTTGCCGCTCCAGTGCGGAGCTTTTGTTCATTGGCCCACGGAATGGGGTCCCAGGTCCACCTCAGTTTGCCGGTGCGTGTGTCATAACCACGCACCACTCCGCGCTCCAAGTTCACGGCCACATTGTCGCCGATGGAGGATCCCGTGATCACCACGTCGCCCACCACTGTGGGGGCCGATGTCACTTCGTAATTGCCGCGGTATAGCCTTTGGTAATCGACACCCTGCGTCAGATCGATCTGGCCGGCATCGCCGAAATCCGCGCATAGCTTGCCGGTGCGGCCATCGATCGCCAGCAGGCGTGCGTCGATGGTGCCTTCGAAGATTCGCATATGGCAGGGCGCGTCTTTAGCGCCTTTTGCGTCGGTCCAGGCCGCCACGCCGCGCGAGGTTACTTCGGAGTAGCCGTGATTCAGAGGAACCTGCGGATCGAACTTCCACTTCTCCGCACCGGTCGCCGGATCGAGCGCGATCACCTGGTTGTAGGGCGTGCTCAGGTACAATACACCGTTCACCAGAATCGGTGTGGCTTCAAACGCCGCCTTCTCATTTAGGCGCGTCTCCGGCTGCAGCGCGCCGGTGTGATAGGTCCAGGCGACCTTCAGCTTGGCGACGTTGGCGCGGGTAACTTGCTTGAGCGGCGAATAGCGTGTGCCGCCGGCATCGCCGCCATAAACGGACCAGCCGTTGTCGGACGCGGGCAGACTCGTTGCGAAGAGCAACGCAAGAGCGATATAGCGCATATCCGATTGTGGCGCGTATTAGGCGAAAAGCCAATGGCACTGCGAGGGATTTGATGCCGTAGGATAGGCGCATGCCTACTGCGGCTTTCTTCCACAATGCAAGCGCAGGCTGCATCGCCCGGCCCCCCAGCCACTACCAGCCGCGGCTGGCGCGCCAACTCAGTGCGCTTCGATCGCGGCGCGCATCGCTTCCGGATTCCCCTCGCGCAACGCTTCTATCGCCGCATTGAGGCTGTGTGAGGTGTTCACAACGCCCAACAAAACCGGAATTCGCCGCTATTTGTCGAGGCTGAGCGCGTGCAGCAGTTGCTGGAAACGCGGATCGCCGCGCAACGGGTCCCATCGCGGATCAACCCGAAGCAGGGCCAGCGGCGCTTCGTGCTGTTCATAGCTCATCTCCAGCAGCGCGAGCGCCTCGCTTTTGTTGCCTAGCCCGGTCTGGATCAGAGCCAGGTATTGGGGAGACACATGCCGCGTCTTGGCCATCCGTGTGAGGGCCTCCATCAATTGGCGGGCACGGTCCCGCTTGCCCGAGACCGCATAAACATGTCCCAGGTCACCCATCACGGAAGCGCAGTTGCCGGTCTTGGGGAGGCTTTCGAGAATGGCTTCCGCCTCCGCATACCGGCCCAAGCCCTCATCAGCGCGGGCCAGCACCACCGGCGCGCGCGCCAAGTGCGGGTCGAGATCCAGCAGCCCGCGTTCCTGATCGATCGCTTCCTGGTAACGGCGGCTGCAGTAATACACCGTACCGATGTGGACGCCAATGTACAACGAAAGGGGATCCAGCAACTGCGCCTGCCGGATCTCAGCCTCGGCTTCCGCGAATCGCCCCACCGCGAGCAAATTGAGGCCCCACCAGTGGTGTGCGTTGGCGCTATTGGGATTCGCCTCCAGCGCTGCCCGGTAGCTCCGCTCGACGGTCGCGAAGTCGAAATGTTCCTCCGTCGCCGCCTTGGTCAATAGCGCTTCCGGCAGTTTAGGATCGATAGCCAGGGCGTGCTCCACGGCCTGCCTGCTTAAGGCCGTCATTTGGGACATGTTTTGATCTTCATTCGCAGCCAGTACCACGTAGTCTTCCGCGATGCCGGCGTAAGCTAGCCCGAACTTCGGGTCCTTCCTTAGCGCTGCATTGTAAAGCTGGACGCTCTTCCAGAGATTCTCCGGCGCCCGGCTGTTGAACAGATAGCGGGCCTGTAGGTAGAGGTCGAGCGCACTGGAATCGTTGCTCCAGCCCATCGTGGCGTGTTCGCGGGCCGAGTCCGTGTTCCCCACTCCCAGTGCTCCAGCAAGGGCGGTGGACATCTCAGCCGCTAAAGCTGGCGCCTCCGCGTTGGGCCGGTTGAATTCGCTCGACCAGATCTGGTGGCCGCTATGCGTGTTATACAGCCGGGTGGCGACGGCGATTCTGTCTCCGGCGAAGCGCACGCTGCCCTCCAGCACCAAGTCGACATGCAATTGCCGGCCGATCAGGCGAACATCGTCGCCGTTGTGCGTGAACTGCAGGGCCGATCCGCGCGCCGCCACCTGCAGCTTCCCCGTCCGGCCCAGTTGATTGGCGATCTGCTCGGTCAGCCCATCGCTAAAGTAAACCTTTTCCGCCGGGCCGCCGGCAGTCTCGAACGGCAGGACGGCGATGGAGTTGCGCGGATCGGTAGGGCGTCTGCGGAATGGAACCAGGGCCGCCATGGTGGTCACGGCGGCCAGCGTCACCGCCAAGATCAGGCGCATGGGCGTGTGGCGCGCCATTGTAAGCGGCATCGACGACGTAGCAGCGGGCGGCGATGGAGCCTCGAAGACCGGAACGTAGCTCTCTAATGGCAAGCGTATACGGACCGGATCGTCGCAGCCTTGCGCTTCGTAATAGGCGCTCAGTTTGGCGCGGAGCCGGTTCGCCTCCACGCGGACGATGGAATCAGTCTTGGGATCAAAGTCCTGAGGGCGACCATAAATCTCAACCGCGACGAGGTGTTCGTCGATCTGCTCCGTCTCGCCCGCGGCAGCCTTCAAAACGATGAATCGCAAGAACTCGCTCAGCCGGCGGGCATTCGAGAAATTTGGGCTGGCCAGCACCTTCTCCAGCATGGCTTCCGCAATCGACGGACACACACCTCCGTCCACCGGCGCCCCGTTGCGATCCGTCATGACTACAGAATACTGAATCGGAATCACAGTTCAGATATATACCGAAGTTAATGGCTCCCCCGCGGCACGGGTTCTAGGAGGGGCTGCAAATACCGCATTACCGTGGCCGCCACCAGCCGGTTGCCCTCCGCCGTCGGATGCAGTCCGTCACGTTGCATGCGGCTGGTCCCCGCTACCCCCTCCAGCAGGAACGGGATCAGCGCCACTTTGTCCTTCGCCGCGAGATCGCTGTAGACGCGCTGAAATGTGGCGATGTAATCCGGGCCGTAGTTGGGCGGCAGCGTCATACCGGCAAGCAGCACTTCCGCGCCAGAATCTCTCAGCCGTACAATAATCTGGTCGAGATTCGACCGCGTGGTGGAGACCGGCAGGCCGCGCAGCCCATCGTTGCCTCCGAATTCGACGATGACGGCATGCGGTTTGAGCGCCGTCACTGTCTGCAGGCGCTCGAGCGCATCGGTGGTGGTTTCGCCGCTAATCCCCGCGTTCACCACGCGGTACCGCAGGCCGCAGCGATTCAACTCCTGCTGCAGGAAATCCGGATAGCTCTTGCCGGTATCGGCGCCGAATCCTGCCGTGAGGCTATCGCCGAATGCCACCACCACGGGCCGGTCGTCGGGCGCGTTACTTGCCTGGCCGGGCGGAGCGGACGGTGGGGCTTCACGCGCGGCGCCCGGCGCAGCTTCCGGCGCGGGGCTGGGAGCGCTGCCGCATGCGCCTAGTACCAGTGAGGCCGTAAGCAAACTGACGATACGCATCTGAATGCCATAATAAAACGTAGACCGCCTCCGCACTATTCAGCCATTATTCAAACATGATTCAGGCACACGGGCTTACCAAGACAATCGACACCGGAATCCATCGCGTGGACATCCTGAAGGGCATCGATCTGGAAATCCCGCGCGGACAATTTGCCGCCATCATGGGCCCCTCCGGCAGCGGCAAGAGCACTTTGCTGGGGCTGCTGGCCGGTTTGGACACGCCTAGCGCGGGCACGATTTCACTGGACGGGCAGGAAATCACCGGGCTGAAGGAGGATGAACTGGCGCTGGTGCGCGGGCGCAAGATCGGTTTCGTGTTTCAGTCGTACCACCTGATCTCCACTTTGACCGCCGAGGAAAACGTGTTGCTCCCCATGGAACTGAGCGGCAATGGAGGCAGCGACGGCCCGGCCCGGGCGCGCGAACTTCTGAAACGCGTGGGCCTGGCGGACCGGCGCGATCATTACCCCGTCCAACTCTCCGGCGGCGAGCAGCAACGCGTAGCCCTGGCCCGCGCCTTCATGGTGCGTCCGCCGATCCTGTTGGCCGATGAGCCGACGGGCAACTTGGATTCCGAAAACGGGCGCTTGGTGCTCGATTTGCTTTTGTCGCTGAACCGCCAGGAAGGCACCACGCTGGTACTGGTGACCCACGACCAAGAACTGGCAAACGTCGCGGACCGCCGAATCCTGCTGCGCGATGGGAGGATCGCATGACTCGTCCGCCAGCCACCTTCATGATCGCCTGGCGCGACTTGCGGTCCTCGCCCGCCAAGTTTCTCTTCGTGATCCTGGCAGTAGCCGTGGGTGTGGGCGCGCTGACGGGCGTGCGCTCCTTCAGCCGCGCCTTCCACACTCTGCTGGTGCAACAGGCGCGCAGCCTGATGGCCGCCGACCTTTCCTTGCGCGTATTCGGCCAACCCACCCCGCAGCAGAGCGCGGCCATCGCCGGCCTGGAGCAACGCGGCGTGCGGGACACGTCCGTCACCGAAACCCTTACCATGGCTAACACGGCCGCGGTGCCCGAGCCTATGCTGGTCTCCGTAAAGGCCATCGACCCGGCAGTCTATCCTTTCTATGGCGAGGTCAAACTGGATCCCCCGGCGGCGTTGCGCGCGGTCCTCGACAGCCGGTCGGCAGCGGTCTCGGACGACCTGCTATTCCGGCTGAAGACGCACGTGGGTGGCAACGTGCGGCTCGGCGGCCAGGAATTTCGTATCGGTGCGCTGCTGGTTTCCGAGCCGGATCGGTTGACCGGCAGCATCAACATCGGCCCGCGCGTGATGATCAGCCGCCAAGGCCTGGAACGTACCGGCCTGATCAGCCTCGGCAGCCGCGCCGCCGAGCGCTACCTGTTCCTACTGCAGCCGGGCGGTCCGAATGTGCAGCAGGTGCGGAATACTCTAAAACGGGCCTTTCCCGAGGGTCTTATCGCCGATTACCGCGAGACGCATCCTATCGTCACGCGCGGCCTGGAGCGTTCCACTACCTTCCTCAGTTTGATCAGCCTGATCGCGCTGATTGTAGGCGCACTGGGCGTAGCTACGGCCATGCATGCGCACTTGCAACAGAAGATGGACACCATCGCCGTCCTGAAATGCCTGGGCGCGCGCTCGTCACAGGTGTTGCGCATCTACCTGGCGCAAACACTGGCGCTGGGTCTCGCGGGCGGCTTGCTGGGCGTGGCCTTCGGCATTGTCGTACAGCGCGCCTTCCCGGCTCTGATCGGCCGCTTCTTTCCGGTCCCCACGCACATGGGGCTGGATCTGGTCCCCGCCGCGCAGGGCATGGCGATCGGCGTTCTCACGACCTTGTTGTTCACTTTGCCAACACTGCTGGGTATCCGCGAAATACGGCCGGCGGTGATTTTCCGGCGCGAGATGGCCGAGGCGCGACCGGACTGGCTGCGGCGGTGGACCCGTTCGCGCCAGGCGCTGGGCACGGCTGGCGCCCTCCTATTGGGCATCGGACTGATCGCGGCGTGGCTCGCCGGAACTACGCTCCGCGATTCCCTGCGCATCGGCGCATACTTCGCCGCCGGACTGCTGGTGAGTCTGCTGGCGATCGCGGCGGTCGCCTGGCTCCTGCTGCGCGGATTGCGGCTGCTGGTGCGCGCCTCAGGCCGCGCGTTGCCGGTGGCCTTGCGGCAAGGTATCGCGAATCTGTACCGCCCCGGCAATCATGCGCAAACCGTACTGGTGACGCTGGGCACCGGCGTGATGTTCACGCTCACGGTTTACCTGGTACAGCACGCCGTACTGGCCGACATGATGCAAAACGCGCCGCCGGGTATGGCCAATGTTTTTATGCTGGATATCCCGAGCGCGCAAAGGCAGGCGCTCTTGGACCTGTTGAAGAGCCAGCAGGGCATCGAAAGCGCGCCGGAGATTGTATCCTCCGTGGCGGTGCGTCTTACATCGGTCAACGGCGTGCCCGTGGAAAAGATGGGTTTGCAGGAATGGGGGCGCCGCTTCCTGCGTACGCGTTCGGTGACCAGCGCGCTTGCCCGGCCGCGCGAGACCGAGATTCTCAGCGGAGCCTGGTGGGAAGGACATCCGCAGATACCGCAAGTGTGCGCCTCCGAAGAGGCCGCCCGCATCCTGCATCTGAAAGCCGGCATGGATCTGGAGTGGACCTCGAACGGGCGCACGCTGCACTCGCACCTTGCCTGCATCCAGCGCACCGATTCGGTGCGCATGACCGCGCGCTTCGAATTCATCTTCAGCCCCGGCAGCCTGGATGGGTTCCCGGCGATTCTCTATGGCAGCGTGCGCGTGAAACCGCGCGACGTGGCGGCCATGCAGCGGGCCATCTATGAGAAAATGCCCACCATCACCGTAATCAACATGGCGGATGTACTTGAAATCGTGCAACAGGTGGTGGACCAGGTCGCCTTGGTAGTGCGTTTCGTCTCGGCATTTACCATCGTGGCAGGTGCGATTATCCTGGCTTCCAGTGTGGCGGGCACGCGCTTCGGGCGGGTGCGCGAAGTAGTTATTCTAAAAACCCTGGGCGCTACGCGGCGGCGTGTCGCCGGCATTTTCTCGATGGAGTTTCTAGTCTTGGGCGGGGCGGCCGGGCTGTTGGGAAGCGCGCTGGCCACGGGCTTCACCGCACTGGTGGTGAAGCGTTTGCTGAAGGCGGACTTTCACCTTGATCCAGTGGCGGATCTGTTCTCAATCGCCCTGACCGCGTTGGTGGCCGTCGCGGCGGGATGGCTGGCCAGCTATCGCATCTTGGGGCAGAAGCCGCTGGAGGTGCTCCGGGATGAGTGACGGGCGGCAGGCGACCTGTCCCGCCAATGTCTGGGGCGCTGCCGGATCTGAGGTGCGCGAGGGCAAGGGTAGCGGGAATCTCCGCCTTCGCGACCACGACGCAGGCGATTCGCTTTGTGTTCCAACGCAACTCAACGGGACCGCGAGCCCTTCGCCAAAAGCGCCTGATACCGTTTTCCCACCATTTTCTGGAGATAGGGTCATAGACAATGTGGAACCTGATTCTTTTAGTATTCATCGCACTCACCTGCCAAGGCGCTTCCGTCGTTCGCGTTCCATTCGTAGGATGCAAGTCGGACGGTCAGACTGGGCCAGTAGATTCGCCTCACGAGGCTGACAAGGTAGTGGAGATAGATGCAAGTGCGGCTCAGAGGCTTGCGTATTATAGCGCCGAAGGCGGCCCTGGCGTTTTAGCCCCACGTGGCTGGTATTGTTCCGGAGCATATGGATCGAGCGGGGCGACATTGTTCGTTACACCCGAACCCATTGAGGAATACGACCTGTCCTTTGCGGTCGGGAGCGGGATTGCAGGTCCAGCCATTCAGCTCGGATATATAGACGGAGGCACATCCGGAAGATTTACGGTTGCTGGCGTGATTGCCCGGGTTTTCCCGGTATATAAAGCATTTGTACGGAGCGTAATCGAAGAAGGGATCTCGACCGCAAGCGATTATCCATTCGGCCCCTACCCGAATGACAAGCTGACGTATCACGGCGACCGGACCGTCGAATTTCAAACACCTGCTCATTCGGAGGGGCTCGGAACGATGAGCCGGCTAACAATGAACGACTATCCTATTAGCGGTGTTGCGATCCTGCGAGGCAACACACCTGACCTACTCCTTTTGACTGCGCGATTACGGTCGGACCTGAATGACCTCACACCACTTATCATCCGCCAAGTTGAGCGGGATAACGCAGGAACCAAAACCCCGCGGCAATGACTGCGAGTTTCCGCCCGCGGGGTTGTCAAGGTATTCACATGGTCAGGGTTACTTTGGTGATGGTGCGTGGCTTGTCGGGATCGAGACCTTTCTGGTCGGCCAGGCAGGCTGCGAAGATTTGCGCGGGAATGATGTACGGAATCGGCGTATATAGCTCCGGGAGTTTGTGCGGCAGCCGGATCACGCGCGTGGCGCGTGCTGCCGCTTCCGTGTTCCCGGCGTCCGTGACGACTACGGTTTCGGCCTTGAGCTGTTGAAGCTTGTCCAGCGTTTCGGCGATTGAACTCCAGGTGGGTCCCGTAGGGGCAAACGCGAACACCGGGAAATCGGGGTCCACCATGGCGATGGGACCGTGCAGAAAGTCGGCCGAAGAGAAGCGCTCGGCGACCACGTAGCAGGTCTCCATCATCTTGAGCGCAAACTCGAAAGCGGTAGCGTAGTTCAGGCCGCGGCCCACCACCACGGCATGATCCATGAAGCGATATCGGCCGGAGAGCTCGACGATGGAGGGCTCCAGATCCAGCGCCGTTTGGGCGCGTTCCGGCAGGCGCTTCAGGTCGTCGATGCGGATGCGCCCGCCGAGCGCGTAGGCCAGCAGATAGAACATCAGCACCTGGCCGGTGTAGGTCTTGGTGGCGGCCACGCTCTTCTCTTTGCCGGCGTGGACCAGGAAGGCGTGCTCGGCCAGGCGCGCCAGCGTGCTGGTGGATTCGTTGGTGATGCCGATGGTGAGCGCGCCCTGTTCACGCGCGCGCGACAGCACCAGGTTGGTGTCAGTGGATTCGCCGGATTGCGAGATGGCTACTACCAGAGCTTCGCGATAGTCAATGCGCGCGTTGTAGAGCGTATGGATAGCGGGCGCGGCCAGGGAAACGGGAATGCCGGTGGTGATTTCCAGGAGATAGCGTCCGAACTGCGCGGCATTGTCGGAGGTGCCGCGCGCGGCCAGCACGATCAGGCGCGGGCGGCGCTTCGAGACGCGCAGTTTGAAGCGCTCGATGCGGCGCAATTCGGCGGACAGCGTACGCTCCAGGGCATCGGGCTGTTGGCGGATTTCTTCTAGCATGCGGGACATGGTAGCGGGGATGGGCGTGGGCTGAGAGGCTCCTCGTTAAAGAGTCTGCAGCACTTCGATCGCCTTGTTGATTTTCTCGCCGCCATGAACCGCTTGGTATCTCGCCGTCTCGTACAACTCGCGCATGGCGCCCGGACGGATCCCTTCGTCGCTGTCTGCCACGGTGGCAATCCTATCATGCATGTCGCGCAAGACCAGCGCATACTTTTCCAGGGGCTCGAAGATTCCCCGGGCCGCCGTCGAGTAGCGGTCCGCCTGTGATGAGATGGAGAGCGAGAATTGCCCGCCGATAGCGGCAATAAAGTTGGACTCTTGCGCTGTGGGCTCCCAGGGGATTTTGCCCTCTTTTGTTTTCGACAGGACGCCCTCAAAGAACTTGATGAGTTTCTCGTCTACCATTGCTCCTCCCCCGCCTCCGCAACCCTTGCGGCCGCGCCGTGTTCCATGCTAAAGATTTCGCTGACTTCTTGGCAAGATCTGGCTAGGCGGGCTTGGTCCTCCGGGATCAGTTCTCTGGCGACGCTCAGGACTGCATGCATGGACCGCAACTGTCCCACCGCGCGGAAGAGGTTATCTTTTGATTTCTTTGGGAGCCGGTCTTCCCATCTCCCGTTCAGATAACCAGTTTGGTTTATAAGATCGCTGATTCGAAGAAGAGCCATCTCGCGTCTGTCGGTCCTCAGATACATGTCGACCTCACCAGCCGTTCGGGCAGCGCTGCTCATGTCCTTGCTCAGCGACTGGCGCATCATGGCGTTCCGCGCTTGTCGCGCGGCTGTTGATGCGCTCTTGGCGAAGACAAACGCCAGAAAGCTGAAAACCAGCCCGAACAGGGAGGCCAAGTTTCCCAAGAAGTTGAACATCTGCCACTGCCAAGATTATGGCACGTCAGCGCAACGATTTCTGTACCTGCTCCCGATACTCCCGCGCCTTCGCTTCGATTTGCGCCGCGTCGAGCGTCAACGGCTGCGCATCTTTCACCAGCAGTTTGCCGTTCACCATCACGTCCTGAACATCGCTGCCCTTCAGCGCGTAGACCATTTGCGAATAGACGTTATAGAGCGGTACGGCGTTGGGCCGGTCGAGGCGGATCGAGATCAGGTCCGCACGTTTGCCGGATTCGAGCGAGCCGATCTCCTTTTCCATGCCCAGCGCGCGCGCGCCGCGGATGGTGGCCATTTCGACGGCAGCCTCGGCCGGAAGATTGCGTGGGTCGCCAGTGATGACTTTCTGCAGCTTGGCCGCCAGATCCATTTCTTCGAACATGTTGAAGTCGTTGTTGCTGCCGGCAGGACCGTCGGGGCCGAGCCCCACGGCCATGTCCAGCGCCAGCATGCGTGTGACCGGGGCGACGCCGCTGGCCAGCTTCATATTGCTCGACGGGCAATGCGCGATTCCCACGCCGCGCGCTTTCAGAATCGCCAAGTCGGCCTCGTCCACCCACACGGCGTGCGCCGCAACGGTGCGGCCGTTGAACACGCCTAGCGCGTCGAGCGCCTGTGTGGGGGTCGCGTGGCGTTGGGCCATGCACTCGTCGTTCTCGTGCTTGGTTTCCGAAAGATGAATCACCAGCGGCGCACCATGCCGGTTGGCGAGCGCACGGCAGGCCCTCAGGGTTTCGTCCGAATTGGTGTAGATGGCGTGCGGGGCCACTGCCGGCACGATCAACGGATCGTCGTGAAAGCGCGTGAGGAAGCGATCAGTGAAGGCTAATGCGTCGTTGGGAGTCTTGGCGTCGGGTGAAGGAAAGCCTATGATGGTTTCGCCCAGCACGCCGCGCATGCCGGCTTCCTTGGTCGCTTCGGCCACCACATCTTCGAAGTAGTACATGTCGGTGTAAGTGGTGGTGCCGGAGAGCAGCATCTCCAGCACGCCGAGGCGCGTTCCCCAGCGCACAAACTCGGGCGTGACGTTGCGCGCCTCCGCCGGGAAGATGTACTTCTCCAGCCACTCCTGCAAGCGCAGGTCGTCCGCAATGCCGCGGAATAGCGACATGGCCGCGTGCGTATGGGTGTCGATCAGACCCGGCGCCAGGATGGCATCGGGGCGGTCCAGTCGCTGGCGGGCCTGGTAGGTCCGTTCGATTTCGGATGCGGGGCCGGTGGCCAGTATGCGCTCGCCGCCGATAGCGACCGCGCCGTTCTCGATTACGCGCCGCTGCGGGTCCATGGTGACGACATAGCGGCCGGTCCAGATCCAGTCGGCCGATTCGGCCGCCAGCGCGGAGATGAAAAGCAGGAAACTACAA
>JBEKTJ010000214.1:0-18955 GCA_049516155.1 Bryobacteraceae bacterium
AACATCTACTTCGAGCGCGCCTTCGACGAGTTTGTGCAGTATCTGGATCACGCCACCTTGACCGCCGCCGAGATCCGCGATGTGCTCGATGAAATCGAAATGGCCAACGCCAAGATTCACGGCTATGGCTCGGCGAACTTCGGGCGCAACCTGCGGCAATGCTACCAACATCTGGCCGAACGGGATGTGCGCGAGGATGACCTGCGCACGGTGATGTCGTTCGCGGAGCGGATTTTGGATTGTCCCATGGAAGTGATCGGCGGCGTGCCCGAGACGTTGGAGTATCTGGCATCCCGCCACGACCTGACTTTGTTCACCAAGGGCCATCCGGACGAGCAGAGACTCAAAATCGACCGCTCGGGGTTGGGTACTTACTTCAGCCACACGGCCATCGTGAAGGAGAAAGACGTGGCCGCGTACCGGGCGCTGGTCGAGCAGCGCGCTGTCGATCCCGGGCGCGCTTGGATGGCGGGCAATAGCGCCAAGTCCGACGTCAACCCGGCGCTCGAAGCGGGACTGAATGCCGTCTTCATTCCACACGCGCATACGTGGACGCTGGAGCGGCAGGAAATTCGGCCGGGCAAGGGGCGGCTTTTGACGCTGGAACGGTTTACGGATTTGAAACAATATTTCTGAGGAGGGGGTATGCTGATATCTGTGGAGGTCTTGCGTTGTCATATCGATTACAACACATGGGCGAGCAAGCTGCTGGTAGAGGCTGCGGGCGTACTTACCCACGAAGAATTGACCCGCGATTTCGGCACCGGGGACAAGAGTGTGCTGGGCACGTTGGTACACTTATTTGAGGCGGATCGCGGATGGCTGGCGCGCTTAAAGGGAGAGGCCGCCGGTAGTTATCCGGCAGGTGAGGGCTATCAACTTGCCGTCTTGGAAAATGACTGGTCCCCGCTACGTCGACAGTGGCAGGAGTGGGCCGGCACACTGACAGACGAAGCCGCACAAGTGGAAGTATTCTATACCGATAGGCGCGGCAACCCGTGGCGGCAGCCGCTCAACCAACTGGTGTTACACGTGGTGAATCATGGGACGCACCATCGCGGGCAAGTAGCTGGCTTTCTGCGCGCCATGGGACATGTGCCGCCTAAGTTGGATCTGGATGGTTATTACCGCAGCATGCCGCAATCTGTTTAGTTCCAGAGGCGGTTGACGATCCGGATCAGCATGGCGCCGGTCACGATGAAGATGGCCAAGAGAGCGAATGCATAGTCCATCCGGCCATAAAGAAAATTGCCAACGGCGAACAAAGCCGCCCAGATCATGGCGCATCCGGTGCTCCAGCCGAGCAGCGAAAGGGGAATATTCTCGTGCTGCGCCCATGTCGCCGCTTCCGCCGGCGAGATGCCCGCTAACTCGCGCACGCGCCGCCAGCCGGGACCGAATGGGTGTACCTTCTTGTAAAACGAGATCAGCACCGCCGGATCGGTCTGCGGACCGAGATAGGCTGTGGCGACCCAGGCGGCTGTCGTAAACCCGATAGTAATCAATAACTGCTGATAAGTCCCTACCGCGATGCCGCTTCGGGTCAGCGCCAGGAACGCTAATGAGATGCCGAATGAGCTGCACATCGCCACGATCTCACACCAGGCAGTCACCCGCCACCAAAACCAACGCATCAGATACAACAGGCCCGTGCCAGCCCCGATTTGCAAGATGATATTGAAGCTTTCCTTGGCAGTGGCCAACGCGAAGACCAGGGCGGACGAACACACAAAAAGCAGGACCGTGGCCAGCCTTCCAGCAAGAACGTAGTGTTTTTCGCCCTGGCCCGGGTTCAGGAAGCGCCGGTAAAAGTCATGCACCAAATAAGACGCGCCCCAATTCAAGTGCGTCAGAATAGTGGACGAGTTAGCCGCTATCAGACCGCCCAGCATCAATCCCATCCAGCCTACCGGTAAAAATCGCAGCATCGCCGGGAATGCGAGATCGTGTCCCATCAGACTGGGATTGACCTGCGGAAACGACCGCTGGATATCGGACAACTGCGGATAGACGATCAGAGAGGCCAGCCCCACCAGGATCCATGGCCAGGGACGTAGCACATAGTGCGCGACATTGAAGAACAGCGTGGCGCCCAGCGCGTCTTTCTCGGACTTGGACGCCAGCATGCGTTGCGCGATGTAGCTGCCTCCGCCCGGCTCGGCGCCGGGATACCAGACAGCCCACCACTGTACAGCCAGCGGCATGATGAATATAGCTACCGCGAGATCCCAGTTATTGGTGAAGTCCGGGAGTATGTTGATATAGTTCAGGCCTCCGGGGCCGTGTACATGGGATAGCTTTTCCACGAGCCCATGGAGGCCGCCCACTTGCGGCAGCGTGACGGCGAAATAAGCCGCGGCAATGACCGCGGTCATCTTGATGAAGAACTGGAGCATGTCGATGACCAGCACGCCCCAAAGGCCCGAGTGGGCGGCGAACACCACGTTCAGCAGGCCCACGGCGAGGAGCGTCTGCCAGCGGTCGAAGCCGAACAGGACGGCGGCGATCTTGACTGCGGCGAGATCCACGGTGGCCATGATCATGCAGTTGAAGAAGAAGCCCAGATAGACCGCGCGGAATCCGCGCACGGCGCTGGCAGCCTTCCCGGAGTATCGAATTTCATAGAATTCCAGGTCGGTAAGTACGCCGGACCGCCGCCATAGGCGCGCATAGAAGAATACCGTGAGCACGCCGGTGAGCGTGAATGCCCACCACTGCCAGTTGCCGGCGACGCCCTGAGTGCGGACGAAGTTAGCCACCAGATTCGGCGTGTCGCTCGAGAACGTGGTGGCCACCATGGAGAGACCGGCCAGCCACCAAGGCACGGACCGGCCGGAGGCGAAAAATTCGGCGGTGCTCTTGCCCGAGCGTTTGCCAAAGAAGAGAGCGGGAACGAAACAGATCAGGATGGAAGCGGCGGCGATTACCCAGTCCAGCGTATAGAGGTGCATGGGACTCCTTAATCGGTTGAATCGGCTTGCAGCGCGCCGGGTCCAGGCTCGGCGTGGATCAGATGCATACGCTCGTCGAATTCCGGCAATCCCGCATAGTAACGCTGAATCAATCCGTGGCGCACGGCGGGCAAGTCCGGCAAGCGGCAAAAGACCACGGCACATCCGCCGAATCCGGCCCCCGTCAGGCGTGCGCCGAGCGCACCGGAATCCATGGCCGCTTGCACCAGCCGGTCGAGCGCCGCCGAACTGACATGCAAGCGGTTGCGCAGGCTGGCATGCGACGCCAGCAGCAGCGATCCGAAGGTCTCCGCATCGTGCTGTTCCATCGCGGCGGCCGCTTCGCGCACACGCAAGGCCTCGCTCACCACGTGCAGAAAGCCAGATTGTTCGTCGCCGCTCAATTTTTGCAAGGCGCAGGCTTCCAGTTGCGCGAGCGTTTGTCCCTCAATGGCCAAACGGTACGAAGCGAATCCCAGCCGCGCCAGCGCCGTCGTGCCGGCTACACGGCAGCCGTTGTACCGCTGCCGCACAGCGCCGGATTTCTCCGCTACGGTCAGGCTGTGGGCCACCAGGAATGCCCAGTCCGGCGGCACCGGTACGGGCTGGACCGCGAGCGGATCGAATTCGATGAGCGAAGCGCATCCCGCGCGCGAAGCCAGCGAAGCCGCGTGATCCATGCCGCCGCCGCGCGTGCCCACGAAATGCTCGCCTTCCGGTAGAACTTCCATCAGTTCGTCGAACGTGTGCGCGATGCCGTTTGCACGCAGCAAACTCAGAGTGAACGCCACGATCAGCGCCGAAGACGAAGAGAGACCCGCGGCCGGCGGCAAATCGGAGACAATGGCGGCGTCCACTCCGCGCCCGGAGCCCCATTTCCGGCCAACGGCACAGGCAGCGGCCCGCAGATAGTTTTCCCAATCGCCCGCTGTGGTGGGGGTCAGGTCCGCCGTCCAGGCGAAATCGCGGACGCCGTATCCCCCGGCGCTGACCGCGCGGATGCGGCCGTCGGCACGCCCGCGGAAGGCCACCCGAACCGAGCGGCGAATAGCGATCGGCAAGACCGGCAGCCCGTGATAGTCGATATGCTCGCCGATCAAATTGACGCGGCCGGGCGCGGCGACCAGCGCAGTGTCAAGGGTTGGCCCGCTTGGCCCGAAGGCTTCGCTGAGCAGTGTGCGGGGATCTGGGAGTTCTGCCATCAACCTAGCGTCAACATTGATACCATAGCTCTCACGGCCCGCGCTATGAAAGCCAGCCACCGCGCCTACGCCCTCCTGATCCTGCTGTTCCTGCTGTCCTTCGGCTATTGGGTGAGCGGGGCAGCCAGCTTGTATGACAGCCTGCGATTTGGCCGGCAGCGCGCGCGTGCGCCGTTCGACCTCGCATACCGCCGGATGATGCCCTCCGTCCAGCCGGAAGCGGAGACGGGCGGCGCGCATAAGGGAGATAAACTGTTGGCGTTCGGTGGCCGGCCTGTCACCGGATACGACGTGGTGCGCGATGCGGTACTCAGTGCGCGACCGGGCGGTGTCGTGCGCGCCGCGATCCAGCACCCGGACGGAGCGATTGTCAACATTGCCATAACGCTGGCGCCCCAGCGCGCGACAGACGCGCCGGTTTCGGAGTGGGTGCGCGACGTCTTGCTCGAACTGCTCTTTCCGCTTTTCTGCCTTCTCTTGGGGTTCTGGGTAGCCGCGGCACGCCCGCTCGATAAGAACGCATGGCTGCTGCTCGGGATCATGATTTCGCTCGAATTCCTAATACCCGAAGGAAGCTATCACGAGCCCTGGCAGGCGCTGGTGCTGTTGTGGGCGCGGCTCGCGGGCTTCGGGTGGCCCGTGTGGATGATGTTGTTTGGGATCTACTTCCCGGAGCGCTCCGCTTTGGACATCCGCTGGCCCTGGATCCGGTGGTGCATCATTTTCCTCGTCGTGGTTTCGAGCCTTCCGGTCCTGGTATCCGTGCTGGCCAAGGAAGTCAGCTTCGCCGCAGCGGCATGGCTGAGCCCGTACCTGATCCCACTCGACAACTTTCGCCAAGTCGCCGGTATGGCCGCCATTTCGCTGTTCTTCACCCATCTGGGCGTCAAGAGCGGCACGACGACGAATAAGGACGCAGCCCGCCGCATCGGACTCATCTGGCTGGGCGCCACGGTAGCGTTCACTCCCGGCCTGCCGCTAGCGCTGCTCAGTCTGTTCAAGGGCAGCAACTTTGGAAACGGCATTCCTGGATGGGTCCAGGATTTGGCAGTTGCGTGCCTGGCGATCTTCCCGTTGACGCTGGCCTACGTGATCCTGGTGCAGCGCGCCATGGATGTGCGCATGGCCGTTCGCCAGAGCGTGCGGTACGGGTTGGCGCGCGGCGGAATCGCGCTGGTGGGCATCGCCATGATCAGCGTGGCATTGACAATCTTCGTGAGTGCCAGCCAGGATAAGGGCGGCTTTACTCCCGATAAGATCGCGCTGCTAGCGATCGGCGCGGCTCTGCTGCTGATGCGCCGCCGTTATAGCGGACGTGTGCAGCGATGGGTGGACCGGCGCTTCTTCCGCGAAGCGTACAGCGCGGAACAGGTGCTGAGCGACCTGAGCAACGAAGCGCGCAGGTTTGTGGACGCCGGCCCTCTGCTCGAAACCGTCACGCATCGTATTTCGGAGACGCTGCACGTGCCGCGTATCTCGGTGCTGCTGGGCGATGGGAACGGCTACCGTACCGAAGGGGACGGTGGAGGCGCAGGTGGGGCCGTGGTGCTGGAACCGGAAGCGCGCAGTATCGCGCATCTGCGCGCGGCGCGAGGTCCGGCAGTTGTCTATTTCGACCACCCGGATGCTTGGCTGCGCGATGCGCCCGCGCCGGAGCGGCTGACTCTCAAGCAACTCGACGCACAGCTTCTGCTGCCGCTCACCGGACGCGACGATCTGATCGGGGTGATGGCGCTCGGCCCCAAACGCTCCGAGGAGCCGTACTCGAAAACGGATCTGCAACTGTTGCAATCCGTCGCGGACCAGACCGGACTGGCCATTGAAAACAGCCGTCTGCTCTCCTCGCTGGCCGAGGAAGCCGCGCGCCGGGAGCGCTTCAATCGCGAGTTGGAGATCGCGCGCGAAGTGCAGGAACGGCTGTTCCCGCAAAGGTATCCGTCGATATCGGGCTTGGATTGCGCGGGGTACTGCCGGCCCGCGCAAGGAGTGGGCGGCGATTATTACGATTTCGTCCAGCTGCCGGCAGGCAGGCTGGGCATCGCCGTGGGCGATGTCTCGGGCAAAGGCATTTCGGCGGCGCTGCTGATGGCCAGCCTGCGCGCTTCGCTACGCGGCCAGACGCTGGGCGGTCCCACAGACCTCGCCGCGTTGATGTGCAACGTAAACTCGCTGCTGTACGAGGCATCCGCGGCCAACCGGTATGCTACTTTCTTTTACGCGCAGTACGATCCACGCGGCCGCACGCTGGCCTTCGTGAATGCGGGCCATAATCCGCCGGCTGTGCTGCGCGGCGAGGAAGTGCTGCGGCTGGAGGCGGACGGTCCCGTAGTTGGATTGCTGCCGCACGCGCAGTATCGGCAGTCGTCCATCGTTCTGGCGGCGGGCGATATCCTGTTGGCGTACACGGACGGTATCAGCGAGGCGATGACCAAGGACGACGAAGAGTGGGGCGAGGAACGCATGATCGCCGCAGCGGAAGCTTGCCGCGCGCTGCCGCCGCGGCAGATGATCGAACGCTTGATGGCGGCTGCCGATGCGTTCACCGCCGGCGCGCCGCAGCACGACGATATGACGCTGGTGGTGGTGAAGGTGGCGTGTGGTTGACACGCATTCGTGGATGCTGTACAGGCCGCGCGTTTTCGGCGAATTGGCAACGAAGGGCGGCGGCCGGGACAGCCGCTGAGGCGACATAATCCCGGATCTACGGATTTCCACGCGGGTACCTGCATGAGACTTATCTAATGTCTTATTTCCCAAGCGGGACGTCGCGGTTTGAGCCCCGTCTCCCGCTCGATCTGTTCAACAACTTGCCTGCCTCGCCGAGTCAGGTCTTGTCTCACTTGTCTCAATTGGAAGCGGATTCGTCGGATTGGAGGGATCGGGAATGCGTCTTGCAGCCAATGGCGCGGTCAGACTGAGTAGGGGCCGTGCCGAGCTTTGGGATCGTGAGCGCACGCGCATTCGGGTTTGCCGCACTTGACCGCGCGTGCCCACAACGAGCGACGCATGGGCTTAACATCGGCCAGTTCGGGGCAAGTCGATGCACACCGGAAGGAGTTGTTAGGCGAAGGGGCGGTAGACATGACCTATCCTACGGCATGCACCCATTGCGTGAAACGTTTTGCCGCGAAACGTTCTTGACATCGCCGCAAACGGTTGGTTATACTACTCTCCAAATTTCATCTAACCCAAGTTGGTTACGTCCCTAAAATAGGGGCAGCGGGCGGGTTGCAGTTTCTCGATTTTGAAAGCTGAAAAGTGTGTCCAACTAGCTGAAGAGCAAGCGTTTCCCGTTGTACGATCCATCTGCGGGAGCAGATCCATCACGCTCCCGGAAGGTGCAGCAGCCACAATGGGGTTGGCAGGAGCTCTCCGACGAGCGGCCCAATGCAATCGTTATAAGGTCCATCGAAAATTTTGATGAAGTCACTTTACGACTTCATGATGCCGGCCTCGACTTGGCGGCACAGACCGAAACTCACAAGGAGAGCTTTGATGTTGCCTGCGTCTTCCGCGCCATACGTGGCTCGCTTTATCTCTCGTAATCGCTGGTGGATTCGTCCTGTCCTCCAATTAGCGATCGCAATTTCCTGCATTCTCGCATTCCGGCAGTCGGGCTATGCCCAATCCACTTTTGGCGCCGTGCTGGGCACTGTGAAAGACCCATCGGGTAGCCTGATTCCCGGCGCTAAGGTCGATCTGCTCAACACCGGAACCAATGCGAATCATTCAGCGACCACGAATGCGAACGGAGCCTATGAGTTTGTCAACGTGGAGGTTGGGAACTACAAGCTGAAGGTGGATGCGGCCGGATTTCAAGTCACGGAGTATGAACCGTTCGACTTAGCCGCCAGGCAAATCGAGCGCGTCGACGTCCAGATGAAGGTCGCTTCGCAAGCCACAGTGGTGACCGTGGAGGCGGTTTCCGTGCTGCAAACGGATGCTTCCAACGTGGCGGAAACGAAAGGCAGCTTGGAGTTGACGGACCTTCCCGTGTCTATCGGCACCCGAGCGAGCGGCTCCACCAGCGCCTACTCAACGCTCGGTGCGCAGCCGGGTGTGCAGTTCGACAGCGCCAATAACATCCAGGTAGCGGGAGCCTTGCCTTCGCAGCTTTCATTCACTATCGACGGCATCAGTTCCGTAGGCCCCGGCTCGCTGGGCGCGCTGACCGAGCTATTCCCATCCTTCAATGCGATTGAGGAGATCAAGATCAGCGAGACCCTGAATCCAGCAGAATACGGAGGAGTTGCCGATATCACTACGGTTTCCAAGTCCGGCACCAACGAATTCCATGGAGGCGCCTTCGAGAACGTGCAGAACACCGACTTCAATGCCGCCGACTTTTTCAGCAACGAGGTCACACCTGTTAAGTTAAACGACTTCGGCATATATCTGGGCGGCCCGGTGATCATCCCGAAAGTTTATAACGGCCGCAACAAGACGTTCTTCTTCGGCAGCTTTGAAGCGTTGCGGCTGCCGAAATCCCAGACCGCGCTGCTGAGCGTTCCCACCCAAGCCATGCGGAATGGCGACCTGTCCGTTTATCTCAATCCCAGTAATGGCGGATCGGCCAACGCCTTGACGGGCTATCCGGGGAATATTATTCCCCAGACGCAGCTCAATTCGTTTGGGCAAAGTTTCGCGAACTTGATTGATCCATTGCCGAACTATGGGCCTCCCGGCGCCATCGCGAACAATTATCTGGCCAGCTACTCGACGCCGATCAATAGCGCCCAAGACGACATACGCCTGGATGAAAGCATTAGCCCGAAACACTTGGTCTACGTACGGTTCACCTACAAGAATCGCCGCATTACCGGCCCGCAACAAGACCCCAATGGCGGTACCAGCACTCCGCTGCTGGGGGAAGTTTCGACTCCGCAAATCTACAACGCCCTGGCGGCGTCCTACAATTGGATCGTCTCGCCGTCCATGGTGAACGAGCTGCGCGGCGGCTACAGCCTGGTGCATCGTAACGTCAGCTTCGGTATCACAGCTCAGCAGGCCGCCACCGATTTGGGTCTGACCAATCTGCCGGGCATCCCACCGGGAGACGACATTCCAACTTTGGCCATCACCGGGTTCATGGGAATTGTAGGCCAGGCTAACGACACCAATCCGCACGAGGGCACGTACCAGCTCACGGATACATTCACCTGGACAAAACAAAAACACACACTGAAGTTTGGCGGCGACTACCGCTATCTCAGCAGCCTCTTCACCCAAGTGTTCAATAACTATCGGATGGGCGACTATCAGTTCAACGGCTCGGTGATGAGCCAGTTGCTCGGAAACGGCGCCGCGGTGCCATATGCTTCATATCTGCTGGGGTACCCGGACCTGACCGCCATTGCCACGGTGATTAACCCGAATACGAATGCGTACGCCCAGCATTACGCCTTCTTCGGCCAGGACGATTGGAAGGTTTCGCAGTCGCTCACCATCAACTATGGCTTGCGCTGGGAATACCATCCGGGCTTCCACGACAAGAACAACAACGTGGTGAATTTCGATCCATACTATTCGAGCACCATAGACGGCCAGACCGTCGCCGGCGCCGTGATTCTGCCTAACCAGGCCGCCTTCGCCAACATCAACCCCGATTTTGTGCAGTCCATCGCCCCTACTCCGTTGCTGCTTGCGTCGCAAGTCGGGGTTCCGTCCAATTTACGTTTTTCCTCGAAGAGAGATTTTGCGCCGCGCGTGGGCTTCGCCTATCGCATCGGAGGCAACAATAAGACTGTGATCCGCGGAGGATACGGACGATTCATTGAAGCGCTGATGAGCGGCACGGCTATTAACGGCTGGTCGGTGGGGTCGAGCGACGTCGGATACTTTTCAAACGGCTTCAACAGCAACGGCAGCCCCCAATACACCATGCCCTATTCCTTCCCGTCCGACATCGCGCAGCCTGGCACGCAGTTCTTCGATTTGGCCTCGGAGATCAAATACAAGGATCCTATCGTAGAGGAATGGAACCTCACGCTGGAGCGGGAACTGAGCAAGGGGATCGGCATAAAGGTGTCGTACAGCGGCAATCACTCGTACAACGTTCCCACCGTCATCAACGCGGACCAAGTCCACGCGAACACTTTGGGCTTCTCCGATCCGGCCATTCAGGCCAGCATTCCGTTCCCGCTGATGTCCTATATTGCCGAGGGGACAAGTCTACTGGGTTACGGCAACTACAACTCCGGCACAGCGTCGATCCACAAGCGCAGCGCCAACCTTGAATTCGAGGCGAGTTACACGTACTCTCGCGACCTGACTAACGTCAATGGAGCTCCTTACGCCAGCGCCAGTCCCTTCGTTAGCGAATTTGGCAATACGTTGAGCGATCCGTACAACCCGAGTGTAGATTACGGCAATACGCCGTATGATCGCCGCCAGCGGTTCCTCGTAACGTTTCTGTACGAATTGCCGCTTGGAAAGGGCAAGACTTTCTTCACGGGGGCCAACGGCGTCGTGGATCGGATTATCGGCGGTTGGGAGTTGAGCGGGATCTATCTACTGCAGACCGGGCCGTTCATGTCCGTGGCGACGCTCAACGATCCATCGGGCACGGGCTACAACATTTTTAACTACAACGGCGGGCGCGCCGACACCGTACAGGGAGTGAATCCTTACCTAGGCCAATCGATCAACCAATGGATCAATCCGAACGCGTTCGTCGACCCGGCCAATGCGATTGGCAGATGGGGCGACTCCCAATCGGGGGCCGTTGTCGGTCCCGGCACGAACGTGGCTTCGTTGTCGCTGATCAAGCACATTCCCTTGGCGGAAAGAGTGCGCATGGAGGTTGGATTGCAAGTTTCCAACATCGCCAACCACCCGAATTTCGCTCCTCCGAACACGCTGACATTGGGGGTGGCCGGCTTCGGCCAAGTGACATCGTTGCAAAGCGCGGAAGGTGCAGGCCCGCGAGCGTTGCAGTTAACGGGGCGGATCACGTTCTGACCGCCTGCGCGATGAGCGCCCCTAGTATCTCCGAGCGCGGAGTTTTTTGTAGGTCATATTCGCGACGGCGAAACTGGCGCCTTGCAGGTTGTGAGCCACGGGAATGCCCGGAATCGGGCGCGGATAAGGAGACGCATAAAACACGCCCGCGCGATAGCGGAAAGTGTCGCGCGGGCAAGCGGGATCGGGAGCCACGCCGATGACTCCGGGCAAGGTGCCCGGCAAGTGACTCGCCGCGCTGACTACCAGCAGATCGTCTTTGAGGATGCGAACGAAGCTGTCGCGGTGCGCTAGATTTTCCGTTCCCAAGCTCAGGTTCACGAGATCCATACGATGTTCACGGCACCAAGCCAGCGCGCGCAGAATGACATCGATGTTCGCCGCCAGCCGCCTGTCAAAGACTTTGACGGCGTACAACTCGGCGTCCGGCGCTTTTTCGCGGATCGCGCCCGCCACCGCCGTCCCATGTCCCACGCGGTCGACGGTGTCGCGACCCTCGCCAGCCAGTGTGATTTCAACCGCGCCGGCGATCCCGCCGACATGCGGATGGCCGGGATGAATGCCGCTATCGACGATCGCGATCTTCACGGGTTGCCAACCTGCCTCACAAGTTTATTGTAAGGTTGAAAGATGGATTGGTCACGACGGGAATTCTTCGGTGCGGCAGGCGCATTTACACTAAGCCAGACGGCGCTGGTCAATGCGCAGTCCCAAACCGAGCCTGCCGATCTGATTCTGTTCAACGGCAAGATCGTTACCGTGGACGATGCGTTTTCGATCCGCCAGGCGATCGCCATTAAAGACGGACGAATTCTGGCCGTGGGCAGTAACGAACTACGCGATCGCTACCACGCCGCGCGGTCCATCGATCTGGGCGGCCGCACCGTGCTGCCCGGATTCATGGACACGCACATCCATCTGGGCGGCCACTCTCGCCGCTACATCGATTTTCGCGAGACGAAATCGGTGGCCGAGCTGCAGCAGCAGGTTCGCGACAAAGCGAAGGAACTGGGTCCCGGCGAATGGATCACCGGCGGCGATTGGGATGAATACCACTTCGCCGAAAGGCGGAAGCCGTTGCGCGCCGATCTGGACCAGGCCGCGCCGAACAACCCAGTAGTGCTCGTCCGCGCCGGCGCGCATAGCTCGGTGGGAAATAGTAAAGCGTTGCAGCTTGCGGATATCAACGGAGCTACGCCCGACCCGGAGCATGGCCTTATCGAAAAAGACGCGAGCGGCCAGCCGAATGGGGTGATTCGCGAGCGTTCGGATCTGTACCTGCGTCTGGTTCCACCGGACAAGCCACAAGACGTTCGGGAGAGCCTGCTCGAAGACGTGCGCCAGCAACTCAAGCTGGGAATCACCAGCGTGATCGAAGCCGGTGCTACGATAGAACCCGATGTGGTCGGCTCCTACACAGAGTGGGAGTTTCTATACGAGAAACACGGTGCGGAACTGCCCCGCGCATCGATTCAGATCGCGTACCCGTCTGAAGCCGGGAACGCTAAGGTTGGCGCCGCGAAGCTGAAAGAGTGGGGACGCAAGACCGGCGATGGCAATGAGCGGCTGCGCGTCGGATCTATCGGCGAAATGTTTGCCGACGGCGGCTTCACCGGTCCGACGGCATGGGTACTGGTCGATTATAAAGGACAGCCGGGATTCCGCGGGCGGGCTTTCTTCACGCCGGAGCAGATCCACGCGAACATCGAGGAAGGCCACAAACTCGGCTGGCAATTCGGCATTCACGCCATCGGGGATGCCGCCATCGCCATGACCGTGGATGCGCTCGACACAGTGCTGCACGACTATCCGCGCCACGATCACCGGCATTATCTCTGCCACTTCACGGTTCTTCCTCCCGAGCGAACCTTGCAGCTCATGGAGAGAGATCGGATCCTGATCGCCCAGCAGCCCAACTTCACCTACAACCTGGAAGGCCGTTATGTAGAGACTCTCGAGGGTCGACGCCTGGCTACCAACAACGCCCTTAGCACACCGATTCGGCACGGGATTTACATGGCCTTCGGCAGCGACAATCTGCCGATCGGTCCGATGGTGGGACTTTATGCGGCAGTTACACGCAAAGGGGAGAGCGGCAAAGTGTACGGTGCCGAAGAGGCTGTCGGAATCAAAGAAGCTATCACTATGTACACGCGCAACGGCGCGTTCCTAACCCGCGAAGAGAAGGTCAAGGGCACGCTGGAAGCGGGAAAGCTGGCGGATATGATCGTGCTGCCCGAAGACCCCCTGAACATTTCGCCGGACAAGCTGTTGGGCTTGAAGGTGGATATGACTATCGTGGGTGGCTGCATCCTCTACGACCGGTTGGCGTAGCGCGCACCAAGTGGCTACGGCAGCACCACAATTCCCGCGAACGTAACGTCGGTGTGGAGATCCCAGGTTTTCTCCAACTTCAACGTAGCGGTATCGTAAACCTCAACTTCAAAGCCGGCGCCATAAATGTAAAGCTTCCGGCCATCGCTCGACATGCCAAAACTGAAGCGCGTGCGGCAAGGCACTTCCTCTTTCCGCGTCAAACGATCGGTGGTCAAATCGAACGCCCAAAACTCGCATCGCTTGTTTCCGAAAGACCCATTGGAGACGATCGTGTAAGCCATCTTTTTGTCCGGCGTGACTTGGAGACCCGCCATGCCTGGCGGCGCAGGTCCGATCGGATTGTAGTTCACTTGGCGCGTCGCCAGATCCAAACGGGCGAGTCCGAAGACGCGGTTATGCACTATGGGATCGGCCGAGGTGAATATGGATGTATGCACGCCGGGCTGCCCGATCAGATCCATATCTCCTCCCAGGTGGACATTCTCCATCCCCTGGAAATCGGGTTGCGCCAGGTCCAATTGATCGACTACCTTGAAGTCCGAGGTCTGCAGAATGGTGATTTTAGGACCGAACTGGTATAGGTATTTGCCATCCGGCGAAACCGCGAAGGAGAGCCGGCTGTTTTCATCTTCGCGCGACATGTCCGCTGTCTTCACGATTTTCTGTTGCGCGAGATCGATCACCGTGTATTTGGCTTTCGCCACTTCGAAGTGTTCCGGAAACTTGTCGATCTCCTTCGTCACGGTATAGAAGAGCTTGCCCTCCGGGTCCACCGCGCCGCCGCGAAATCGGTATTGCTTAGTTGCCGTATTCAGCACGAAATGGTTGACTACCTTGCGCGTCGATACGTCGATCACTTCAACGCCATTGTGATCGACCGTGGTGACATAGATCTTCTTGCGGTCCGGCGCCAGCCGCAAAGACATGGGGGTGCCGGTCTCGAGTGGGATACGGTCGACGATCTGGCCCTTGGATTCGTCGAACACCAGGATGGCGGCGGGGTACGCGGGCAGGTACAGCGTGCCCGCGCTGGCGGCGGCGGCGAACAATGTCAGGAGCGAAAGTAATCGTTTCATAAGCATTGAGTCGAAGCGAGGACGGCTGCGTCAGTGGCAGCATGACTTGGCCGGCGGCGGAGGCACATCCATCGCGGGGCTCCGGTCGAAGAACCCGTCCGGGCGAAATTGAAATCCGAGCATCGCCACGGGCATTACGGGCCAGTCCTCGGGGCGCGGCACGTGGTTATGCGCGAAGACGTACCAGAGCGCGATTTCCGTGTCATCCACCTTTCGGTTCGCCTTAGTCCAGTGCGGCAGACCGTCTCCGGTGGGATGCTGATTCGGATACTCTCCGGCCGGGTAACGTTCTTTGGGATTATACGGCGTGACCCACAAATGATTCTGGGTGAAAGCGGCGCGGCGCATCACCGCGGCGTCCCGCTGCACCAGCGGCGGACAGTTCTCGCCCGGAACCAAACGATACGCTACAGGCCGCCCCAGGCGATTGATCTTATGGGGATTCGCCACACGCCAGAAACGCGCGGTCGCCGAGTTTACGCGCCGCTGCGCTTGCTGTTCGGTCGCAAGCAGCGTCTCTTCCGCGACAATGGCATTACCGTGCGGATTGCCGGCGCCGGTCGGCACGCCCATACTATTCACCTCATAGACCGAATTGTTAGGACCGTCCACGCTAGTCACCAAGCGCGCCGCGAAAATGTGCTGATGAAATGGAGCATTCAAGCGCGGGGCGATTTCCACGCCGTATCGCGATTGCTCGCCGGGCGCCAATGTGGTGGTGTTCAGGATTCCGGTCAACTTGATTTCGCATTGAATCGATCCGTCCTGGTAGAAATACCAGTAGAATCCGTATTCATAGTTGCCGACGGTGGCGATAAACGAAACCGACAGCCGCCGCGACCTGCGCACTTCCGACTGGCCGGTGCGCCAATCCGTGTGCTTCCACAGGATGCCGAAGTCTTCCTCATGCAGGCAGACGGCGTTCTTCAGCGGCGTGACATTGCCGTGGCCATCCACCAGCGGAAAATCGAAGTAATGGATCACGCCCAGGCAATCGCAGCCGAGCGCCAGCGAGTTGGCCAGCATGCCGAGTCCGTATTCGCCGATGTCGAAAGCGTTCTTGCGATAATATTGCTCGCGCGGATCGCCGTAGGGAACCACCATTTCACAAATCGATGCGCGATAGAGTATGGGGCGTTCCACGCCATCGTCGTCGTAGCTTACGGTGTGCAGCACCAGACCCTCTCGGGACGTGAAACCTACGCGAAACCGCCATTTCTGCCACTCGACCTGGTTGCCCTCCACCGTGAAGCTCGGGCCTTCCGGCTGCACGATATCCACCGGCTTCAGATCCTTCCGCATGGCGGGGATATACTCGCGCGCCCAATTGCCGCTCTCGGGCGGCAGCGGCACGATTTCGTATTCCTCGATGCGGATCACCTCCATTTTGTAGAGATCGAAGACAATCACCATGCTGTCGATGGGCCGCGCGTAGCCATTGTCTTTAGGCTCGGAACGGACAAAGCACAGCGCCCGCATTCTGCGCAGGCCCCGGTCTTCCGGTAATTCGGTGCCGTACATGCCAGCCGACCAAGGTTCCACCATTACCAGATCCGCGTCCGTAATACCGCGCTTGCGCAGCGCGGCCTGGAAGAGAGGCGAGCGCCGGACGGCCTGCTCGCATTCGCTGAACTCATCGAGCATGATGGAAGGCTGCACACCGCTGGGCAGTTCGGTTACGGACGCTACGGAGCCGCCAACCAGATCCACCACAGCTTCGTACGCCGAGCGCTTGCCGCGGTCGAGAAGCACAGCCAGCGCCTTACGTTCAAACGCAATCCCGGGGCTATGCCCTTCAACCAGGCTCTTGGCGGGTTCCGTGAGGTTGATGGAAACGATCCGGACATTTTCGCCGAAGTAGTGTTCCCGCCGCAGGATGCGGACAACGTGATTCAGTTCGGGGCCGGATAAAGGATCAAGCGGATGCCCGGATTGATGCAAAACGGGTGTATGGGGAATCTTGACGTCAGTTGTGGTCGCCATGTTGCCGCCTCTCTTGCCGTGGGTGGAATTGAGCCGCGATTTCTTCAGCAACTTGGCTGACACGCCGGAACGATCGCTTCATCCGATGCTAGTATAATTGGATGGAACTTGGCAATCCTCCGGTAAGGTTGGTCAACCCCGCCGCCCCGTCCGCGCCAGAGTCTCCAACGTCGTCTTCCTATGGACTGAAGTCCGCCGCCTTGTCGCCTAGCGAGACTCTAGCCCAATCCGTAGCCGTGATCGCACCCACCGGCGCTCCGGTCATGACCGTGCCCCTGGTCTTCGCGCTTGCTGGCGATGGCTGCGCAATTGCTTTTCTCATTTCCACCATCACCATTCTGCTGGTGGCGCTGAACGTAAACCAATTCGCCAGAATCTCGGCCTCGCCGGGATCTCTGTACACTTACATTACCGACCATATGCACCCGCGGTTCGGCGTCCTGGCCGGCTGGGCCCTGTTGATCGCCTACGTGGGCACGGCCGCTGCGGTCAGCGCCGGCGTCACCAACTATGCCAACGTGATTCTGCGGGATCGCTTCGGCGTGCAAGGATTTCCATTGCTGCTGATCGCGCTGGTGATGGTGTTCGCCTGCTATCTGGCTTACCGCGACGTGCAAATCTCCGCGCGCCTCATGCTTTGGCTGGAGGCGGGATCGGTGGCTTTGATTTGCCTGGTGGCGATCGGCATCATCGTCAAGCACGGCTGGCAGCTTGATATGAGGCAATTCACCCTGCACGGTGTCACGCCGGAAAGCCTGCGTCTGGGGCTGGTGATGGCGATATTCAGCTCCGTAGGGTTCGAAAGCGCCACTTCGCTTGGTTCGGAAGCCAGTAATCCATTGACCAGTATCCCGCGCGCCGTCACCTGGAGCGCGGTCCTGGCGGGACTGTTTTTCTTCTTATGCGCGTATGCGGAAGTGCTGGGTTTTCGAGGCGAGGCCCAAACACTGGACAAGAGTCTCGCGCCATTGCACGTGCTCGCGCAGAAAGCCGGACTGCCGCCCTTGGTGGGCACGCTCACCGACTTAGGTGCGGTACTTAGCTTCTTTTCCTGTTTTCTCGGTTGCATCACCGCGGCCGCGCGCGTGCTTTTCCTGATGGGACGGCAGGGCGCGCTGCACTCCGCGCTGGGCGAAGCGCATGCGGATAATCAAACCCCACATCGGGCCGTGCTGCTATGCTCCATCGCCGCTTTTGTACCCGCCGGGATAATGACTTTGCGCGGGATGAGCTTATTCGAAATCTACGGCCTCATCGGAACGCTCGCAACGTTCGGCTTTGTTACCGCGTACATCCTGGTCTCCGCGGCTGCGCCGTTGTACTTGCGCGCGCAAGGCCGCTTGACTCCGCGGGCCATCCTTATCTCCGTTTTGGCGGTTCTGGCGATGGCAGTTGCGCTACTGGGCAGCCTTTATCCGGTTCCCGCTTCGCCTTACTCGATATTGCCCTACCTCTATTTGGGGTTGCTCGGAGGCGGCTTCGTCTGGTCGATGATCTGGATCGCGCGCACGCCCGTAGCCGTGATTGAGATTGGCGGGGATTTGGCGGGGCTGCCGAACGAGATCGATTGATGCGCCGAGGTTCACCCGCGCCGCCCGCCGCGTAGGGACGAACGCCGCCAGCATCGTAACCGCCACCAGGACCACGAGATCGGAATACACCACTTTCTCCTGGAACACAACCGGTAAGCAGGGCAAGTATTGAATGGCACCATTGTGCGTGCCCAAAATAGCGGTAATCGCGGATGCGGCGGGTATAATGATCGCTGAGCGGCCTGCACTATTAGAGGTTACTCTGTGAGAACGCGCACCAAGTGTATGAAGAGCGCCTACATTCGCGAGGTCTCCCGGCCCGGTGAACAGTTATTACAGCCGGATTCCGGACGACCGTTGTCCACAGATAGCAGGCGCACCCAGAATCGGCCGACTGTCTTCTACGCCGGTGTGCTTTTGATTCTAGCGGGAGTGCCGCTGTTCTTGCTTTCGATCGGCTTCCTCGCGGCGGGCTTCGTGCTACTGCCTAACTCGGTGCCGGTGAGGCTATGGTCGAACGCTCTGGTTCGGGCCGCGCAGTATCTGGCTGCGGCGGGATTTGTGCTCGCCATAATCGATGTCGTATTACTGCTGCCGCGCAGACGGCGAGCGCCGCACGGACTGCACGCCCCTACGTATCCTATAGCTAAGTTGACAGTCGCCCTTACCGCGTACAACGACGAGGCCAGCATTTACGCCGCGGTATCGGACTTCCGGCGTCATCCGCTGGTCAGCCGGGTTATCGTTGTCAGCAACAACAGCCGGGACCGCACCGAAGAAAACGCCCGCGAAGCCGGCGCCATCGTGGTAAATGAGCAGACGCCCGGTTATGGGGCTTGTGTATATCGCTGCCTGCAGGAATGCATAGCGCGGGGCGGCGACGATTATTTCGCAATCTGCGAAGGCGACATGAC
>JBEKTJ010000215.1:0-12741 GCA_049516155.1 Bryobacteraceae bacterium
GCGTAGCTCGTGGCGAGTTGATCAGCATCTACGGCTCGAACCTGACCAGTGGCGCCACGCTGGAGTCTTTCCCACCCACTGCTCCCCTGACGCTCGGAGGCACCTCGGTCCATATCGGCGGCGTGGCGGCGCCGATCCTTTTCGTCAGCCCCAACCAACTCAATGTGCAGGTACCGTTTGAGATTCCGGCGGGTGTGCCCTCGCTGAACGTGACGGTTACCGTGGGCACTTTGACGAGTGCGCCTTTCCTGACAGGTATGGCCACGGCGGATTTAGGTCTGTTCTCCGCGCAGGGCGTAGATGGGCCTTCCGCGTTCAACACGGTCGTTGTCAACACGACACCGGGGGCCACCTTGGTCCTAGAGGCGACTGGCGTGGGGGCGGTCAGCCCGGGGGTGGCTAGCGGAACGGTTCCTGCGAGCGGTGTGAGCAACGCATTGGCCACACCGCTAGTCACGATGAACGGCGCGCCGGCGGCGGTTTTGTCGGCGACCTATACCGGGTTGGGCCTTTATGCGATCACTGTAACTGTACCGGCCAGTGCGGATACCGGATCTGTCACGGTGGTGCTCGGCGGGATCGGCGGCGCGATTGGACCTACCGGCCCTACCGGCGCTACGGGCCCAAGCGGACCCAGCGGCGCAACTGGTCCATCCGGCCCGACTGGCGCAACGGGTTCGGCGGGCTCCGACGGAGCACCGGGAAGCCGGGGAAGTCCGGGTGCTACCGGGCCGACCGGCCCGACTGGAAGTCTCACTCCGGTAACGAGCTATAGTGCGAGCGCCACGTACAGCCAGGGCAGCGTCGTCTTCTACCAAGGTTCGACTTACCAAAGCTCTGCCAACGGTAACGTGGGAAATCTGCCTACGAACGTCGCAAAGTGGACGCTGATCGCGCAACAGGGGGCTACCGGGTCAACGGGAACCACTGGATCGACTGGCGCAAGCGGCTCGACCGGAGCTATTGGAGCAACCGGCGCAACGGGCGTCGGAATCGCGGGTGCGACCGGCGCTATCGGCGCAACCGGCGCTACGGGAACTCTTACCCCTGTAACCAACTATATCCCGGACAACCCGTACAGCCAGGGCGACCTCGTCTTTTATCAGGGTTCGACTTACCAGAGCTCTGTCAACGACAACGTGAGTCTCCCCACCAACGGCGCAAGCTGGATGGTGATCGCAACGGGTGCGACCGGCGCTACCGGCTCGACCGGCGCAACGGGAACTCTTACACCAGTAACCAACTATATCGCGGACAACCCGTATAGCCAGGGCGACCTCGTCTTCTACCAGGGTTCGACTTACCAAAGCTCGGTCAACAGTAACGTGACTCTCCCCACCAACGGCGCAAGCTGGATGGTGATCGCGCAACAGGGGGCTACCGGGTCAACCGGAACCACCGGATCGACCGGCGCAGCCGGAGCTACGGGAGCAAGTGGTGCGACGGGCGCCACAGGAACCATAGGCGCTACGGGAGCCACTGGATTTACTGGCGCGATCGGAGTTACGGGCGCAACTGGCGCAACGGGCGTCGGAATCGCGGGTGCAACGGGTGCGACCGGCGCTATCGGCTCGACCGGCGCGACGGGAACTCTTACCCCCGTAACGAACTATATCCCGGACAACCCGTACAGCCAGGGCGACCTCGTCTTTTATCAGGGTTCGACTTACCAGAGCTCTGTCAACGACAACGTGAGTCTCCCCACCAACGGCGCAAGCTGGATGGTGATATGGTGATCGCGCAACAGGGGGCTACTGGGTCGACCGGAACCACCGGCGCAGCCGGATCGACGGGCGCGACTGGCGCAACTGGCGCCGGACCTGCGGGCGCAGCCGGCGCCACGGGTGCGACCGGCTCAACCGGCGCGACCGGCGCCGGCCTCTCAACCATCAACTACCCTTGCAACTTTACTTGCACTCAAAACAAGCTGCAAGTGTTGGTCAATGCAGCCGGCGCCGCGCAAGTTGCGGATGCCTCGACCAGCCAGTTAACCGGAATTGTCGGGATTGCTTCCAGCCATATGCCGGGTTTCCCCGTAGCCGTAACCGCTTACGGCACGGCTAGCTGCCAATTCGACAGCAGCGCCGCCATTACTGTCGGGCACTATGTCCAGGCCAGCAGCACGACCGGGGGAGACTGCACGGATGCGGGCGCGACCTATCCGACCTCCAATCAGATCGTGGGTGTCGCTTTGACCGATGGAGCCGCCGGAACGGCGCAGACGATCTTCCTGTTCGGCATTGAGATCCGCGGCACGTCCGGTGGAGCTACGGGTGCGACTGGAGCTACGGGCGCAGCCGGCCCAACTGGCGCCACCGGCGCAACGGGGGTCGGAACCGCAGGCGCAGCCGGCGCCACGGGTGCGACCGGCTCAACCGGCGCGACCGGCGCGACCGGCGCCGGCCTCTCAACCATCAACTACCCTTGCAACTTTCCTTGCACTCAAAACAAGCTGCAAGTGTTGGTCAATGCATTCGGCGCCGCGCAAGTCGCGGATGCCTCCACCAGCCAGTTAACCGGACTTGTCGGGATTGCTTCCAGCCATATGCCGGGTTTCCCCGTGGCCGTAATCGCTTACGGCACGGCTACCTGCCAATTCGACAGCAGCGCCGCCATTACCGTCGGGCACTATGTCCAGGCCAGCAGCACGACTGGGGGAGACTGCACGGATGCGGGCGCGACCTATCCGACCTCCAATCAGATCGTGGGTGTCGCTTTGACCGATGGAGCCGCCGGAACGGCGCAGACGATCTTCCTGTTTGGCATTGAGATCCGCGGCACGTCCGGTGGCGCTACGGGCGCGACTGGAGCTACGGGCGCAGCCGGCCCTAGTGGAGCTACCGGATCAACTGGAGCTACGGGTGGCACGGGGGCGACGGGAGCAACTGGCGCGACCGGCGTCGGAACGGCCGGCGCAACCGGGGCTACGGGCGCTACCGGCGCTACGGGATCGGCTGCAAGCACGGCAACCTTTACAGCCGATATCGGCGATGGCGCAATCGGGGTCAACGAATTGGTTTACTTCAGCGGCTCGACCCCCACGTCGGTGGCGCTATACCCGATAGCGACCGGTTTCCCGAACAAATTCCCAATCCTTGGAGTCTCGACGAACGCCGCTTCTTCCAGCGGGGCCAGCGTCACGGTGCAGATCTCGGGCGTTGCAACCTGCGAATTCGATGCCGTCACTCCCACCGCCGGCGACTATGTCCAGCAGAGCACCACATCCAACGGGTTCTGCACCGACGCCGGCGCCACCTATCCGGCCAGCGGTCAGGTTCTCGGCGTTGTGCTGACCAGCGGCGCCGCCAACAACCCCACTTCGGTGTACCTCATCGGACCCGAAGTCCTGCCTTCGTCGGGCAGCGGTGGCGCGACGGGCGCGACGGGCCAGACCGGAACGACGGGCGCGACTGGACCGACGGGTCCGACTGGGCCGACAGGCGCAACCGGACATACCGGACCAACCGGTCCGACTGGCCCGACCGGTCCAACTGGCACGGGCTTGAACGGCTCAAACGGCGCAACAGGTTCAACCGGCCCGACCGGACCGACCGGATCCGCCTCGATTTACGGAGACGGCTCCGACGGTACCACGACCGGCGTATGCAACATCACGTCCAATACGAGCTGGATTACCACCGACCCAGGTAAGGACATTCAGTGTACGAACTTCACGATCGCAACTGGTATCACCCTCAATGTCCCCAGCGGCACCATGATCCACGCGACTGGAACCGTAACGATTACCGGAACGCTGACGGTGGGCAATGCCACGGTTCCCACCTCGTCGGCGTCGGGCGGCGGGGCGGGTTGGGTAGCCGTGCCGGCCAACAGTAATTCCTATCTGCCGCAAGCCAATACGGGCGGAATCGCATACGGTACATTCACGCTCCGGAAGCTGCTGCACCCCGGACCCATGGGCGGCGCGAACGGCGGCCCCAACGCGTTCGCCGGCCCTGGAGGCGGCAGCCTGGTGATCGCCGCGGCACAAGCGATATCCATCACCGGGACTATCAATGCCAACGGCGGAAACGGCACAACCGACGGCATCCAAAATAACGGAGGAGGTGGCGGCGGAGGCATCGTCATCCTCGCCTCGAAGACGTCCGTCGTCAACAGCGGAACGATCAACGCCAATGGCGGCACGGGCGAGCCCGACGTCTCGGGTATTATGAGCGCCTCCGGCGGCGGAGGTGGTGGCTGGATTCATATGCTGGGACCCGCTATAACCGCCGGTACGACAAATCGGAACGGTGGCGCCGCCGGCACGGGGAGCGACCCGGACGGCGGTGCGTACGGCGGCGGAGCCTCCGGCGGCAACGGCGGAATTTCCGGCACCGCGCCGACGGCAGGTTCGACCGGGCCCGCAGTAATCACGACGATAGTGACAGACCCGGCCACGCTGTTCCTGCCGTAGGAAATGCGAGTGCGGAGGACTCTGTGACTACGTTTGCCCAATCGATTGCGACGCATGTCCCGAACTTCCTGACCATCGATTTGGAAGAGTGGTACCGCGTCAATTATGCAGGCGCCACTACGGCGGGACTAACCTGCCCGCCGGGCTGGATGGAACGCGTCACCGACCGCCTGCTCGATATCTGTTCCGCGCACGGCTGCCGCAGCACGTTCTTCGTGCTCGGATCCGTGGCCAATGCCTATCCGCAACTGGTGCGGCGCATCGCGGCGGCGGGGCATGAGGTGGCTTCTCACAGTTACGGGCATGCGGCGGTATCCGGCATGACACCCGCGGCCTTCGCGGAAGATCTCCGGCGCTCCTGCGGAGTGCTCGAATCGCTGACCGGACGGCCCGTGCTGGGATTCCGCGCTCCGTCCTTTTCCGTGACCCGGGAGGTGTTGCCGTGGTTCTACGCGGCTCTGGAAAAAAGGGGGCTGACGTATTCCTCTTCTGTATTTCCCGGGCGCACATTTCTCTACGGGATTCCCGGTTTTCCCCGCCGCGTGCACCGTCCGGTGGTGGCCGGCCATCGGACCACGATTACCGAATTCCCCTTAACCCGCATCGAGCTTGCAGGGAGGACCTTGGGTCTGTATGTGCGCCTCTTTCCGGGCTTTCTGTTGCGCCGGTTGATCCACGCCGAAAACGCCGCCGGCAGACCGGCGATGCTGTACGTGCATCCGCGCGAGATCGACCCGGCGCAGCCTCGCCTGAAGTTGCGCTGGGCGCAATCCGCGATCCATTATTTTGGCGTGCGGGGGTGCGAGAAGAAGTTGCGGGAAGTGCTGGGAGCCTTGCCCGGACCGCTTTTATGCATCGCCGAGGCATTGCAGCGCTACCCGGAGTTGTGGGGCGGGCCACCCGTCCCACGATTGATCAGGACTTAGCATGGCGTTCGAATTTCAGGTAAGGACCACCAGCGAACTCATACCGGCGGAGATCTCCGAGCACACACGGCTGTTCCGGGAAGTATACGGCAAACCGTGCTCCGAAGACCTCTTCCTGCGCAAGTTTGCGCGGAACTGCCTGGGCGGGTCCGTTCACAGCCTCATGTTTCACGATGGCGAACTGGCGGGCGCATTTTCCGCCATCCCGGTCCGCTATCGCTTCTTCGGGCAGACGCTCTGGTTCGCGAATACGGCCGATCTGATGATCGCGCCGCGCCATCGAGGTTCCATGGCGCGCCTGCATACATTGGCCGAAGGTCTCTATCGGGGGCTGGCGCGGGAGGGCGTTTCGTTCGTCTTCGGCTGTCTGCGCGACGAAGTATTCCATATCCACCGGGCTGTGTCCGGTTGGCGCGCGGCCGGAAAGATTCACCATTACGCGGCGCCATTCCGCCTTCCCTGGCTGGGACCCGCGACGGCTTTGCTGCGCGCCGGGGCACGGCTGCGGAACCGATTCTCATCGGCGCCGCATGCATCCGGCGACACCCAGTTTCCCATCGAAAAAGTGAATGACACCGCATTCGCCGATTACCGCTACCAAGTGTTTCCGACGGATTATCGGAATGTGTCTCTGCCGGGCGGCGGCGCGATCTATGCGACGGATTTGTTCTATCCCGTGGCCGGTATTCCGGCAAACATGCAGTTGGGCCTGCTGATCGATGTCTTTCCGCTAACGAAGATCAATTTCGATGCCGCAGCGACCGCCATCCGGAAACTGGAGCCGCAACTTGGCGCGCTCGCCTACCAGGGACATCTTCCCTTCCAGCCGCGAGATATGATTCCGGTCCCGGCGCGATTCGAAAAACCGCGGTGGACGCTGGGCGGCCGCATCCTGCTGCCGGCCGTGGCGGACGAACGCGTATTCGACATCGCGAACTGGAACATCAACCTGTCGAATGGAGACCTGGTATGACATTATCCTTGAGGGCCACCGACTGGAACGCATACTACCGCGGGGATCCATTTCTATCGCGGTTCACCCGGCCTTTCATTCACGGCGCCATCCTGCGTGCCGTGAAGAGCTACTCCGTACCTCATCCCGTGCTGGTTGAATTGGGCGGCGCCGGCAGCCGCGTTTTCGAAGCGGTGAGGCGCACGCTGCAACCCGCGGCGTACCACATCGTGGATACGAACGAGTATGGACTGAACCTTATGCGGCAAAGGGCAAACGGCGGCCCCGTTTTTCTGCATCTGCGGGATGTACTCGATCCGGCCATGGATATTTCGGCGGACTTGGTTTTCAGCAGCGGGCTGATCGAGCACTTCGATGCGGAAGGCACGCGAAGGGCGATCCTTTCGCATATGACGCTGTTGAAGGCCGGCGGCGTAGCGGTGATCACGTTTCCCATGCCCACGTTTCTCTACCGCCTGAGCAGGGGAGTCTCGGAGGCTGCCGGCAAGTGGATCTTTCACGATGAACGTCCGCTGCGAATGCGCGAGATTCGCGCCGCCATCGAAGGGACAGGCATCCTGCTCGACGAGCGCCGGATCTGGCAGACGCCGTTGACCCAGGCGATCGTGGCGATTCAGAAGCGGTGATTGGATTTCAATTTCGCTCAGGCCAGATTGTTTTTCGCCAGTTGATTGCGCGGATCGTCGACGTAGCCAGGATTGCGACGGATACCAGCTCCGCAGTAGCGCTACGTCAGGATGTGGTACGCTTAACTTGGCCCATTAAACCAGACGAACCGAGCGGCCTGCTTGACTTTAGGCCCGCATCGTTGCTCAGTCCGCAGATGGCTTTTCGCCAAAAGGACCGGCAACGAATGAACCACGTGGAATTTTTGGAGATGCATGCAAACTGCGTCACCGCCATGCGGACCTACTTTGTCCAAGTTGAGAAAACATCCACAATGTTGGCCGAATGTACCGCGGAACCGCTAACTTTCAGAAATCGCTTCAGGCTGATGTCTCAGGGGGTTGTCGAGAATGACGCCCACCTGGCATATTTGAGCACTCGGAGCCTTCTCCTCGAAGCGGCTCGGTTGGGCTACGCCTCTTCAAACTGAACGGTAACCTGGCCGCCTAAAAGGCGGCCTGCGGCCAAGATTGGCCGCCCCACAAGGTAACTCAACCCTTCGCGGCCCTCTTCGCCTTTTGCAATTTCGCCCAGGCCAGATTGTTTTTCGCCAGTTGATTGCGCGGATCGAGTTGCACGGCTTTTTCGCCCGCGTGAATTCCTTCGTCCCACATGGACTGCGCATTGTAGGCGGCCGCAATATTATTCCACGCGTCGGCGTAGCCAGGCCGCAACTCCAGAGCTTTCCGCGAGGCAGCGATACACTCGGCGTACCTTCCGGCGCGATAAAACGCCAGCGACTGATCCAGATAAGCCTCCGGGGTGGGCCGCATCGCGGAAGCCCGCGTCAACCAGCTTTGCGCCGCCGGATCGGACGGAAAGCGTGCCAGCGTTTGCCGCGCCACGGAGAGCGCTCCCGCGGTATCCCCGTCGTCGAAGTAGTTTTGCATCAGGAGGTAGTACGAGTCCATGTAGGAGGGATTCTGCGCGATCGCAGCCCACAGCATTCCGGCCGCCTGCCCGTACCGGCCGTTGTCATGAAGCCAGCGCGCATAGTAATACTTCGGGCTGGCCTCGAGTGGCGCAAGTTCGATGGCCCGTTGGAAGCGGTTTTCGGCCTCGACGCCGTTCTTCACCGCGCCGGCAACTATGCCGCGATTGATCTCGAGAACGTAGTAGTCCGGCAGGTAGACCGCTGCGTGTTCGAAATAAGACGATGCGCCGGTATAATCGCCGCGGGTCATTAGCGCAAGGCCGTAATTCATTAGTCCACGTCCATTATGAGGGCTTTTGACGGTGACATCGCGCCACAACGACTCCTGCGTCTTCCAGACCTCGCAACGCCGCCAGGTCCCGTAACCTAAGCCAGCCAGAAGCAACAGGCATGCCGCCGCCACGATCGTTCGCGGAAAGGGCCGGCGGCGCAGTTGGAGAACCACGGCCCACGGCGCCGCAATCGCCAGTCCCACGAAAGGGAAGAACATGCGGTGATCGTTCTCGACCTCGGCCAGCGGCATGAGCGATGTGGGCGCCAGCGCCACCAGAAACCAGCCCAAGCCGAACGCAATCGGACGGGTGTCATGCCGCCTGGCGCTCCAGACAATGGCGCCGATCAGTGCGGCCAGGAAGAGAAATCCCTGAATTCCTCCGTCGTCAAAAAGGCTGTGCAAGGGCTGAAGATCGGTATCGGCGCTCAGTCCCGTGGGCACGAAGAATTTCGTGAAGTAACGAAGCATCACCAGTGGCTGGGTAATCCGGTAACCCCACGGCGATCCGGCGCCCGGATTGAACGAGGGGGGCGTCATTTTCGCCGTGAGAATTGCTAAGGCGGCGATGGCCGCGATCGATGGCGTTGCGCGGGCGAGGGCGCGCAGTGGCCGCTCATCCTGGATCAGCCAGAGGTAGAGGAACAGCAGCACCGGAAACACCAGCGCCGGCGGCTTGCTCAGAATTCCGATTGCGACCGGCAGAAGATAGAGGCAGTACTTCCGCAGACCCGGAAAACGGATGTAGACCACCAGTCCCGCCACCACCCCCAGGGTCGATTGAAGCTCCGCGCGCTGAATCACATAATTTACGGTCTCGGCCATTACGGGGTGTAATCCATAAACGGCTGCCGCAAAAAGTGCGGGCCATCCGTTGCCGGTTTCCGATGAAATCCTGTCGAAGATACTGCAGCTCAAAACGAAAATGAGGGCGATCTGCAGCACGAACCAGAACAGCGTCGAAAGGTGGAACCACAGAGGCGCCAGCCCGTGCCCGAGATGGTAATCGACGGCCAGCGAAGTGAACAGAACCGGCCGGTACGCACGATTTGCGGGCAGCACGCTCGAGATGCCGGAATCGACGAAAAAACGGGGCACGTTGTGGATGTCCCGCAAATAGGGATTCTGGACGATGGAGTGGAAATCGTCGAACTGGAAGCTGTTCCGCAGATGACTGCCGTAGATGAAAACGATTACCGCCAGAAGGACCGGAAAAGCTAGCCGGCCCTGGCCGCCTAAAGGGCGGCCTGGGGCCAAGATTGGCCGCTCCACAAGGCAAACTGAACCGCGACGATCCACATGTGGCTCAATTCTGGCGGCGCGCCATGATAACAGCCATGGAGGATTGGTAGATCGACCGACCGAAAAATCTCACATTTTTTCTCGCTATTTATGGGCGCAAGGCAAAAGTGATTTGGTGGTCGATGTAGCCGTCCGAGGGGCCGGCGGGAATATGCACGAGCAATGCGGACGGACCTTCCCTAGTTGCGCCTTGCACGCTGGCCAACAGATCCGCGTTTACCAACTCAAGCTTGTAGTCGCGCGAGGGGCGGCCGGAAACGGTGAGCTCGAGTTGGCGGCCGTTGTCCGTCCAGTGCTCGGAGACGATTTTGAGGCTGGTGCTGCGCTCGGCAAGCTGCGGCGGTGAAAAGGGCAGCGCGTATCCGAACATACCGTGGTGCCGGATGGTTAGGGTGCTCTTACCGGGCGGCGCCGCGATCTCGAAGCGCGGATGCCAGTCCAGGTATTCTTCGTCGGTCTTCCAGGCGATGGGCTGGCCGTTGAGGGTGGCGCTGTCCAGGTGGGCGCAAGGCGGATAGGCGGGCGCGAACTCGATGCGGACGGGTTCGGATCCTTGGTTGGCAATGGCCAACGCGAGGGTGTTCGCGTCCCGGCGGATATCCAGGTTCACGCGCGCGCCGGGCAATGGGATGCCATGCACACCGGCCGTCTGCCAATCCGCCGGGAGGTGCGGCGCGAATACGATCTTGCGGGCGGCGGCATCGGTTTCGAGGCCGAGCAAGCCGCGCAGCAGAGGCGAAACGACCATGGCGGCCGACCAGATCTGGTGCGGCGAGGCGGTGGATAGCGGCGTATAGGAGTCGCCCGAGAGCACTTCGGTGGTGTTGCCGCCAGCTCCATCCAAGGCCAGCCAGGCATTGGCGCGCAGGTTCGCCAGGGCCGGTTCAGCCGCATGGTTGCGGTATTCGCCGACAGCGGCCCAGCCGGTGAAGAGCGGCCAAACCGAGCCAAAATGATATCCGGAAGGATCGTACAGCGCGCTTTGCGAGGAGACGATGCGGGTGCCCCAATCGGTGGCAAATTGCTCATGGGCGAGCAGGCCGGTCATCTGCTGCGCATGCTGGCGGTCCAGTAGGTCGAACCACATCGGGACGGTGGCCAGAATGCTGGGCTGGTCCACTGGCAGGCCGTCTGTGCCGATGGCGAAAGCATAATCGTGCTGGCCCGGCAACCAGAAGCGCTGTTCGAGCGCCGCACGCTTCCGCACGAACTCCGCGTCAAGATCCTGGGCGCGCGGATCGTCGTTGAGCAGGCGCGCCAGATTGGCCAGGGAGCGCAAAGCCTCGACGTAACAGGCCGCCTGATACAGCTCCACGCGGACCGGGAGCAAGGGTCCGCCTTCCACCCAGCCGTGGCCGACTTGCAAATTGCGCGGGAAACCGGCTTCATCGAGTGTGGAGCGCATAAATGCCAGCGCCTTCCACAGCTTGGGCGCCTGTTCGCGGGCGAAGGCCACGTCTCCGCTGGCGCGCACGTAGTCGCCGGTGGCGATGGCGTAGAGCGGCGTGGCATCGGCGGAGGCGAAGCCATATGGGAATTGCTTGAACCAATCGACCAGGCTGGCGGATTGCGAGATCTCGTGCGGAATTTTGCCATCGTCGCGCTGGAAATGCGAAATGAACTGGATAGCGGCGCGGGCATTTGCGAAATCGCCGGCGGAAGTGAGGGCGAGGGACGTCCAAAAGGAATCGCGGCCAAAGAACCAGGCGAATCCGGGGCGGTATGCACCTTTCGACGGGCCGTAGCCGGCCACCAGCCCGCGGCCCAGAAACGGATTGTCTACAAATCCTTTGACGACGCTGATGCGGGACCAGTCGTAGGCTTGCTGCAAGTTGGCGTCGGGCAGGGATAGATCGATGGTGTTTGCCAGGTAGCCGCGATAGTAGCTTTCGGTCTCGGGCACAAGCTGGCCGCCCCGAGCTATCAGCCGGTTATAGGCGGCTTGTGCTTCATCAGAGGATTTTACGGATGCGGCTACGGCCAGGATGCGTTGCGCGTGCCCTTTAATTTCCCCGAGGGTGAACACCGTCAGCGCGGTGGCTGCGTAATTGGTCGCATATTCCTGCGATTCGAGGGCGGCATCCGGGGATCCGAAGACGGCCGCGAAGGGCTGTCCGTCGGCTCCGAACTGAAAGGCTTTGAGTGGGGCGTTCCAGGCGGCGTAGGCTGTGCCGATGGATGCAGGCCACATGAGTTGGAAGTCCCGCCTGAACTCCACGTCGATGCGCAGGGGATTACGCGCGCGCACGTCGATGAGGATGGCCGCGCCGGGTTCGCCGATGGGGGCGACCAAGGTCTCGTCGACTTGAAAATCGTCGCCAGTGTAGGTGATGGTGTACGATCCTGGGCGGGCGGTGATGCGGCGCGCCATGTTGGCCGCGGGGATGATTTGGGCGCCGGTGAGGAAGCGCAGCCGCATGCCGCCGAAGATCTTCAGGGGATAGACGTAGGCTTCGAGGGCGCCGTCTTCGGCGCCGAGCAGGCTGGCGCGGGGGCCAGTGGCGTCGAGGAACTCCCAGGCGCGGACCGGTCTCGAAAGTTGCGGATCGGCGGCGGTACAGGAGAGGGCGAAGAGGAAGGCAAGCAAGCGTCGCCACGTCGGTCGATGCATAAGCAACAGTATACTTGGGGGATGAGCAGAGGGTTGACCCGGCGCACTCTAATGGGCATAATGGCGGCTCCCACGATTAGGGCCTGGGGACAGGGGGTGTCTTCGCGCGGCGTAAAGCCTCTGCCTCGGGGTAAGCCATCGGGACTGCCGTGGCATTCCAAATTCGTGGATATCGCGGAACAGGCGGGGTTACGCGCGCCCACGATCTATGGCGACGCGATGCATAAAGACTACATCCTGGAAACAGTGGGGTGCGGAATTGCGTTTATCGACTACGACAACGACGGGTGGCTCGACATCTTCATACTGAGCGGAACGGCGTTGAAGGGTCCGCCAGCCGGCGCGCACAACCGGCTGTATAAGAACAACCGCGACGGCACTTTCAGCGATGTTACCGACCAGGCCGGACTGAAGCACTCCGGATGGGCGTCGGCGGTTTGCGTGGGCGACTATGACAACGACGGGTACGAAGACCTATTCGTCACTTACTGGGGACAGAACGTTCTGTATCACAACAACGGCAACGGTACCTTCAGCGATGTCACCGAGAAAGCCGGATTACAGCACGCGGGCACGCCTTGGGGATCGGGCTGTACTTTCGTAGACTACGACCGCGACGGCCACCTGGATCTGTTTGTGTC
>JBEKTJ010000216.1:0-11022 GCA_049516155.1 Bryobacteraceae bacterium
GTTGGGCGCAGCCGCGCTCAGGGCTGGACGATACCTTGGACCAACCCCTACCGCATCGGCATACAACTTCGTTCGACAGGCACTTCAGATACAACTCAATCGCCACAGCAGTATTTAACAGAAATCAAAGCACGCCGGCGAAAGACGGTTGATCGTCCAAGAGCGATCGTTGAGTGTCGAACTCATCCGCTACGTCGCGAATCCGAGGGTCTAGAGTCTCGTTCAAAGGGAGTCGGAATCGATGATCGGATTATTCGCCGCGGCCAGTGACCACTGCCTGCAAAAAATCCCGGTTCATGCGCGCAATGACTTCCAGCTTGATGTCTTTCGGACAGACCGCCTCGCACTCTCCGACATTGGTGCAATACCCAAACATCTCATGGTTGGCCTGCGCCACCATCGCCACCGCCCGGCGATACCGCTCGGGCTGGCCTTGCGGCAATACACCCAGATGCGTGATCTTGGCTCCGGTAAACAACGCCGCGGCGGCGTTCGGACACATGGCCACGCATGCGCCGCACCCGATGCAGGCGGCCGCATCCATCGATATGTCGGCGGCTTCCTTGGGAACCAGGATGGCATTGCCGTCCGGGGCGCTGCCGGTGGGCGCGCTGATAAAGCCCCCGGCGGCGATGATGCGGTCGAAAGCGCTGCGATTCACTACCAGGTCTTTGACAATGGGGAAGGCGCGCGCGCGCCACGGCTCCAGGTATAGCTCATCGCCATCCTTAAAATGCCGCATGTGCAACTGGCAGACCGTGGTGTCGCGCTGCGGACCGTGCGCCACGCCATTGATCATGAACCCACACATGCCGCAGATGCCTTCGCGGCAATCGTGGTCGAACGCCACAGGCTCCTGGCCCCTGGCGATCAGACTTTCGTTCAGGACGTCCAGCATCTCCAGGAACGACATCTCCGGATTGACATCCGGGGCTTCGTAACGCACCATGCGGCCTTTTTCGCTTGCCTTACGCTGCCGCCAGATATGGAGGGTAAGTTTCATGATCGCTTGTTCTCCGCCGTTGACAGGCCTGGAGGCCTGTCCTACTTGTAGCTCCGTTGGCTGGGATGCACGTAATCGAAGTGCAGCGGTTCTTTATGCAACTCGGGCGGCTGACCCTCGCCCCGATACTGCCAGGCCGCCACGTAGGAATACTCCGCGTCGTTGCGCAGCGCCTCGCCATCCGGCGTTTGATATTCCTCGCGGAAGTGTCCACCGCAGGATTCGTTGCGCTCCAGCGCGTCCAGGCACATCAACTCGGCCAACTCGAAGAAGTCGCCCACGCGGCCGGCTTTTTCGAGCGACTGGTTCAGTTCCTCGCCGGTGCCCAGCACTTTCACATCGCGCCAGAATCGCGCGCGGAGAGCGGGGATCTTTTCCAGAGCATCGCGAAGGCCTTCGGCAGTGCGCGCCATGCCGCAGTATTCCCAAAGCAGCTTGCCTAAGTCCCGGTGGAAGGAATCCACGGAGCGGGTCCCCTTTATCTCAAGCAACCGCTTCGTCTGGCAGGCTACCTGCGTTTCCGATTCGCGGAAAGCGGGGTGACTGGTATCGATTTTGGGCAGCTTTGAGGTCGCCAGATAGTCGCCGATGGTGTAAGGCAGTACGAAGTACCCATCGGCCAGGCCTTGCATCAACGCGCTGGCGCCCAGACGATTGGCGCCGTGATCGGAGAAGTTAGCCTCACCCGTCACATAGAGGCCGGGGATGGTGCTCATCAAGTTGTAATCCACCCACAGCCCGCCCATGGTGTAGTGGATGGCGGGATAGATGCGCATGGGTACGTCATAGGGATTCTCGCCGGTGATGCGCTCGTACATATCGAACAGGTTGCCGTAACGCTCCTTGATGACATGCCGGCCCAGGCGCTGAATGGCTTCGCTGAAATCGAGATACACGCCCAGACCGGACTCGCCCACGCCGCGGCCTTCGTCGCATACCGCCTTGGCATTGCGCGAAGCTACGTCGCGCGGCACCAGGTTGCCGAAGCTGGGATAGCGGCGCTCCAGGTAATAGTCGCGCTCGGCGGCGGGGATCTGATTGGGCGGACGCTCGTCGCCTTTCTTCAGCGGCACCCAGATGCGGCCGTCGTTACGCAACGATTCGCTCATCAGCGTGAGCTTGGATTGATATTCGCCAGTGACTGGGATGCAAGTGGGATGGATCTGAGTAAAACAGGGGTTGGCGAACAGCGCGCCCTTCTTATAGGCGCGCCAGTTTGCGGTGACATTGCAGCCCTTGGCATTAGTCGAAAGATAGTAAGCGTTGCCATAGCCGCCGGTACCCAGCACCACGGCGTCGGCCACGTGGGATTCGATCTTGCCGGTAATCAGGTCGCGCGTGACGATGCCGCGAGCCTTGCCATCGATCGTCACCAGATCGAGCATCTCGTGGCGCGGGTACATCTTGACCTGGCCCGCTCCGATCTGACGTTCCAGGGCCTGATACGCGCCCAGCAGCAATTGCTGCCCGGTCTGGCCGCGCGCGTAAAACGTGCGCGACACCTGCGCGCCGCCAAAGGAACGATTGTCCAGCATGCCGCCGTACTCGCGCGCAAAAGGCACGCCCTGCGCCACGCACTGGTCGATGATGTTGACACTGATCTGCGCGAGCCGGTAGACGTTGGCTTCGCGCGAACGGAAGTCGCCGCCCTTCACCGTGTCATAAAAGAGGCGGTAGACGCTGTCGCCATCGCCGTGATAATTCTTGGCGGCATTGATGCCGCCTTGCGCGGCGATGGAGTGTGCGCGGCGCGGGGAATCCTGAAAACAGAAACACTGAACGTTGTAACCTAGCTCGCCGAGCGTGGCTGCCGCGCTCCCGCCCGCCAGGCCCGACCCGACCACGATGATATTGTACTTGCGCTTGTTGGCTGGATTCACCAGCTTCAGATTGAATTTATGATTGTCCCAGAGGGTTTCGATGGGTCCGGCCGGGATTTTGGCGTCGAGTTCCATACGCGCTCCTCTATGGCAGCCTCAGCAAACCAACCAGCACCGCGACAGGGATGGAAATATTGCCGATGGCCACGAACCAGGCGAAGGCCGCTGCGCCTTTCTTAATGATAGGCGTATAGCGCGGATGGTTCACCCCCAGCGATTGAAACATGCTCCAAAGGCCGTGGTATAGATGCATGCAGAGCAAAGCCATAGCGATGATATAGAAGCTCGCTACGGCGGGGTTCTGAAATCCGGTGATGACGTTCGCGCGCACGTCCATGTCCCCATCCGGGAGCGTGTGCAGCGGCAGTACGCTGCCGACCGTCAGGTGGAGGACATGGAACACTACGAAGAACGCGATGATCGGGCCGCTCATGATCATGGTACGGGCGGCGTAACTGGCAGGCACATCGTCCTTCTTCACGTAGGCGTCCGGCCGGGCTCTCTTTTTCAACAGCCACAACTGTACGGACGCCGTAATGTGCATCACCACGGACGCCAACAGCAGCGCGCGCACGGCCCACAGCAGGATGTCGTGAGAATGCAGAAAGTGGGCATAGTGATTGATCTGTTGGGTGTCCGCCGAATAAATCTGGAGGTTGCCGATGAGGTGGCCGAGCACGTATCCGAACAGGATGACGCCGGTGATGGCCATCACCACCTTCTTGCCCAGGGTCGACTCGTAGAACCCGATGGAGCGATTCAATTGACTGGCACTCGCAATGGCACTCATGTAGATTTCTCTGGTGGCGGCGTAAGCGGTCGCCGTCCGGCCGTTTGCCCGTCTGGTAATGTTACCGGCGCGGCGAAATTGCGGCCGCTGCCTGTGACACATTCCAGTATACTCGGGTGCCAATGCGAGTTGGGGAGCGGTTCGTGGCGGCCTAGCGCAAGCTTTCGTTGTATGCGGCCAAGCCGGTGAAAGCGCCGACTCTTACGATGTTCACAATGGCCAGCCGCTTAACCAGGGACGGTCTTCGGTGCACCAGAATCGCTTCCGCGGTTAACATGGCGCCCGTGATTCCGAACTCCAGCGATGCCTGCCGCATACCATAGCGGCCCCGGCCTAACACCGGATCCAACTCGCGTTGGCCATAACTGGATGCCACGTCAGCCGCGGTGCTGGCAACCAGCGCCGCTTGGGTGAAGCGTAAGATGCGGCGCCACGAGGCGGCCTGAGCATGCGATCCCCCAGCCGCCAGGGCCGCGATCAGAATTCGCAGAGTGGCTTTTTTCATTTCCGTTCCGCTGCGCGCATTCTGCCCAAGCGCGTCGCAATGATCGTGAGGCCAAGGATCAGCAATCCGACAGTTCCCGGTTCCGGCGCGTTCACAAGATCCACCTTCAGGACTTGCGCTCCGACGCTTTGCGAACAATCCTGGTTGAACAGAGAAGCGGAGAAGTCGCTGGCGATGGCGGAGCCGGGATAGCCGAAGGTGTAGTCGGCGCCGATGTTCTTGATGTCGATCTGAACCTCCCCGGAGCCGAACAGCGCCGCATCTTGCTGCGCGCCAACTGTGGCGTCGGCGGAGACCAGGTCGATGGCGCCTGAGTACGAGCCGCCGCTGCGCGATCCGGGAGTCAGCAGCATATCGCCGTTCGGCAGGTTCAGCCGCGTAGCATCCGAGTCGGTCAGTGGAATCGAGATGGAGCCGTCCTGGGATTCGAGTTCGCCAATGAACAGGAAGCCCGTCAAGTAGACGCCCGACGTTCCCGGTATGGATGCAACCGGTCCGCCGAGAGGCATTCCTCCCAGCAGCATCTGGATCTCACCCGGATAACTGGACCCGTGCCCGCCGGAAGAGTAACCCGAAGAGATGTAGAAGATCAGGCTTTCGCCGGTATCGACGGTTACCTGTGAGTCGTTTGTCACATCGATAATGCTCGCCGTGGCGGGTAGCGTGCCAGTGAACAGAATTGCGAAAAGTGAGAATGGGACTGTTAGGTTGTTCATAACTTACAACCCGATTCTAGGGCGGAAAATGTGGAAATGAGGGGCGATCTTGTACCGGTACACAGGGGCTCGGTAACGGTACGAAAACGGCAGGCCGGGAGGCCGGCGACGACGGACTTGAGCGCGGTCGGACAGGCCGGAGGCCTATCCTACAAGTCCAACGGGAGGGAGCGCAGGCGGATACCGCTCAAATGGAAGACGGCGTTGGCTACCGCTGGGGCCAGGCCCACGATGGGAGTTTCGCCCGCGCCCGCCGAGGGCAGATCGGGGCGATCCACCAATACTACTTCGATCTCGGGCATATCGCTGAAGCGGGGCACGCGATACTGCGCGAAATGCGCATTAAGGATTTGCCCGTCGCCGAAGCGGATTTGTTCGAATAACGCGCCACCGATAGCCATGGCGATGGCGCCCTGGATCTGGTTCTTCAGGTGATCCGGATTGACCACCGCGCCGCAGTCGAACGCCTCGACCACGCGCAGAATACGAATGCGCTTGTCTTCAACAGCGACCTGGGCACAAGTGGCGATGTAGCCATTTTTTTCGAATCCACCGGCGATGCCGATGCCTTTGCCCCGGCCCCATCCAAAGCGGGCGGCGGCGGCTTGCAGCACGGCGCTTAGGCGCGCGTCCTTCAGGTTCTTGAGCCGAAACTCAAGCGGGTCCATCTTCAGCGCAGTGGCCAACTCATCCATGTGCACCTCACGCGCGAAATGGTTGGCGGTAGCGGCCAAGCCTCGGTAAGATCCCTGCCGCAGAGGCGAGTTGGCGGGGTGGAAGACATTTCGCTGCTTGGGAACGTCGTATTTGCCCAACAAACCCGACCCTCCGGAGTTGTAGTTATGGCACTCCCACGCGGTGATCCGGCCGGCATCCGCACCATGATCGCGAACGCCGCTCGAGATTTCGATGAGGCCGGCGGGGCGGAAGTACGCCCAGGTGAACTCCTCTTCGCGGGTCCATACCAGCTTTACCGGTTTGGCGGCCGCCTTCGCCAACCGCGCGGCTTCCACGGCGCATTCACCAGAGTGCTTGCCGCCGTAGGCCGAGCCCGTATCCGGCACGATTACGCGAATGCGGTCTTCGGGAATGCCGAATGCGGAGGCCAACTCGGTGCGCACTCCGAAGGGCACCTGCGAGCCGGTCCAAACGGTAAGCCTGAGACCATCCCACTCGGCCAGCGCGGCGCGCGGTTCGAGTGGCGCATGCGCAATGTAGGCGACAGTGTAAGCGGCTTGCAGTTTGACATCCGCGGCTGCCATTCCTTCTTTAACCGCTTCGGCGGATTCGTGCGTGTCGCCTTCGCCGGATTCAGCCGTCTGCTTCAAGTACTCATAAAGCTTCGGGCCTGAAACTGCACCCTCCGGGACCGGTTCGCGTTTCCATTCGGCTTTGATCCGCCGGAGGGCTTCGGCGGCGGATTGCGGATCGGGCGCGACCACGCCCACGAAGTTTTTTTCGTGAACCATGGTAACGCCGGGGCCTGCTTCGGAGAGCGTAGGGGCCTCGATGCTCGTCAGCGTCGCACCGAAGGCCGGCGGGCGCAACACGCGTCCATAGAGCATACCGGGGCGAGTCAGGTCGGGTGTGTACTTATGCTGGCCGGTCACGAACTCGCGCGCTGCGAGCTTGGGTGCGGACTGGCTGAGAGGGCGCGCCATGGGCACATCGCGCGCGATGGTCTTAGTCAGATGCCGGCCTTTCGTTAATTCTCCGAAACCCATTTGGGTGGCGCCGTTGGCGGCCGCGCATTCGATCCTGCCATCCGCGATGGATACCGAGGCGCGGTCCACTTGCCACTCTGCGGCCGCCAGATCGATCAGCGCCTCGCGGGCGGTGGCAGCGGCGCGGCGGACTTGCGGCGCCATAGTGGGCGTCGTGCGGCTGCCGAATGTACCCATGTCATAAGGCACCAGGGCGGTGTCCGCCATCACCAGCTTGATGGAAGAGAGGGGGCAGTGGAGCTCTTCGGCGGCGGCCTGGCTCAGTGAAGTACGGATGTTCTGGCCCACTTCGGTCTTGCCGGTGTAGATAGAAACGATGCCGTCTTCGCCGATGTGCAGCCAAGCGTCCAGATCCTCCGGCGCGGCTGCCGAGTTGCGCCCGCGGCCGGATTCCTGCGCGCCCGCGGAGAAGACCACCAGCAGTCCGCCGCCCAGCATAACGAGGAAGTCGCGGCGGTCGACCGCAAAACGATAGGCTGGCGGCGCGGTCAGTTCGTAGCGTTCGGATTCGATTTGGAAAGGTTCGTCAGGCATGTGCTTGGCCCACCTTTTGAATGGCCGCCACGATGCGCAAATAAGTACCGCAGCGGCAGATGTTGCCATTCATGTGACGCACGATTTCGTCGCGGGTGGGGTGCGGGGTCTTCTGAAGCAGCCCGACGCCGGAGACGATCATGCCGGACGTGCAGTAGCCGCATTGCATGGCGCCCTGCTCGAGAAATGCGTCCTGCAGCGGGTGCTGGATGCCTTCGATAGTGGTGATTTGTTTCCCGGCAGCGCTGCGCACGGGTAGGATGCAGGAGCGCACCGGCTGGCCGTCGAGCAGGACCGTGCAAGCGCCGCACTGGCCCTCGCCGCATCCGTACTTAGTCCCGGTGAGTTCGAGATGGTCGCGCAGCACGGTCAGCAGCGGAACGTCCGGATCGGCATCGATGGGCCGGCCAGTTCCATTTACGGTGAGTCGCGTAACCTTGGACATAAGACTATTGTCCCACCGGGCCTAGACAGGGACGATCGCTAATCGGTCCAGAGTCACTTCTCCGTCAGCGCCGCCACGCCCGGCAATTCAATCCCCGCCAGAAACTCCAGCGACGCGCCGCCGCCTGTCGAAATATGCGAAATCTGGTCGGACACGCCAGCCGACTTAACCGCCTTTTCCGAGTCGCCGCCGCCCACCACCGACGTTGCGCCGGAAACCGCCACGGCCTTAGCCAACGCCACCGTGCCCCGATCGAACGGCTTCTTCTCGAACACGCCCATAGGGCCGTTCCAGATAATAGTCTTCGCCGTGCGAATCACTTGCGCGTAGCGCGCGACGGTCAAGGGTCCGATGTCCACGCCGATTTTGCCGTCCGGAATCGCATCGACCACTTGGCTCTCCGCGTTCTCCTTGATTTCCGACACCACTACGTGATCCACGGGCAGCATCAGCTTTTCTTTCAAATCCAGCATCAGCTTGCGTGCCAGATCCAGCTTATCGTCTTCCACCAGCGACTTACCCACTGGCGCGCCTTGCGATTTCAGAAAGGTATAAGCCATAGCGCCGCCGATCAAGAGCTTGTCCACTACTTTGCCCAGATTGGCGATCACTTCAATCTTGTCGGAAACCTTTGCGCCGCCGAGAATGGCCACGCAAGGCCGCACCGGATTCCGCGTGGCCATCGTCAGGTATTTCAACTCCTGCTCCATCAGCAGTCCGGCGGCTGCCTGCGGCACGTAGGCGATCATCCCCACGGTGGATGCGTGCGCGCGATGCGCCGAGCCGAACGCATCGTTCACGTATAGGTCGCACAACTCCGCCAGTTTTTTCGAAAACTCCGGATCGTTCTTCTCCTCCTCCGCGTGGAAGCGCAGATTCTCTAACAGCAGGATTTCGCCCGGCGCCGGTTTCATGGCCTCCACTTCGGGACCGATGCAATCGGGCGCCATCTTGACCGGACGCCCCAGCAATTCTTCCAGGCGTTTGGCCACCGGCTTCAGGCTCATTTCCGGATTGGGCTTGCCTTTCGGACGGCCCAGGTGTGAAGCCAGAATGACGCCGGCCCCTTGCTCCAATGCGTACCGGATCGTCGGCAGCGACGCTTTGATGCGCTTGTCGCTGCCGATTTCCTGGCCGCCGGGGGCTAAAGGAACGTTGAAATCCACACGGATGAAGACGCGCTTATTCTTCAGGTCGAGATCGCGAACGGATAGTTTAGGCATAAGAAGCTCTTAGACGGGTTTACCGTGGATCTCCAGGATGCGTCCGAGCCGGTTCATCGTGTCCATCAGTTGCGCCAAGCGCTTCTCGTTGGCGCGGAAGCGCTCCTCGTACTCCTTGCTGGCATCCATTTGCATGTGCTGCCACACTTCCAGGGACTGCGTCAGAGCCTCCAGCCGCTCATCGATGGTCATACCTATCAGTATATGTTACGCCTGCGGTTAGAATCGTCTTGTGGCGCGCAAGGTCTCATCTCTCGAAGAACAGCTCGACCGCCTGGCGGAACTGCGCGGCCAACCGCCCTCGCCGGAGGGGCGCGCCGAAGTGGGCAAGTGTCTCGGCAGCAAAATGAACCTGGTGGCGGCCAAGGCAGCGCGCATTGCCGGCGAATGGTTGGTGGCCGAGGTCGCGCCGCAACTGCTGGAGGCATTCGACCGGTTCATGGTGAAACCGGAGGCCACAGACAAACGCTGCGCGGCCAAAATCGAAATCTTAAAGGCTCTCTGCAAACTCGAGTATGGCTCTCCAGCCATTTTTCGCCGCGGCCTGCGGCATGTCCAAATGGAACCCACGTGGGGCGGCTCGGTGGACACTGCCGCCGAAGTCCGCGCACTGGGCGCGATGGGGCTGGCGCAGACGGACTATCCAGAGGCGCTGGAGGAAATTGTGCCGCTGCTGCTCGACCCCGAACGCGACGCGCGCATCGGGGCGTTGCGGGCCATCGCCGCGTCGGGCCTTCCGGGTGGAACGCTGCTTTTGCGGCTGAAGGCGCTGAGCGGCGACGAGCCGGAGATCCTCGGGGAATGTTTCGCAGGCCTGTTGCGCGCGGCGCCCGCACCATCGCTGGAGTTCGTGGCGAAGTTCCTCGATCATCGCGAAGAAGCCGCCGCGGAAGCCGCGGCGCTGGCGCTCGGTGACTCGCGGCTGGAGACCGGCTTTGCGGTTCTGCGCGAAGCCTTTGAGCGGACGCGCGCGCAATCGCTCCGGCGCATCTTATTGGTCGCCATCGCCCTACTGCGCCGGGAAAACGCCATCGATTACCTGTTGGATTTGGTGCGGCATGGCGAAGGCTTGACCTCAGCCGACGCTGTGGCCGCGCTCGCCATGTACGAGAAGGATCCGACTCTGCAAGCGAGGCTCGACCGCGCTCGCCAGGATCGTATTTCCTGATTTCAAACCCCCTTCAAGTAAGCGAAGCGGGCGATAAACAGCAGGGTCAGCACGTACACCAGCCAGTTCACCTCCCGGAACTTGCCGCACGCAATCTTTAGGACCGTGTAAGCGATGAATCCGCAAGCCAGCCCGTTGGCGATACTGAACGTCAGCGGGATCGCCAGCATTGTCAAGAAGCCTGGAACCGAAACCTCCGGGTCCTTCCAATCTATCTCGCCAATTGCGGTCATCATCAGACTGCCCACCACGATCAGGGCCGGCGCCGTGGCGGCCGCTGGGATGGCGCCCACTACCGGCGCGACGAACAGCGCCACGATAAACATCGCGCCAGTCACTATGGCCGTCACGCCGCTGCGCCCTCCCGCAGCCACGCCCGCCGCGCTTTCGATATAGCTCACCACCGTGGAAGTTCCGGTGAGCGAGCCGACGATGGTGGCGGAAGCATCCGCATACAGGATGCGATCCACCCGCGGAATCGTGTGGGCGTGGTCGAACAGGCCCGCGCGCTTGCCCACCGCCACCAGCGTTCCAAGATTGTCGAACATATCGATGAACAGGAACACGAAAACGATCTCGAAGAAACCTAGCCGCAGCGTCGCGCCCACATCCAGCTTCAGCGCGGTCGCCGAAAGGTCGAGGAAACTGTAACGCTGCGGATGCCATGCCACCAGCCCGGCGGCGATTCCTACCGCGGTAGTGAGCAGTATCCCGATCAGCATGGCTGCCGGCACGCGCCGCGCCAGCAGGGCGGAAGTCGCCAACAAACCAAACACGGCTAGCAGCGTGTGCGGATCGTGCAGGTTTCCCAAGGTCACCAATGTGGCGGGATGCGGCACAATCAAGCCCGCATTGCGGAATCCGATGAAGGCGATGAACAGGCCCACTCCCGCCGCCACCGCCGCATACAGCTCGAATGGAATCGCCGCCACAATCAACTGCCGGACGCCTACCGCGGTCAGGACTAGAAAAGCGACTCCGGAAACAAACACCGCGCCCAGGGCCGCCTGCCACGGAATGCCCATACCCTTGAC
>JBEKTJ010000217.1:0-10978 GCA_049516155.1 Bryobacteraceae bacterium
AACTCGCGCGTCTCTTCCGTCGAGAGCGGCGTAAACTGAAACGGCACCGCGCGCGAGCGGATGGTCGGCAGCAGGTCGTAAGCGTTCTCCGCCGTCATGATCAGGATCAGGTATGGCGACGGCTCCTCCAGCGTTTTCAGCAAGGCGTTGGCGGCGTGTTCGCCGGCGCGGTCCACATGATCGATCAGGAACACGCGGCGGTTGCCGTGATTCGGCGCCAGCTTGGCCCACTCGCGCAGCAGGCGGGTCTGATCGATGGAGATCTGCCGCAGCGGACCGTCCGGCGGAAACGTTACGAAATCGGCATACGAGGCGAACAGTAGCGGGTCCTGATTGCGTTTGTCCGCCGGCCAGCGTTCGCGCGCGGCCACGATCTCCATGTTCTCCGGCAGGCTCAGATCGTCGCGCTCAATTTGTTCCGCGTGGCCCAGCAGCCGGGCGGCCAGCCTGCGCGCCATCGTGGCTTTGCCCACGCCTTCCGGTCCGGCGAACAGCAGGGTCTGTGCCAACCGGTCGCGCGCGATCATTTGCTCCAGCGCCGCGGTGACATGCGGGTTGCCCCAAAAGCCTTCAAACATACGGTTCGACGGCCTTCCGGATTTCCGCTGCGATGGTGTCCACGCCGGCGCGGCCGTCGATCACGCGGAAGCGCTGCGGTTCGCGTGCCGCGAGGGCGTGATACGCCCGGTAGACCTGGCGATGGAATTCGAGCGATTGCTCGTCCATGCGGGTCTCGCTGTGCGGGTCGGAGGCGTTGCGCGCGTGCGCCCGCGCCAGACTGGTCTCCGCATCGATATCGATGAGCAGCGTCAGGTCCGGAACCAGCCCCCGGCAGGCGATGCGGTCGAGCGCCATCACGGTCTCCGCGCCCAGCCCGCGCCCGCAGCCCTGATAGACCAGCGTCGAATCGGTGAACCGGTCTGACAGCACGATCTTACCCGCGCCCAGGGCCGGCATGATCCACTCGTCCACGTTCTGCGCGCGGCAAGCGAAATACAACAGCATCTCGGCGGTGGGTCCCAGTTCCTGATTGGCCGCATCCAGCAGAATCCGTCGGATCTCGATGCCTATGCGCGTCCCGCCAGGCTCCGCCGTTTCCAGTACTTCGCGGCCGCGCGCGCGCAGGTGGCCGGCCAGCAGCCGCATCTGAGTGGTCTTGCCCGAACCGTCCATACCTTCAAATGTAAGGAATAGCCTGCGTTTTTGCATTCGAAACCCTCATTGTAGCGAAGCCTTCGGCGGCACCGTACGCGAGATCACAGCCGTGCAGGGGGATGGTGGCGCTTCGTCACGGTGGCGCGTTAATTGCACCGCGTTACACGGAGGATTTATGAAAGCTACATTTCTATTATTCGCGCCCGCACTATTAACAATGGCGGGCATGGCATGCGCGGCGGATGTATCGGTCGATTACGATCATCATGCCGATTTCAGCCAGATCCATACCTACTCGTGGATCGGGATACGGGCCGGCGATTCGCTTTGGCAGGACCGCATTATGCGCGCCGTGGACAACGAACTTCAGGCTAAAGGCTGGCAGAAAGTGGAGTCGGGAGGCGATGCTGGAGTTTCCGCGTTCGGCCGCACAGCGGAACGCGAAAACATGGAGACGTTCTACGACGGATTCCCCGGCTGGCGATGGCGTGGTTGGGGGGGCATGGCCACCACCACAGTGGTCCCCGAGCGCGTGGGAACTCTTACAGTCGACGTCTTCCTGGGCAACAGCAAAGAGTTGATCTTCCGGGGCACGGGATCCGATGTGCTTTCTTCTAAGCCGGAAAAGAACGACAAGAAACTGGATGAAACTGTAGGTAAAATGTTCAAACATTTTCCGCCGGCCGGCAAGGATTAGCGCCGTCGCAGGCCGTAAGATCGGCCTTCAGGCAGCAACTGGGTTGCGCAGTACGCCGATGCCTTCAATTTCCACTTCCACGATATCCCCGGGCCGCATGGCTCGCGTGTTGCCGGGCGTACCGGTGTAAATCGCGTCGCCCGGCAGCAGCGTGACCCAGCGGCTTACCCAGTTCACGATGGCCGTACAATCGAACGTCAAATCCGCCGTGGATTGTTTTTGCACCACTTCGCCATTGAGCCGGGTTTCCAGCATCAGGTTGCCGTAATCCAGACCGGTCACGATGCTGGGACCCAGTGGCGCGAACGTGTCTGCGCCCTTCGCGCGCCACCATTGCAGATCCTTGTGTGGCCCATTCTGCCAGTCGCGCTCGCTCACGTCGTTGCCGCAAGTGACTCCGAAAATTGCCCCCCCTGGGCCCATCACGATTACCAGTTCGCCTTCGAAGTGAACGTTGGCGGCATCCTGCGGGATCACAATCGGATCGCCGGGGTGCTGCAACGCGCTCACAGGCTTGTAGAACATCTCGGGACGTTCCGGCGCCTGCCGGTCTCCTAGATGGCTCTTGTAATTGCGGCCTACGGCCAGGATCTTCGACGGCTCGCACGGATACATCAGCTTTACGCCGCTCAGCGGATGCGTGATACCAGTCTCTTCGCGCGCGCCAAACAAATCGCCGCGGATCTCACGGATGGTTGCTGCGTCTTCGAGAATGCCGTAGGCGACGGTCGAATCTTTGCGATATCGAACGTATTTGGTCAATGCTCAATTGTAGCTGCTATGATTCTCAGTGGAATCGATATGCTGTTGGGATGCAGATTCGCCGGATTGTTGGCTGCCGCCTACTTCGCGGCCGCAGCATCCGGCGCCGATGAGTTCCATTTGATCCGATCGCTTTCGGGGCCCTCCGGGAAAGTGGAGGGATCGAGATTCGTCTTCGACCAGGTTAGGAACCGTTTCGTTTACCCCCAAGACAAATCCCTGATTGTGTATTTCGAATGGGAAGGCCCGCCCGGCAGTCATGTCCTGACCGCATTCTGGAGGCAGCCCGACGGACGCACGGCGGCGATCTCGCCTGATGTCAAGATCGAGTCCGCCACGAGACAGTTAAACAGTTACTGGACTTTCATCATCGCGGATCACCCCGGGTCGATCTTGTTTTCTGTCTCGGGCAGTGCGATAAAAAGAATCACGGCTGGTGTGAAGGCCCGCAACTGGTTGTCTCTGCCAAGATTGCTCCGGCGGCCGGCCTTCACCCTCCTGGTGCATTCATTGTCGAACGAAAAAAAGAAGACTGCTTTCGGTGGGTTAACGGCCACCCTCCTACGGATTGCCCGGTATAAAGGGACTTCGAGACAGTCTGGCTCGCTGTTGCGCGGGATCTCCCTCGCCTTGAGAAGGCGATGCGCGCCATTCTTGCGGATCAGCTTTGCCAACCTAACTCAAGCGGGCGCTGTCGACGTTCTCATCCCGCGAAACTGTCTCTAACGGATACCCGTCCCTCACCGGTAGTACGATGAACTTCAGCGGATGAAGAACATCATCATCGGCACCGCCGGCCACATCGATCACGGCAAAACCGCGCTGGTACAAGCGCTCACCGGCATCGATGCCGACCGCCTGGAAGAGGAGAAGCGCCGCGGCATCACCATCGATATCGGATTCGCGCACCTGCAATTGACTCCCGAACTGCGGCTGGGCTTCGTGGACGTGCCGGGGCACGAACGCTTCATCAAGAACATGCTGGCCGGCGTGGGCGGCATCGATTTGGTATTGTTCGTCATCGCAGCCGACGAATCCATCAAGCCGCAGACCCGCGAGCACTTCGACATTTGCCGTCTGCTGGGAATCCCACAGGGCGTGGTGGCGCTTACCAAGGCCGATCTGGTGGAGCCCGACATCCTCCAACTGGTACGGCTGGAGGTGGAGGAGTTCGTGGAGGGCTCGTTTCTGGAAGGTGCGCCCGCGGTGGCCGTCAGCTCAGTAACGGGCGCCGGGCTGGAAGATTTGCGCGTAGCCTTGCAGCGCGCCGCGGCCGCCGTGCCCGAAAAGAGCGCGGCAGGACATTTTCGCTTGCCCCTGGATCGCGCCTTTACGGTGAAAGGCTTCGGCACTGTGGTCACCGGAACGTTGATTTCGGGCAAGGTCCGCAAGGAGCAGGAAGTCGAACTGTATCCCACCGGTCGACGGTTGCGGGTGCGCGGCGTGCAGGTGTACGGAGCGCAAGCCGGGGAGGCGGTGGCCGGGCAACGTACCGCGCTCAACCTGGCCGATATCGAACCGGCGGAGGTGGCGCGCGGCATGGTCCTCGCCGCGCCCGGAACGTTCCGGACCGCCACGCAAGTGGATTGCGCGCTGGAGCTATTGCCTTCGGCAAAGCCGCTGAAGCATCGCGCGCCCGTCCATTTTCATGCGGGCACGGCGGAGATCGAAGCGCAAGTGCGGCTGTTGGAGGGAGCTACGGCGCTACAGCCGGGTCAGCGCTGCTGGGCGCGCATCGTGCTGCGCGAGCCGGCGCTGCTGCTGCCCGGGGACCGCTTCATCATCCGCATGTTTTCTCCGGTGGTGACGATCGGCGGCGGTGTGGTGGTGGACATCGGCGGCAAACGGTATCGCAAGGCCGATCGCCCAGGCATTGCCGAGCGGCTGCGAACTTTGGCGGACGCGCCCCAGTCCGAGCGGATCGCGCTGCTGGTGCGCGAATCGAAATACGGCCTGGGGATGGCCGAACTGGTGGCGCGCACGGGTCTCACCGAGCACCAGATCGTGACGGCCGCGGGGGAAGCGCCGGTGGCCGCATTCAAGCAGCCGCAGCCTTGGTTCGCGGATCGTGCCTGGTTCCACACCGCCCGCGAGAAACTGCTACGCGCGGTGCGCGAGTTTCATCAAAAGAATCCGCTGCTGCCTGGCGTCCCCAAACAGGATTTGCGCGGCCGCGAGCTGCCGGATTCACCGCCGTTCCTGATCGACGCCATTCTAGCGCAGGAAAAACAGATTGTGGTGGAAGGCGAAAACGTACGGCTGGGAACCCACAAGGTGGTGCTGAAACAAGACGAAGAGCAGGCCCGCGCGGCCATCGAGCGCGCTTTCGAACAGGCGGGCCTGGCGGTTCCCGGCCTGCCTGATGTCCTGGCGAAATCAGGGGTGGAAGCCGCGCGCGCCCGCTCCCTGTTGCAGATTCTGCTGCGTGAAAAAAGGTTGATCCGGATCGGCGACGATCTGGTTTTCCATCACACGGCCATGGAAAAACTGCGTACGATGCTTGCCGCGCGCCAAGCCGCGCGCTTCAATGTAGGGACCTTCAAGGACTGGACGGGCATCTCGCGCAAATACGCCATCCCGCTGCTGGAGTATCTCGACCGCGAACGCGTGACGCGACGCGAAGGCGACGAGCGGGTGGTGCTGTAAGTGTGCCCTAAGGTACAATCGCGGCATGGCCACCCAGAATTACTCCAACCATGTACGCCTGGTGCCGGGGTTCCACTTCGTCCTGGCGACCCTCCTGTTCCTGACGTTGATCGGATCGCTGATCAATCTCTACAAGTCGTGGGGCATCCATGGGCAGTTCTATAGCGCTGCGCTGATCGTCGTGCTCGTGGTTTGCTGTGGTTTCCTTTTCAATTACACGCGCGTGTTCCCGCTCAAAGCGCAAGACCGCGCCATTCGCGCCGAGGAGAACCTGCGCCACTTCGTGCTGACGGGCAAGCTACTGGATGCGCGCCTCGCAGTCAAGCAAATCGTCGCGTTGCGCTTCGCGGCGGATGCCGAATTCGTCGAGCTGGCCAGGAAAGCGGCCGACGGCAATATGCCTCCCGCCGACATCAAGCGCGCCATCAAGAATTGGAAGGTCGACGATTATAGGGTTTAAGGATCGACTATGGCTCAAACAGAATCGACCATGCCGGCGCTGGGCACGGCCGCCGCGGATTTTCATCTGCCGGATGTGGTGTCCGGCGCGACAGTCAGCCTGGAAACCTTCGCTGGCAAGCGGGCGCTACTGGTTATGTTCATCTCCCGCCATTGCCCATACGTGCAGCATGTCAAGCATGAATTGGCGCGGCTCGGCCAAGATTACGGCGGCGCAGCGTTGGGGATCGTAGCGATTTCGCCGAACTATGTGGCGCAATATCCGGACGATGCGCCCGACCGGCTGCGGGAGATGGCCACGGAACTGGACCTGAATTATCCCATCTGCTACGACGAGACGCAGGAGGTAGCCAAGGCATACGACGCGGCATGCACGCCCGACTTCTTCCTGTTCGACCAGAACCGGCGGCTGGTCTACCGCGGCCAGTTGGATGGTGCACGTCCGCGCAATGACACGCCTGTGACCGGTGCGGATCTGCGCGCAGCGATCGAAGCGGTGCTGGCCGGGCAGCCCGTTAATCCGCAGCAGCGGCCGAGCGTCGGCTGCAATATCAAATGGAAGCCCTAGGCGCGACGCGACAGCGCATGGCGCCGCGGCGATTCTCCCTCTGCTGGATCGCGGGCCAATATTACAACGCGGTGACGAGCACGCCTCGCCGCGTCGCCGTGTCCCCGCGTCGCATTTTCTCCTTGCCCTTCCCTCCGATTCTTAGGACACTGAAGTTTTGGAGGCAGGAGTGGAAAAGAACGCCAGGAAAGGCTCCCTCGTTATGGAGCCGACGGAGCGCTGGACCCCGCAGGACGCCAGCGAACTCTATGACGTGGCCAGTTGGGGCAAGGGCTACTTTTCGGTGGACGCCAACGGCCATCTGTGCGTGCATCCCGCCAAAGATCCCCTGCGCTCCATCGACCTTAAGCAATTGGTGGATACGCTGGTGCTGCGCGGCATCTCCCTGCCGGTGCTGGTGCGCTTCGCCGGTATTCTGGAGCACCGCCTCGGCGAACTGAACGGCGCCTTTCAAACCGCCATCGCCGAACACCGCTATCAGGGCACATATTGTTGCGTCTACCCCATCAAGGTCAACCAGCAGCGGCAGGTTGTGGAAGAAGTGCTGGAGTTCGGCCGCCCGTTCAAGTTCGGCCTGGAAGCCGGCTCCAAGCCCGAGTTGATGGCCGTGATGGCCATGGCCGACAATGAAACGCCCATCGTCTGCAACGGCTTCAAGGACGACGAATACATCGAGATGGCCATGCTGGCGCAGAAGCTGGGCCGCCACATCATCCCGGTGGTCGAGAAGTACACGGAGCTAAAACTGATTCTGCGCTACTCCGAGCGGGTCGGCGTGCGGCCCATGATCGGGCTACGCGTCAAACTGGCCAGCCGCGGCTCCGGACGATGGCGGTCGTCGGGCGGCTACCGTTCCAAGTTCGGACTTTCGGTAAGCGAAGCCGTGCGCGCGCTGCAGGAACTGAAGGACGCGGGCATGGCCGATTGCCTGAACCTGCTCCACTTCCACCTTGGCAGCCAGATCACCAACATCCGCCAAATAAAGGCCGCTGTGAACGAGGCCGTACGCGTGTACGTGGACCTGTCACGCGCCGGCGCCGGTCTGCGCTACCTGGATGTCGGTGGCGGGCTTGGCATCGATTACGACGGTTCCCAGACCGATTTCGAATCCAGCGTGAACTACACGCTGCAGGAGTATGCGAACGATATCGTGTATCACATCCAGAGCGTGTGCGATGAGGTGGGTGTGGCGCATCCGACCATCGTCACCGAGAGCGGACGGGCTATTGCCGCCTATCACAGCGTGCTGGTGTTCAACGTATTGGGCGTATCGGGCATGGGCGAATCCGACGTGCCCGCGGAGGTTTCGGCCGACGCCGAACAGCCGCTCATCGATCTGGGGGAAACCAATCGGTCGTTGACTACGAAGAACCTGCTGGAGAGCTATCACGACGCGCAGCAGGCGCTCGACCAGGCGCTGAACCTTTTCAGCCTGGGCTACCTTTCGCTGGATCAGCGTTGCCAGTGCGAGAACCTGTATTGGGCGATCAGCCGCCGCATCCAGGCCTTGGCGCAGTCGCTTGATTATTTCCCGGAAGAGTTGGAGGGCTTGGAGGCCATGCTCTCCGATACATACTTCTGCAATTTCTCGCTGTTTCAAAGCATGCCGGATAGCTGGGCCATCAAGCAGTTGTTCCCGGTGATGCCGATTCACCGCCTGGAGGAAGAGCCCAAGCGGCATGCCATTCTAGGCGATATCACTTGCGATTCCGATGGCAAGGTGGACCAGTTCATCGACCGCCGCGACGTGAAGCGCACCTTGGCCCTGCACCCCTTCGATGGCGGCGACTATTATCTGGGCGCGTTCCTGCTGGGCGCTTACCAGGAGATCCTGGGCGACCTGCACAATCTGTTCGGCGATACCAATACGGTGCATGTGCGGATGAGCGAGACCGGGGAGATCATCCTGGACTCGGTGATCAAGGGCGATACGGTGCGCGAGGTGCTGAACTACGTGCAGTTTTCATCCGATGCGCTGGTGAGCCGTTTGCGCCGCGACGTGGAAACGGCCTTGCGGGAGGGGCGGCTGGGGTATGAGGAATCCGGGCGGCTGTTGAAGTTTTATGAGGAGGGGCTGCACGGGTATACGTATTTGGAGGATGTGCACGAGCAGTAGGGGGCAAGAGCGCTTGCGTCGGGGATCAGCTCTTGCGCAGGTCGACGAAACCAGCGCCTTGTCAATCCGACCGGGCGAATGACCGGGCCGCCCCCACACTGACGCGTTTCGAACTTTCGCGACGGAAAACGCATCGACCTCGAACCGGTTGGGGGTTCTGGGTCGATGGGTTTACTGTTTACGAGGCTGCCAGCCCAGCCTGGGTTACCAGGCCGAACGCTTTCCGAGATTCGCCAGGGGAGGATGAGCCCGCATTGCGGACGGGCAACACTCCAGCGCCGAGACTGGGGGCAAAATGAACTCCTCGACAGACGAGCCCACTGTTTCGCGGATTGCCGCGCTCTTCGGCAGGGCGGTCGTGAGCTATGATCGTCGCTTCGCTGGTGGTCTTGAGAACCAGGAGAATGAATTTGCGTACGGTGTGTGGCCTTGTGTTAATTGCAGCCTCGCTTTGCCTTGCTATCCGACCTCCAAGACTGGCGGCCAGGCTGACTTAAGCTATCCCATGCTGCAGTGTGCCGACCTGGAGGGGACGAATTTCCGCGACGCGATTCTGAGCCCTGTGATTCTCGACCATGCAACTTTGAAGGGCGCCGACCTAAGTAACTCGGACCTCACCGGCGCCGTACTGACCGGCGCTTACCTTGAAAATACGAGCCTCAGCGGGGTGGTATTTGAGCCCCGCGGTCTCCCCCCGCCAGAGTACATAGCCGCAGCGCGTCATCTGGAATTAATGACGTACGAGTCCAACCCAGGTCCTCTCACCCAACTGCGCAAGCAGTTCCAGGATGCTGGCTACCGGGAGCAGGAGCGCGCAATTACATATGCCATAAATCGCCGCCCGGCTGCCCTGGAATCGCCAATCGAGCGCCGGTTCAAGCGCGTCGCCTTTGACGTCACCTGCCAATATGGGTTCACTCCGGGGCGGCCTTTACGTATTGTTCTGTGGGCTGTGGCTGGTCTTCGCAATCGTGTACGCCGTCTTCATGCACCGCCGAGGCAGTTCCGGCATCTATCTGGTCGGCACGAAGTCTTGGCGCAGCAAGTCGACCTCCCAAGGAATACAGATTCGGCCGCGCGCGTTTCACGCCGCCAAATGGTGGCAGGCTCCGTTGCTGTGGCTACGAAGGGAGCTGCGAGTCCTCCGCGCCGCGGCCTTTTTCAGCGTTGGGCGCGGACGGTGTCGGGCTTCCAGCCCCTGCTGAGTGTTTACCTCATCGCCCTTTGGGTACTCACGTATTTCGGCAGGCCATTCGGATGAGCCGCAGAGGAGAGCTCCTGGCAAAACGGACCTGCCTCGGTGAAGTGGGTGATTCGGATTCTCACTGGGGTGTCCGCGGCGCTTACGCTTTATGGACGTGGCGAGTCCGGGTCGAACGCGCGCTGAATGGCCAGACTGACTTGCCGCATGCGCACCCCTGAGAGGGGGCGCGGCAAACGCTCTCCGAGAAGCGATTTCTTAAGCGTCGTAATGAAGTGGCCCTTCATCCAGGACGGCCCTGGCAGTCCCGTCTCGCCTGGTTCAAATCGCATGGTGGTTGGACCGTCTGCACCTTGGCTGCCGAACGGAACGATCAAAACGGATTCGACTCGTTCGCTCAGATTACGGGAATCGAGCGACACGATCAAGACCCAATGGCGCGACGGCGGGTTTCCCAACATCGCGGTCCAAATCTCGCCGCGGCGGGGAGAAGCGTTATGGTTGGTCAAAGTCCATCTCTTGAGATACGGCGCTCAAGGCGTCTTCGAGGTCAGTTTCTTGCGCGGCAGCTTTGGCAGTGAGGCCTTTGAAATAAGCGGCCGTCTCACGCTCCAGCGTAGCGCGGTTGTCCAGCCTTCGGGTCACTTCCACCGCCTTGTCCACGGCCCCTCCGACACTTTCCGCCCTGCCCGCTTTTACCATCTTGTGGAGGTAAGCATAATTGTTCGCGCCAATTGTAGTGGACAGTTTCTTGCGCTGCGGCATGTCTCCCATTTTAGGGGATAGACGGTCCCCCATGCAAGAATCCGTGAATCCCATCGTCACGGAAAGCGGCGGGCCCGCGGAAGTTTTGCCGACGCCGAACGGCCGCTCGGCAAGGAGCCAGACAATAAAAGACCTTTCACCTGCCGTTCCCAGAGGAAGCCTACGCCCATCTCAGGGCGGAGGCCGAACGGATGTAGGTGCCTGCGACGACTCTGGCGCGCGAGGCACTCGTTTGGTGGCTGCGGCAACAATTCCGAAAGGCCCGGCAGGACGCGATCGAGCATCTTATGAAAGCCCGTAAGGCGGCCAGATGAAGCGCGGCGACGTTTACTGCGCCGATCTTGTTCCGCGATCAAACCCCCGGATTGAGTTCGATCCTCGTGGTCCCAATCTCACCGTCCTCATCGCAAGGCCAGCGCGGACCTACAGTCATCAAGCTTTTGGGCGAGACCAGGGAATTGCCGAAGATCGATTGATTTGAAGATTGCAATCCCGCTCAGAAAAACAGCTTCGCCCCCAACTGAACCAGCCGCGGCGGGTCCGCGCTCAAGACTTGCCCGAAGGCCGAACTGGTGATTTCGCCATTGACCGAAGCCGGACCGAAGAATT
>JBEKTJ010000218.1:0-10931 GCA_049516155.1 Bryobacteraceae bacterium
CCGCACCGCGCCGAAGTGATGGCCGCGATGCAGAGCGTTGGGTACCGGCACGTGCACCTCGACTTTGCCCACCAGACCGTAAGCTTCGACCGGCCGGGAGTGGAGCTCGATCCCGGCGGCATCGGCAAAGGCTACGCCGTGGATCGCATGGTCGACGTGTTGAAGCGCAAGGGTGTCGACATCGCGTTGGTGGCGGCCTCCGGCAGCAGCATCTACGGCCTTGGCGCGCCACCCACCGAACCGCGCGGCTGGCGCATTACGATCCGCGATCCGCGCAACGAGCACGCCACTGTCGCGGAAGTTTTTCTGAAGAACGAATCCATGTCAACCTCAGGCAGCTACGAGAAGTTTTTCCTCGCCGAAGGCCACGTTTACAGCCATATTATGGATCCCCGCACCGGTTATCCGGCGCCGGGCATGCTGTCGGTTTCGCTGATTACCCCGCGTACCATCGACAGCGAGGCTTGGGCCAAGCCGTTTTTTATCAATGGCCGCCAGTGGGCGGCACAACACAATCCCCAAGGATTTCGCGCCTTTTTTTGCGAAGACAGGACGGAAAAGCCATGCGCGTGGCTCCCATGACAAGCCGGTTTTTGGATGCATGCAAGCGCCGACCCACGGACGTTCGCCCCGTATGGTTCATGCGCCAGGCGGGCCGCTATTTGCGCCAGTATCGGGAGATCCGCTCGAAGCATGGCATTCTGGAGATCTGCAAGCGCCCCGACTTGGCCGCCACGGTCACTTTGCAACCGGTCGAGATACTGGACGTGGATGCCGCCATCATTTTCGCCGACCTGCTGTTGCCCGTCGAGCCTATGGGGCTGAAGCTGCGCTTCGCCAACGGAGAAGGTCCGCGTATCGATAATCCGGTCCACACCAATGCCGATGTGGACAGCCTTTCCACGGCCAATACGGACGACTTAGGCTACGTCGGCGAGGCGATTCAGAACGTGGTGCGCGCCTTGGCTGGCAAGGCGCCGGTGATCGGCTTCGTGGGCGCGCCGTTTACCCTGGCCAGTTACATGATAGAAGGCGGCGCTTCGCGCAATTACATCCGCACCAAGCGCATGATGTATTCCGACGAGATTCTGTGGCGCCGGCTGATGGGCAAGATCGTGGACGTGCAGGCTCCCTTCGCCAGCCTGCAAGTGACTGCCGGCGCCCGCTGCATCCAGGTTTTCGACAGCTGGGTGGGCGCACTGGGGCCGGACGATTACGTGCGCTTCGTGCAGCCATACTCGCGCGCGCTCATCGAGCGCATCCGCGCCACCGGCGTGCCGGTGATCCACTTCGGCACGGGAGCGTCCGGCTTCTTCAAGGAATTGCACGCGGCCGGCGGCGACGTGATGGGTGTGGACTGGCGCGTGAATATCGACCAAGCCTGGACGGACATCAGCTATCGCTCGGCGGTGCAAGGCAACCTGGATCCGGTGGCGCTGTTCGCGCCGCTGCCGGAGCTGCGGATGAAGATCGCGGAACTGTTGAAGCGCACCGGCACGCGGCCGGGGCACATTTTCAACGTCGGTCACGGGATTCTGCCGGAGACTCCGGTGGAGAACGTGAAGGCTTGCGTGGAGATGGTGCGCGAGTTCAGGCCGTAATCCCGCGGCGCACGCCCCCGGCGTGCCGCGTCCACAATCCTGTGGACGCATGCTGCGAACTTGGCCTACTCCTTCTTGAGCTCGTCGATGTCTTTTCGCAGGCGCGCTAATTCATCCGCGAGGATAAATCGCTTTTCGGAATTGACGTTCCGCTTACCGATTTCTTCCAGCCCTTCGCCTCATGAACGGTGATGTCAAGCACCGTCCGCTTATCCGGCTCGACTCCTGACGAACTTACCAGCCATTGGCACGGTCCAGAGGGTTCCCGCGGCAAACCCCGGAAGGGACGCCGCCAAGGCACGGTCTTCGGGAGATTTCCTTAAGAGCTCAACATCGACCCGGCCTGCGCCGCTTATACTCAAGGTATGAAGACAGCGGTTTCCATTCCGGACGATGTGTTTGCGGGAGCGGAGCGGCTGGCCAGGCGCACCAAGAAGTCGCGCAGCCAATTGTTCAGTGATGCCGTCCGGGAGTATCTAGCGCGGCACGCGGCGGAAGAAATAACAGAAGCGATGGATCGAGTCTGTGCCGGGTTAGGGCACTCGGCGGATGAATTCACTTCCGCCGCCGTCCGCCGTATTCTGGAGAGAAGCGAGCGGTGATCTCGCAGGGCTAAATCTGGTGGGCCGATCTGCCTTCTCCCACAGGATCTGGCCCGGGCACATTTTCAACGTCATACAAAATTACCGGAGACCGCGCAGGCCCAGATAGGCATTGCCGCGGCGCCGGACTCGTTCAATGATGACTCTTCGGCTCCTTGAAGACAACTGTGTAAACGATGCGGAACTGTTCCCGGTAAAATCTGATGCGATAGAGATCGTCGTTCAAGTCCATGATAACGGCGATTGCCTCCTGCCTTACCGACTCGTCAAGCTCATCGATTTCATGGCCGGCTGACGGGCGAATGCTAACGCGCCAAGCGCCGGCTTCCATACTTCTTCAGAGCCTGTTCCAACGAGATCGGTCTTTCGCCCTGCCGGCGCAACGCAATGATCGCGTCGGCATCATCTTCGGTTACCCAGTCCGGATCCGGCAGAAGATCCCGCTCGACCGGGGAAAGATTAGTGGCCTCGGCTGGCGCTCCGCCGCGCCCAAATGCCCTAGGTTCGCGCCGCGATGTCTCTGTTGCATCGTCCGCATTTTTCATTTCGCGCTTCGCCTGGAGCATAGCCTAAGTATACCAACGGGCCGGCTGGATAAGTGTTCGCGTCGCTGCCGCGTCGCGCACTTACCTTCCCACCAAACACATGATGACGAGATCCTGTGGCGCCGGCCGATGGGCAAGACTCGTCGACGTGCCGGCCCCCTTCGCCAGCCTGTGGGTGACCGCCGGCGCGCCCACCGGCGTGCCGGTGACCTATTTTGGCGCCGTTCGCGCCGCTGCCCGCGCGTCGGGTGAAAATCGCCCATCTGGGTTACGGTATCCTGCCGTAGACGCCAGTGGAGAATGTGAAAGCTTGCCTTGAGATCGTGCGTGAGTTCCGGTCTTAGGACCCAGCCTGCCGCATTGAAGGGTCGGGTGTCAGCGCTCCCGGTGCTACTCGATCAGATATGTGCTGTACGTAACGCCGGTGATTCCGGTCTTGGAGCCGTTCGTATCGGCCGTGAAGACGCTGGCGCCGCCCTGAAAGTCCACCATGTCGGCTACTATAGCGGTAGTCGTCCCACCGGAGAGGATGCTGGTGCTGGTGCCGTTATTGATGTTCAACAATGCGTGCGGGAAATACAACGATCCCGTCAGGTTCAGATTCGCGCCGCCGGCAATAGTGCTCGAACCAGGCGAGGTCATCGAACGGTCCTGATAGAAGAGTATCCCCTGATAGCTGCCGGAGGTCTGTGCGCTGAGCGTTACAGTGGACCCGTTGGCGATATTCATGGTAGCCCCGTTAGTCAGGTAAATCATCACGCCGCCCGTGGCGGTAAGCGTCGAACCGCCTTGGATGCTAAACGTTCCGCCGTCGATGATATAGGTCCCTCCGCTAAGTTGCGCGTTCATTCCGTTTCCGAGAGTAAAGCCGCAATAAGTGCCTGGGGACGGCGTATATTGGGTCGATTGCCATGAGGTGAAGTTTCCGGAACTGCAGCTTGTCCCGACCGTGGGCGACGGCAAACTCACCAGCGGATCGGTCACCGCCGTGGTGCCGGTCGATGGCGTCACGCTGGTGCTGCCGGTGTTGTCCTGATGATAGCTGCCCACTACGTTGATGGATGGAGCCTGAATATATGCGCTGCCGGTAACCTCCATGGCCGCCCCGGAGGCGGTGTTCGCATTGGCGCTCGAATTTACATAGACGCCGCAGCCGAACTTGGCCTGAAAATCGTTGCCGGCCAGGAACGAATTGGCGGCGCTCGGGTCCAAGACATAGATGCATCCGCCGCCGCCCGAACTGGCGATGGCCGCCGCAGTGGAGCGGACGCTGGCCGTAAGCGAGCTGGCGCCGATAAGACCACCGAACCATGCCGTGGCGGTGTGGTATACGCGGGCCGTCACCCAATACCCCACCGTTGGCCCGGAGACAGTGGGCACCGAACTGGACGCGTTCGCCTGAATGGTAACCGACTGCCCGGACAGGCCGTTAGCCGCCGCCATCATGCACGCGTTGTCGTAGGTGTTGGCAGCCGAACTGGGAGTCGTGGATGGACAGGCGGTGGCGGTGGTATTACACCACACGACGCCGGAGCCGCACGTGAAACTGCTGGGAGAACTCTTAACCGCCGCGCGAACTGCCGCCAGCGCCGCGCTGTCCGCGGTAGCTTGCGCCGTTTCCCTGCGAAAATACGACCAGCCCACGTCCACGGCCAACGCCAGGGACCCGAAGACGAGACCGGTTGCGAGCGTCGCCATTAGCAGAGACTGCCCGCGTTTGCGATGGGAGTAAGTAGTCATATCAGTAATCGATCACCTGTTGAGAAATAGCGGTAAACATCTGTGTTTCGAATGAAGAGGCGCCTCTTCCCGGGACGAACATTGAGATCGGGCTGTTAAAGGGATAAGACGCGGAGATGGCAATCACTTGTCCCGTGGAATTCCCTCCGGATCGCGGCCAGACCGTAGTGGAACTGGTGCAAGTGCTTATCGGATGGCAAACGATGGAGCCGTTCGAGTCCGTCAAAGAGGCGTTCAGCGAACCGGAAAGCAGTCCGATACCTTTAGTGGATAGCATTTGGGTGATCTCGCCGACCGTCATCGCGCACGCCAACGCGGCGCAATCGGCCCCGCGTACGGCGGCCGTGCGGGTGGTTACCTTGACGGCCTCGTTCAGAGTGTGATAGTTCCACATTCCGAGCGACATTTGCACTACCGAGATAATGACGAAAAGAAGGGGAATGGAACTTAACGTAAACTCCAGAACCGAATTGCCGCTGGTGGCTCGCCGAAATGCCTTCATTTTCACGACCCCCTTATGGGAAACTCAACAGTCCGGGTGATGGTCAAATTGCCGTTGATCAGTCCGGGAAGGCTGATAACCTGTGTGGGTTGGTAGGTCACGGATACCTGTGCCGCCGGCAGGCCATCCGCGCCGGATGCCAGGTAGCTGGTGCTCACGTTTACCACGCCGCCCGATGAACATGAACTGGTGCTGCCCACGCCGGGAGAGTCTCTCATCTCGGCGAGCGCGTAAGTGCAGGCCAATGTGGGATTCTCCGCGACGGAGGTAGAGGTGGATGCATACATGGCGACCACGCGCGCCGCATTTTCGGCCGAGATCAAAGCGTAGGAATAGACACCGAGATCGAATGCCCCAACGAAACAGAAAGCCAGCCACGGCAGCAGCAGCATCGTCTCGATCGCCGATTGGCCGCGCTGGTTCATGCGGCTGCGAGACACGTGCCGGAAATCCTGCTGCCGCGATGTATGGCGCAAAAGTCGCATCGGAACACCCTTAAGCTAACAGGACGTTCCCGGAATTGTCACCGCTGAAAAAGGTTATTAGCCGTAGGTTGATTTTGCCGCCCTTATATACGCCAGAACCATCCCCGCCGGTACATGCCGAACGCGATGAGCCACAACAGCGCAGTATACGCCAGGGCGTAAAGTAGCGACGCATTCACGGGCGAGGCCAGCGGCGCGAAAACCGCCTGATACAGCGGCCCGTGCCAGTGCAGCGCCGAGAGGGCCGTGTCCAACAGTTCCGAAATCATATAGACCGTGATGGCGTTCATACCCATGATCGCCAGCGGTTTTACAGCGCGTTTGAAGCCGCAGCCATCCACCAGCCAGAGGCAACCGGCAAACACCACGAAGTCCAATCCGGCCATGAACACCGAAAAGGAACTGGTCCACAGCTTCTTGTTGATGGGCAACCAGATGGCCGCAATCAGGCCGGCGGCGATGAGCAGATTGCCGATCAGAAACAGCCATGTGGCACGCTCGGCAAGCTGGCGCCGCATGCGCAGGATGTGGCCCGCCATAATGCCGAACAACGCCGTGGCGATGGACGGCAAGGTACTAACGATGCCCTCCGGGTCCCAGGTCTTGGTGGACGCATAATTGTGGCTGCCCAACAGGATCTTGTCGACGTAATTCGATAGGTTATGGCCTACGGCTAAATCGCCGGCGCCATAGCCGGGAACGGGTATCAACATCATGATCAGCCAGTAACCCGCGAGAAGAGATGCCAGCCAGATGAGTTGCCCGCGAATGCCGGTAGTGAGATAAATTGCCGAGGCAATCAGATAGCAAATCGCTATGCGCTGCAAGACGCCCAGCAGTCGTTGGGTCGACAGATTAAACGGATAGGCATAGACAATCAGGCCGAGCACATATAGAATTGCGGCGCGCCGCAAGACCTGGACAAATAAACGGCCACGCGCGGCCCCGGCCTCCATACGTTTGCCCAGCGAGAGCGTGATGGCCAAGCCGACGATCCACAGAAAGGATGGGAACACGGTGTCGGTCAAGGTCCACCCGTTCCAATCGGAATGTTGCAGGGGTGCGTAAGCGTGCGCACCGTCGCCGGGATCATTCACCAGCACCATGAGCGCCATGGTGGCGCCGCGAAAGACGTCCAGCGAGACAAGACGCGATGCGGCGGGTTGTACCGTCTGATCCATGCCTGTCAACATAACAGGAATTCATTGACATCCCATTGAGGCTGACGTACGATAGCCGGATGACACGCCGCAGCGCCGTCCTTATCAGCGTCTTTGCGCTCTCCAGGTTGTTTGGGGCAGCCCCCGAACCGCGCGTTGTGAACAATTTCCGCAACCTGCCCCTAGCTTTCGAGAAGAACTTGGGCCAAGCCGCTGCGACCGCGGACTTTGTAGTTCGCGGCGCCGGCTATAGCGTGGCACTCTGGCGTGGCAATGCACATATTGTATTGCGTTCGGATAAGAGTTCCGCCCGAGCGGTAGTGGAACTTCGCCTACTGGGGGCGCGTCCCAATCCACCAGTGGCCGGCCGCGATGCGCTCCCCGGTAATGTGAACTACTTCGTGGGGAACGATCCTTCCCTGGGTGGAACTTACTGGGACGACGCTTATGGCGTGGCACTGGATTCCAGTGGCACCGTCTTTGTGACGGGCACGACCCAGTCGCCAGACTTCCCGACCACACCGGGGGCATTCCAGGCCGCGACAGGCCTTCCCCGCTATGCCGCGTTTGTAACCAAGATTACGCAGCCTACGCCCGCATGCTCCGACAAGGTGTCCCCCGTCTACGGCGTTCTTATACGCCGGCGGCGGTCCCGCGAAATTCAGCGTGGTCTCGCCGACTGGGTGCACCTGGACCCCGTTGCCCAGCGTCTCATGGGTTACAGTTACAAGCGGCGCCGGACCCGGTGTCGCGCCGCTGGCTATCAGTGTGGCGCCGAATACCGGTGCGGCGCGCACCGCCACGATTGCGGTCGGCGATGCCAGCATCGCCATAACCCAGGCATCGGCCGGATGTACTTACTCGCTCTCGACCAACACTCTTACCTTCCCGCAGGCGGGCGGATCGCTGCAACAGTGACACTGGAAGCCACTCCGAATCTTTTTACCTTTGTACGGCCGAACCTATCGCCGCTTATGATCGACATTGCGAATACTTCGGTCGCGGTAAGTCAGTCGGGCGCTTCGGACGCATTACCGCGTCAGCACTGACGACTTCCCGGCGAAGTCCAGCACCCACGTGGGGAAGATGCCCAGAAACAGAGTGCCGATTGCCGGAATGACCAACGCGGCGCGCAGCCCGAGCGAGAGCGGCTCCAGTTCCGCGGCCGCCTCACCCGGCTCGTGCATGTACATCACCACCAGGATGCGCAGATAGTAATAGGCCGCCACCGCGCTGTTCAACAGTCCGAGCACAGTCAGCCACACCAGGTGCGAATCGAGCGCGGCTTTGAAAATGTAGAACTTGCCGAAAAAACCGCCGGTCAGCGGCACGCCGATGAGCGAGAGCAGGAAGATGGAGAGCAGCGCGGCGGTGCCCGGCTGCCTGACTCCCAAGCCCGCGAAATCGTCCACGCTCAGGAATCGCTCGCCTTTTCCGGAAAGATGCGAAACCACCGCGAAAGCGCCGATGTTCATGAAGGCATACGCCGCCAGGTAGAACATAGCCGCCGCCGTGCCGATGTGCGAGCGCGCCGCCACCGCCACCAACACATATCCGGCATGCGCGATGGAACTATAGCCCAGCAGCCGTTTGACGTTCGACTGTGTGAGCGCGGCGAAGTTGCCGATGGTCATGGATAGCAGTGCCGACCCCCACACCAGCGGATACCAATCGCGCGCGAGAGGCTCGAAGGCGGTCATGAAGATGCGCAGGAATATGGCGAATGCCGCGGCCTTCGGTCCCGTGGTCAAGAAGGCGGAGACCGGCGTAGGCGCGCCCTGGTAAACGTCCGGCGCCCAGATCTGGAAAGGCGCGCCGGAAACTTTGAAAGCCAACCCCACGAACATCAACGCCAGCGCCACGCCGATAAAGACAGGAGCAGGCGCCCCGGGACCGCCGCTGAGCACCAAGCGGATGGCGGTCAAGTAGGTCGTCCCGGTCATGCCATACACCACCGCCACGCCGTACAGAAAAAATGCCGTGGCGAACGATCCCAGCAGAAAATACTTCAGGGCGGCTTCGTTGGCGCGTTTGTCGTCGCGCAGATAGCCGGCCAGCACGTAGCTCGAGATAGAGGAGATTTCCAGGCCGATGAAGATCATGATCAGCTCATTGGCTGAGACCATGACGGATTGGCCGGCGATCGAAAACAGCAGCAAGGCATGATACTCGCCGGTCTCCGCTCCCTCGCGTTGCAGGAAGCTATAGGACGATAACACCGTCAGGATGCCCACGCCGATCACCAGCACGCGGAAAAACGTGGCGAATCCATCCACCATCAACATGCCGGAGAAGGCCGGCCCGGCTGAGGAGTAGGCGAATACCGCCGCGGCCATGGCGGCGGCGAGCGCCAGGATTGAGATGTGCCCGTAGACGCCCCGCGATTGCTTACGGAGGATGACGTCGAGCACCATCAGCAGAGTGCCGGCGGCAATCAGGATAATCTCCGGTAGAAACCGCAGGTATTCAACGCCGGCGGGGGCGATGCTGCCAGCGAGGCTAACGGGCACGGGCTACCTCCGGCGCGGGCGCCTGCACACGGATCTGTACGTTCACCATGGTCTGATCCAGAATGTGCGCCGAAGCCTTCCGCACGATCGGCAGGAACGATTGCGAGTAGACGCCCATCCAAACCATCATCGCGATCAGCGGTACGATGGCAGCCCACTCGCGCGGCCGCAGGTCGAACAGATGATGCCGTACCTCGTCGGCCGCCTCCCCGTAAAACACGCGCTGGTAAAGCCAGAGCATATAACACGCCGACAGGATCACGCCAATGGAGGCCGGGACGGTCCAGTGGAGGAAATTGGCCTGCGCGGAGCCTTGCAGGACCAGGAATTCGCCCACAAAATTGTTCAAGAGAGGCAATCCGATACTGGCCAGCATGGTGATCATGAAAGCCGTCGAAAGCCATGGGGCGATGGTAGCGACGCCGCCGTAATCCGCGATGACCAGGGAGTGACGGCGCTCGTAGAGATAGCCCACGAGGATAAACAGAGCGCCCGTCGAGATGCCGTGATTCAGCATTTGATATACCGCGCCATCCATGCCGATTTGAGTGAATGAAAAGATGCCCAACACGACGAAACCCAAGTGACTCACCGAAGAATATGCCACCAGCTTTTTCATGTTGGGCTGCACCATGGCGACTAGCGCTCCGTAAAGGATACCGATGATGGCTAACACCACAATCCACGGGGCGCAGGCGCGCGCGGCACTGGGAAACATAGGCAGGCAGAATCGCACTAAGCCGTAAGTGCCCATCTTCAGCATGACGGACGCCAGCATTACGGAACCGGCGGTGGGCGCTTCCACGTGCGCGTCCGGCAGCCAGGTGTGCAGCGGGAAGATCGGGACTTTTACGGCGAAGGCGATGAAGAATGCCAGGAAGAGCATCATCTGTTGGGACGGAGTGAACGACAGCCTGCCGCTGGCTAATTGGGCCAGAATGTCCGAGTAATTGAAGGTGTGCGCATGGTTGTATACGTAGATGATTGCCGTCAACATCAGGACCGAAGCGGCAAAGGTGTAGAGGAAGAACTTGAGCGCCGCATAGATACGCCGCTCATGGCCCCAGATGCCGATCAGGAAATACATCGGGACCAGCGAGACTTCCCAGAACACGTAGAACAGGAACAGGTCTTGCGCTGCGAACACGGCGGTCAGTCCGAACTCCAGCAGCAGCATGAACGCGAAGAATTCTTTGACGCGGATCTGAATCGATTTCCAGGAAATCAAGATGCAGATGGGAGTGAGGAGTGTGGCCAGGATCAGCAGCCACAGGCTCAGGCCATCGAGTGATACGTGGTAGTGAATGTTGGGCGAGGTAATCCAGACGATGTCGGTGACAAACTGCTCGCCGGGCCGGATAGTCTCGTATTGAAGCACGAGCCCTAACGAGGCGATGAATGCCACCAGCGAAAATGCAAGGGCGACGGCGCGGATGGCGCCTTCGGCGGCGCGGGGGACCAGCAGCAGAACCACGAAGCCCAGGAGGGGGATGGCGAGGACGATGTCGAGCAGGTTCATCGCAGGCCTCCTGAAGAGCGGGGCCTGGAGTCCCCGCGCAGACCTGGAGGTCTGCCCCACAAGTGCAGGTTCATCGCAGTCCTCCCATCACGCCCATGACGAAGAGCAGCACCACGCTGCCCAGCAGCACCCATGCGGCGTAGCTCCGGATATTGCCGGATTGCAGCCGCTTCAGCACACCGCCAATGCCGCGCGCGCGATTGGCGATGCCGTTCACCGCGCCATCGATCACGGCCACGTCGACGCCCTTCCACAGCACTTCGCGCG
>JBEKTJ010000219.1:0-11470 GCA_049516155.1 Bryobacteraceae bacterium
TACATCGTGGTGGCGCTGAATAAAGTGGACATGGTGGACGATGCGGAGTTGCTGGACTTGGTGGAGCTGGAGATGCGCGAGTTGCTGACCACCTACGAGTTCCCCGGCGACCAGGTGCCCGTAATCCGGGTGTCGGCGCTGGGCGCCTTGAATGGCGAGGAGCAGTGGGAGAAGACGGTAACGGATCTGATGGCGGCCGTGGACAGCTACGTGCCGCTGCCGGAGCGCGAGATCGACAAGCCGTTCATCATGCCGATCGAGGACATTTTCTCGATCCAGGGGCGCGGGACGGTGGTGACGGGGCGCATCGAGCGGGGCATCGTTAAGGTGGGCGAGCCAGTGGAGATCGTGGGCTTCCGGGATACGCGCCAGACGGTGGTGACGGGCATCGAGATGTTCAAGAAGCTGCTGGACGAAGGGCGCGCCGGAGACAATGTGGGGCTGCTGCTGCGCGGCATTGAGAAGGACGACGTGGAGCGCGGGCAGGTGGTGGCGAAGCCGAAGTCGATCACGCCGCACAAGAAGTTCAAAGGCAGCGTGGTGGTGTTGAGCAAGGAAGAGGGCGGGAGGCACACGCCGTTCTTCAAGGGATACCGGCCGCAGTTCTACTTCCGCACGACGGATGTGACGGGAGTGGCGGAGTTGCCGGAGGGGACGGAGATGGTGATGCCGGGCGACCACGTGAACCTGGTGATCGATCTGATCACGCCGATCGCCATGGACAAAGGGTTGCGGTTCGCGATCCGCGAAGGCGGACGCACGGTGGGCGCCGGAACCGTGACGGAAATTCTCGAATAGGTACAAAATGGCGCTTAGAGAACGCATTCGCATTCGCTTAAAGGCGTACGACCACCGTGTGTTGGATCAATCGACGACCGAGATCGTCGACACGGCCAAACGCACCGGCGCAAGTGTGGCCGGTCCGATTCCGCTGCCGACTTCGCGCAGCGTGACGACCGTGCTGCGCTCGCCGCACGTGGATAAGAAGTCGCGCGAGCAGTTTGAAATCCGCACGCACAAGCGGCTGCTCGACATACTCGAGCCGACCCAGCAGACCGTGGATGCCTTGATGAAGCTGGATCTGCCGGCGGGTGTGGATGTGGAGATCAAGGCGTTTGGGAAAGACCATAAGTAGAATACAGAAGTCAGAAGTCGGGAGACAGAATATGCTGACTTCTGGCTTCTGGCTCCTGACTTCGGGAAATTGAACATGATCCCTGGAATCCTTGGCAGAAAAATCGGAATGACGCAGGTGTTCCGGCCGGACGGGCAGGTGGTTCCGGTCACCCTCCTCAAGGCGGGGCCCTGTATGGTGGTGCAGCGCAAAACGCCCACTACCGACGGCTACGATGCGGTGCAGCTTGGCCTGATGGAATTTATCAAGCCGGCGCGCATCAACAAGCCCATCGCCGGACATCTGAAAAAAGCCGGCGCGGAGGGTTCGCGCTTCATGCGTGAGTTCCATTTGCGCCCGGGCGACGACGATTTCAAGGCCGGCGACAAAGTGCTGGTCGACCAATTCAAGCCCAAGGAAAAGGTGGACGTAATCGGGGTCAGCAAGGGCCGCGGTTTCGCCGGCGTGGTCAAACGCCATCACTTCCGCGGCGGCGAAGGATCGCATGGCTCCATGTTCCACAGGGCGCCCGGCTCGATCGGCGCATCCAGCTTCCCATCGCGAGTTTTGCCGGGCATGCGCATGGGCGGACACATGGGATCGGAACAGGTGACGGTGCGCAACCTGGAGATCATCGAAGTGGACACCGAAGATAACGTATTGATGGTCAAGGGCGCGGTGCCCGGCCCAAACGGCGGCTACGTGGTAGTCCGGAGGGCCAAGAGGTAAACGCCATGCCGACAGTGGATGTGGTCGATTTAAATAATCAGAAGGTCGGCGAGCTGGAGCTGGCCGACGCAGTTTTCGGAACCGAAGTCAACCAGGACCTGCTCTACGAAGCCGTGCGGCACTATCAAGCCGGACAGCGCGCGGGTACGCACAAGACCAAGGTGCGCGGCGATGTGGCTGGTTCCGGCAAGAAATTGTGGAAACAGAAGGGCACGGGCCGCGCGCGCATCGGTTCGGTTCGTTCGCCGATCTGGCGGCACGGCGGCACGGTGCACGGCCCCCAACCGCGCGATTACAGCTACAAGCTGCCGCGCAAGATGCTGTTGGGCGCGTTGCGCTCGGCCTTGTCGGCCAAGCTGCGCGACGGCGAATTGAAAGTCGTGCAGAAGTTCGACCTGGGTGGGGTGAAGACCAAGGAAGCTAAGGCCGCGCTGACGCGGCTGGAGGCTACGCGCAAGGTGCTGGTGGTCGAAAACGGTGAAAATCGCAACCTGGAGCTGGGTGTGCGCAACCTGCCCGGCGTAACCCTGATGCCCACCCGCGACGTGAATGCATATCACCTGCTGGGCCACGACCGCATCCTGCTTTCCGAAGCGGCTGCCCGCAAATTCTCGGAGGCGCTCGCAAAATGAACATACATGAAGTACTCCGGCGCCCGGTAGTCACCGAAAAAGGCGTGACTGCCAAGGATGAACACGCCACCCTGTGCTTCGAGGTCGCGCTCGATGCCAACAAGACCCAGGTGAAACAAGCGGTCGAAAAGCTGTTCAAAGTGAAGGTGGCGGGCGTGCGCACCTCCAACCTGGATGGCAAGCTGCGCCGGCGCGGCCGGTTTGTCGGCTATAAGTCGAATTGGAAAAAGGCGTACGTGAGGTTGAAAGACGGGGAGAAAGTGCCCGACTTTGCGCAGATTTAGGAGCGGACATGCCCATTAAAAGCTACAGGCCGACCACACCGACGCGCCGCTTCCAAACGGTGGTGTCGCGCGCGGATATTACGAAAGAGCACCCGGAAAAATCGCTGTTGGAAGTCAAGAAGCGCACCGGCGGCCGGAATTCAACGGGCCGCGTCACCTCGCGTTTCATCGGCGGCGGGCACAAGCAGGCGTATCGCGTAGTGGATTTCAAGCGCGACAAACAGGGGGTTCCGGCGGTGGTGGCCTCGATCGAATACGATCCCAACCGCTCGGCGCGCCTGGCTCTGCTGCACTACAAGGACGGCGAGAAGCGTTATATCATCCAGCCGGATGGGTTGAAAGTGGGCATGACGGTATCGTCGGGACCGGCGGCCGATATCCTAATAGGCAATGCCTTGCCGCTCAAGAATATGCCGGCCGGCACGGTGGTGCATAACATCGAGCTGAAGCCCGGCAAGGGCGCGCAGATGGCGCGGTCGGCTGGGACGCAGGCGCAGTTGGTGAACAAGGAGGGCGATATCGCGCTGCTGAAGCTGCCCTCCGGCGAAATCCGCCGCGTGCCCCTCGACTGCATGGCGACGGTGGGCCAGGTGGGCAATGTGGACCACGAAAACGTTTCCTTGGGCAAGGCCGGCCGGAAGCGTTGGCTGGGCAAGATGCCGCATAATCGCGGCGTCTCGATGAACCCAGTGGACCATCCGCACGGCGGCGGCGAGGGCAAGACTTCCGGCGGACGGCATCCCGTCACGCCCTGGGGCCAACCTACTCGCGGCTTCAAGACCCGCAATAACAAGCGGACCAATAAGTGGATCGTCACCAGGAAGAGTAAGAAGAGATAACTATGGGGCGTTCAGTCAAGAAAGGGCCGTTCACCGATGGCCACCTGGAAGTGAAAATCGCGGCGCTCACGGCCAAGAACGAAAAGCGCGTGGTGCGCACCTGGTCGCGGCGCTCGACCATCCTTCCGGAGTTCGTGGGCCACACCATCGCGGTGCATAACGGCAAGAAGTTCATCCCGGTGTATGTCACCGAGAACATGGTGGGGCACAAGCTGGGCGAGTTTTCCCCTACACGGCATTTCAAGGGGCACTCGGTGAAGGCCGCTACGGAGAAGGCCGCTAAACCGGCCTAAGAGGCGATATGGAAGCCAAGGCAGAAGCGAGATATATCAGGGTATCGCCGCAGAAGGCGCGATTGGTGGTGGACTTGATCCGCGGCCAAAGCGCCGACCAGGCGCGCACCACGCTGCGCTCCACCAACAAGCGCATCGCGCCGACGGTGCGGAAGGTTTTGGATTCGGCGATCGCCAACGCGAAGGAACGGTTTGAAGACGTCGACGTGGACCGATTGGTCGTGTCGGCGGCGTATGTGAACGAAGGACCGCGCGTGAAGCGGGTCCGCCCGGCGCCCATGGGCCGCGCCTACCGTGTCCAGAAGCGCATGGCGCACATCGTCATCAAAGTGTCGGAAAAAGGCACGCACGCGGAGAAAGAATAACTCAATGGGACAGAAGGTTCATCCTTACGGTTTCCGGCTGGGCTTCAACAAGCCGTGGCGCTCCCGCTGGTTCGCCAAGCAGGACTACGCCAAACTGCTGCAGGAAGATGTGGAATTGCGCCAAACGCTGCGCGAGCGGCTAAAGTCGGCCGGCGTCAGCTCCATCGAAGTGGATCGTCCCGGCAACAAGCTGCGGGTAACCATCCGCACCTCGCGGCCCGGCATCATCATCGGACGCAAGGGCGCCGAGATCGAAAAGCTGAAAGTGGATCTGGCCAAGCGCACCAAGCGCGACGTGTTCATCGATATCCAGGAGGTTCACAAGCCGGAGCTGGATGCGCAGTTGGTTTCGGAATCGATCGCTTTGCAGCTCGAGAAGCGTGTGGCGTTCCGAAGGGCGATGCGCAAAGCCGTGGATTCGGCGCTGCGTTTCGGCTGCAAGGGCATCAAGGTGCGCGTGTCCGGCCGCTTGAACGGCGCGGAGATCGCGCGTAGCGAATGGTATCTGCAAGGCCAGCTTCCGCTGCACACCTTGCGCGCGGACATCGATTACGGGGTCACCGAAGCGCATACCACGTACGGCGTGATCGGCGTGAAGGCTTGGCTGTACAAGGGCGAGATCCTGGACGCGGGCAACCGCATGCGGTCGCTGTCGTCGGAACCGGAACCCAGGCGCGACCGGGGCGAGCGCGGCGACCGTCGCGACCGCGGCGGCGAACGTGGGGGAGACAGGGGCGACCGTCGCCCGCCGGCGGCGCGGCACCACGAACCATCCGCCTCCCCCGCGGCCGAACCCAGTGGACCTGCCCGGCAGGCTCCGCCGCCCGAGATGGCGCATCCGGCGCGCACCGGCGGGCCGATCCTGCCGCCGCTGATGGCGCCGCAACCGCACTGGAAACAGGAAGTCCGTCCCGATACCGAGCCCTCGGCGGAGCCTGCATCCGCGGCGGAGCCGCCTTCCACAGGCGGGACGCCCGAAGGAGAGAAATAAGCCATGATGATGCCCAAGAAGGTCAAATACCGCAAGCAGCAGCGCGGCCGCATGTGTGGCAAGGCATGGCGGGGTTCATCCATCGCTTTCGGCGAGTTTGGCCTGAAGGCCATGACCTGCGCCTGGATTACGGACCGGCAGATCGAAGCGGCTCGTATCGCTATGACCCGCTCCATCAAGCGCGGCGGTAAAGTGTGGATCCGTTTGTTCCCGGATAAGCCCATCACCAAGAAGCCCGCTGAAACCCGTATGGGCAAAGGCAAAGGCGCGCCGGAGCAGTGGGTAGCGGTGGTGCGGCCGGGCAAGATTCTGTTCGAAATGGAAGGCGTGCCGATGCAGGTGGCCGCCGATGCGATGCGTCTCGCGGCGCATAAGTTGCCGATCCGCACAAAATTCGTAACGCGGGAGCAGGCGGAGTAGATTATGAAGTCGCAGAAGATTCGGGACCTGGACGAGAACGAGCTGCAACATCAGTTGCGCACCATTGAGGAGCAGCTTTTCCGGTTGAATTTCCAAATGTCGATGGGCACCATGGAAGGCCTGAAAAAGGCGCGCGCCATGAAGAAAGACCGCGCCCGTATCTACACGATTATTAGAGAACGGGAACTGTCTGGAGCGAAGAAGTAATATGGCCGAACAGACGCAGAAGCCATTGAAGAACGAGAAGATCGGCCAGGTGGTTTCGACCAAGACGGCCAAGACCATTATCGTGGAAGTCAGCCGGCGCGTGCCGCATCCGCTGTATAAGCGGATTGTGAAGAAGCGCAAGAGATTCCACGCGCACGACGAAGAAGGCCGCGCCAAAATGGGCGACATCGTGAAGATTATCGAGTGCCGGCCGTTGAGCCGCACCAAGCGCTGGCGGCTGGCCGAAGTGGTCCGGCGCGCCCCGCAAGTGGGCGTGCAGCCGGAGGAGTTGGACGTAAAGGTATAGTGGGCGGTGGCTAACCACCGGCCAGGGGAGCGAAGCGGCCTATGATAGGGATGCGAACAATTCTCGAGGTAGCCGACAACAGCGGCGCGCGCCGTTTGGCGTGCATTTTGCCGCGCGGCGGCGACCTCGGCTTGCGCGCCGGCTTGGGCGATGTGGTTACGGCCAGCGTGAAAGAAGCGGCTCCGGATTCCGCGATCAAGAAAGGCAAAGTGGTGCGCTGCGTGATCGTGCGTATGCGCAAGGAGACCCGGCGCAAAGATGGCACTTATATCCGGTTCGATTCCAATGCCGCGGTACTGATCACCGAGTTGGGCGAGCCTGTGGGCACGCGCGTGTTCGGACCGGTGGCTCGCGAGTTGCGCGAGAAGCGATTTATGAAGATCGTTTCGTTGGCGCCCGAGGTAATTTGATATGCCGAAGAAAAAGCTGGCTGAGCCGGTACGAATTCTACTGAAGAAAAACGATCAGGTGAAGGTCATTGCCGGACGGGACAAGGGCAAGACGGGCCGCGTGCTGGATGTGAATCCGGCCAACGGAAAGATTCTGGTGGAGCATGTGTCGATGATCAAGCGGCACACTCGTCCGAATCCGGCCAAGCAGATCAAAGGCGGCATCGCCGAGCGGGAAAGCCCCATCGCGGTTTCGAACGTGAAGATCGTGTGCGCACAGTGCGGGCCGGTGCGCATCGCGCACCATGTGGAAACCCTCCCGGGGGGGAAACAGCGGCGGACGCGTATTTGCCGCAAATGTGGGCAGAATTTGGACAGGAAATAGACAGGAATCAGCATGGCAGCACGACTGAAGGAACATTACACAAAGACGGTGGTCCCGGCGCTCACCAAGGAGTTCGGGTACAAAAACGTGATGGCGGTGCCGAAGCTGGCGAAGATTTCGGTCAACATCGGCTTGGGCGAGGCCACCCAGAACGCCAAGCTGATGGACGGCGCGGTCACCGAACTGGGCCAGATCGCGGGCCAGAAGCCGGTGGTCACGAGAGCGCGCAAATCCATCGCCGCATTCAAGCTGCGCGAAAAAATGGCCATCGGCTGCATGGTGACGCTGCGCGGCGACCGCATGTACGAGTTTTTCGATCGCCTGGTGAACGTGGCGCTGCCCCGCGTGCGGGATTTCCGCGGCGTCTCCAGCAAGTCGTTCGACGGCCGCGGCAATTACACGCTGGGCATTCGCGAACAGTTGATTTTTCCGGAGATCGATTACGCCAAGGTGGAGAAGACCAAGGGGATGAATATCTCCATCACCACTTCGGCGCGCACCGACGCGGAAGGCGTGGCCCTATTAAAACAGATGGGCATGCCGTTCCGGCAGTAAGGAAGAGGGAAGAGAGAAACATGGCCACCACCGCCAAGAGAGCCAAAGATTTGAGATTGGAACGCGCGCAGCGCGCCAAAATGCTTGAGGATGTCAAGGCCGGCAAGAAGCCGAAGCACGACTGCAAGCACCGCAACCGCTGCTGGCGCTGCGGCAGGCCGCGCGCTTTTTTGCGCAAGTTCGGCATTTGCCGGCTGTGCTTCCGCCAACTGGCGCTGAACGGGGAAATCCCCGGCGTCACGAAGGCGAGCTGGTGAGAGCCAAAGGATTAGTTGGAGGGCAGGAATGACAAGTGACCCTATCGCCGACATGCTTACGCGGGTGCGCAACGCCATCCGCGCGCGCCATCCCAAAGTGGATGTGCCGGCTTCCAAGTTGAAGACGGAGATCGCCCGCATTCTCAAGGAAGAGGGCTATATCCAGAACTTCAAGGTCGCCGAAGAAGGCCCCAAGAAGACCATCAAGATCTACCTGAAATACAGCACCGGCAATGCGCCGGTGATTTCGAATATCGAGCGCATCTCGCGGCCCGGCTGCCGGGTTTACGTCGGGCAGCAGGATATTCCGCGCGTGCTGGGCGGCTTGGGGATCAACATCCTGACCACGCCGCGCGGCGTGATGACGGGGCGCGACGCGCACAAAGAAAAGATCGGCGGAGAGTTGCTGTGCCGCGTATGGTAAGGATTTCGACATATGTCTCGAATTGGTAAAAAGCCGATTCCCCTGCCGAAAGGGGTCAAGATCCAGATCGGCGATCAATTGGAAGTGACCGGACCCAAGGGCGTGCTGACGGTGCCGATTCCAGGAGGCGTGCATTTCAAGCAGGCCGACGGCCGTCTGGATGTGGTGCGCGACAGCGACAAATACAGCGCGCTGCATGGGCTGACGCGGGCCCTCGCCGCCAATGCGGTGCAGGGTGTTTCGACAGGCTTTACGCGGGAGCTGGACATCGTGGGTATCGGCTATCGCGCGGACGTGAAGGGCAAAATAGCGATCTTCACGCTGGGTTATTCGCACCCCATCGAGCTGCTGTTGCCGGACGGTGTGGACCTGAAGATCGATAAACAGACGCATCTGGTGCTGACCGGGTACGACAAGCAGTTGGTGGGGCAGGTGGCCGCGAACATTCGCGCGCTGCGCAAGCCGGACCCGTATAAGAACAAGGGCGTGCGCTATACCGGCGAGCGGTTGCGCAAGAAGGTGGGCAAGACTGGGGCGAGTGCGAAATGATCCGGATAACTCAAAAAAACGAAATCCGCCATCGGATTCACGAGCGCATACGGCACAAGGTGCGCGGCACCGCGGAGCGGCCGCGGCTGGCGGTGTTCCGCAGCCTGACTAATATTTACGTGCAGGTGATCGACGATTCCCAGGGCGCTACCCTGGTTTCGGCTTCGACGATCGAAAAGGGCAAGCGCACCAAGGGCGGCAATCTGGCCGCGGCCAAGACGGTCGGAAAGCTGGTGGCCGAGCGGGCCAGGGAAAAGGGAATTCAGAAAGTGGTGTTCGATCGCGGCGGCTATATCTATCACGGCCGGGTCAAAGCCCTGGCGGATGCCGCGCGGGAAGCGGGACTGGAGTTCTGATGGCAATAAGAACGGCAAAACGCATTGATCCGCAGACGCTCAATCTGAAAGAGCAGGTGGTGTCGATCAATCGTGTGACCAAGGTGGTCAAAGGCGGCAAGAACCTCAGCTTCTCAGCGCTGGTGGTGATCGGCGATCCGGCCGCCAAAGTGGTGGGCTTCGGGGTCGGTAAGGCTAAGGAAGTGCCGTCGGCCATTCGCAAAGGCATCGAAGCGGCCAAAAAGAATTTGCGCAAGATACATATGCTGGGAACCACCATTCCACACCAGTCGCTCGGCCGTTTCGGCAGCGGCCTGGTGCTGTTGAAGCCGGCTCCGGAAGGCACGGGTGTGATTGCCGGCGGGCCTGTGCGCGCGGTAATCACGGCGTGCGGGATCCCCAACGTGCTCACGAAATCGATCGGCACGCACAACCCGCATAATGTGGTGAAGGCCACCATCGTGGCGCTGGAGCAACTGCGGGACAAGAACGAAGTAGCGGATATGCGGGGCCTGGCAGTGGAAAAATTATGAGCCGCCGATGAACGCCGATAAGAGCAAGACCAAAGCGACCTTTCTTTTTGGTTTTATCGGCGTTAATCGGCGTTCATCGGCGGCCAAAAGGTTTTGTTCTTATGGATGGCATGATTAAGATCAAGCTGTATCGCAGTCCCATCTGCACGCCCCAGAAGCATAAGCGGGTGGTGCTCGGGTTGGGGCTGCGGAAACTCAACCAAATCGTGGTGCGGCCGGATTCGCCCGTCTTCCGCGGCATGGTCAACAAAGTTCCGCATCTGCTGAAGGTTGTGGAATAGGAGCCTGCGTTATGAATCTTAGCGGATTGAAACCTCCCGCCGGACAGAAGCACGAGCGCAAACGTATCGGGCGCGGTATGGGCTCGGGCCACGGTAAGACCGCCACCCGCGGCAGCAAGGGACAGCGCGCCGGCACCGGCTTTGGCCAGAAGCGCGGCTTCGAGGGCGGCCAGATGCCGCTGCACCGCCGCTTGCCCAAGCGCGGTTTTACGAATATCTTTAAGAAGCAGTACGCCATCGTTAATTTGGATAGACTGGAGAAGTTGGAAGGCGACACATTTACCCCGGATCATCTGATGGAGCACGGCGTGATCAAGAAGCTCCACGAGGGGTTGAAGGTGCTCGGCACCGGCCAGTTGACCCGCAAACTGCGGGTCGAAGCGCACCTGTTTTCGAAATCCGCGCTCGATAAGATTCAGGCGGCCGGCGGTGAAGCGGTTGTCATCGGCGCCCCGGAAAAGGAAGAGAAGTAAGGGCCGGAAGCGAAGGAACCATGAAGTTTTTCGAAGCGTTCGCCAACGTATTTCGTATCCCCGATCTGCGCAAGCGAGTTCTGTTCACGCTCGGTATGCTGGCGGTCTACCGCCTGGGCGGCCATATTCCGACGCCGGGCATCAATACCGTCCGGTGGGAAGAATTCCTCAACCGCAGTTCGGGCGGCATCTTCGGTTTCTTCGATCTGTTTGCGGGCGGCAACATCCGCCGCTTCACCATTTTCGCTTTGGGCATCATGCCCTACATCACCGCATCGATCATTCTGCAACTCCTGACGGTGGTGGTGCCCACTTTGGAAAAGCTGCAAAAAGAAGGCGAACTGGGCCGCCGCAAGATCACCCAGTGGACCCGCTACCTGACAATTGCCCTCTCCATCGTCCAATCGTTTGGCATCGCGCAGGGATTGCAGCACTCGAACGGCGGTTTCGTGGACAACCCGGGCTGGGGCTTTGTCCTGATGACCATCATTTCGCTCACCACCGGCACGGCGTTCATCATGTGGCTGGGCGAGCAGATCAGCGAGTCGCTCATTATTTTTACGGGTATCGTAGCGAACATGCCCAACGCCATTTCCAACATCTACCGGAATACGTTCGTCACGCGCGAGTGGGGTCCCTTTCAGATGATCGTCATCCTGATCATGATGGTGGCGGTGGTGGCCTTCGTCGTCCTGGTGGAGCGCGGCGAGCGCCGCATTCCGGTGCAGTACGCCAAGCGCGTCGTGGGGCGGCGGGTGATGGGCGGCCAATCCACCCACATGCCCCTGAAGGTGAATGCCGGCGGCGTCATTCCGGTGATTTTCGCGTCCTCGATTCTGGCTTTCCCGCAGACCCTGGCCGCCATGCCGTTCGTCAAGAGCATGCCTTGGCTCAGCAAGACGCTGGCCTCCATCGCGCACGGCGAACCGCTCTACTACGTGCTGTTCGTGGCGGGCATCATTTTCTTCTGTTTCTTTTACGTATCCATCATCTTCAACCCCAATGAAGCCGCCGACAATATGCGCAAATACGGCGGATTCATTCCCGGCATCCGTCCGGGACGCAATACGGCCGAGTATATGAACGCCATCCTGACCAAGATCACGGT
>JBEKTJ010000220.1:0-10898 GCA_049516155.1 Bryobacteraceae bacterium
ACGAACCTTCTACTTGGCCAGGTTGAACTCACCGGCGGCGCGGATGTCGCGGGAGGACGCGCCCACCAATACCGTGAACCGTCCCGGCTGGGCGACCCAGTCGTGAACCGCGGAATCGTAGTACGACAACGCAGATTCGTCGAGTGTAAATGACGCGGTCTTCGTCTCGCCCGGTTCCAGCATCACGCGTCCGAATCCCTTCAACTCCTTGACCGGGCGGTCGACGCGCGCCGGCGGCGGCTGCAAGTATAACTGAACGACCTCGGCCCCCGCGCGGGGTCCGCTGTTCCGAACGCTCACGGTAACGGTCGGAAACGCGATCTTGAGTCCGCTGTATTCGAAGGTCGTATAGGAGAGCCCGTAGCCGAACGGAAACAGCGGCTCGACATTGTTTTTGTCGAAGCCGCGATAGCCGACGTAGATGCCCTCCGCGTAATCCACATGCAGGTTCTCACCCGGATAGTGGGCGTACGCCGGCGAATCCTGCAACGCTTTCGGAAAAGTCACCGGTAGCTTGCCGGAAGGGTTGACCGCGCCAAACAGCACATCTCCGATGGCATGCCCGGCCTCCTGCCCGCCATACCAGGCATAAACCACGGCGGCCACCTGGCCGATCCAGCGGGTCATGGTGACTGGCGCGCCGGCGGCGACGACCACGATGGTGTTCCTGTTGGCGCCGGCGATGGCTTCGATTAGTTCGTCTTGGCCAGCGGGAAGATCCATGGATTTGCGATCGAATCCCTCGCCTTCGAGCTTGGGAGCGTTGCCCACTACGACAACGGCGACGTCGGAGTGAGCGGCCACGGCGACGGCTTCCGCAAGCGACTCGCGCGGCGGCTTGGGAGCATCCTCTCCTTCCATAACGACGCCCAACGCGTGGACGATATCGGCCTTCGATCCCGCAGCGTCCCGGATGCCATCGAGCGCGGTGATCGCATACTTCGGCCGCACCAAGGAACTGCCGCCACCGCCGGTCCGCGCGACCGCGGCGTTGGGACCGATGACGGCGATCTTGCGTGTCCTCTCCGCGCTAAGGGGAAGCACGCCGCCGGAGTTCTTCAGCAGCACGACGCTTTCGTTGGCAGCCATGCGTGCTATTTGACGCTGCCCGGGCGTATCCACATCGCCGCCGGGTTCGTGCACGTGGTCGAACAGCCCAGCAGTGAACATCACGCGCAAGATGCGTCGCACGCCATCGTCCACGGCGGCCTGGGTCACCCCGCCCGCCGACACCGCCGCCAGGACTTTGTCCGCCGTCAGCCAGCCGGCGCCATTCCCATCGCGCTTAGTTTCGGGTTTGTTGGCCCAGATCCGCATGGCCTCGCCGCCGGGCATCTCCAGATCCAAGCCCGCGTTGATGGTGGCGTCCGTGCTGTAAGTGCTGCCCCAGTCGGAGATCACAAATCCCCGAAAACCCCAGCGCTTCCGGAGCATTTCCGTCAGCAGGTAGGGATTTTCGGCGCACCACTGGCCGTTCACTTTGTTATATGCCGACATCACTGCCCATACGCCGGCTTCCTGGACAGCCGCCTTGAATGCCGGGAAGTAGATCTCATTGAGCGTGCGCTCGTCGATCGTTTCGTCAATGCGATGGCGCTCGTATTCCTCATTATTCGCGGCGAAATGCTTGACCGAGGGGATCACGCCTTCCGCTTGCACGCCACGGATGTAGGCGACTCCCATGCGCGCAGCCAGATAGGGATCCTCTCCATAGCCCTCGAAGTTGCGGCCCCACAATGGGACGCGATTGATGTTCACGGTGGGACCCAGAATCATATCGCGTCCCAGGGCCTTCACCTCTTGCGCGATGGCTCCGGCTGCGCGCGTAACCAGCTCCAGGTCCCAACTGGCGGCCATGGCGATTGCGGCTGGAAAGGCGGTGGCCGTGACAGGCACTGTGGAGGCGGCGTTGGTGATGGCGGAAGAGCCGCGCCAGTTCCGCACGCCCATAGGGCCGTCCGCCATCTTGATCGCGGGAATGCCCAGGCGCGCGTTCGGCCGGCTTTCCATCCATCCCGAACCGCTCAGCATTTCCGCCTTCTCCTGCGAAGTCATGCGGACCAGTAGATCCTCAACGCGTTGATCAACGGACAGTGCCGGATTCTTGTAGGGAGGCGCAGCCGGCTGGGCGCGCAGCCGCACACCCATGAGGGCCACTGCCGAGAGGAACAACAACAGAGCCAATTTCTGAGGCACGAGTTGATCGTATCAATTTCAGGGGAAGTCTTTGTAGCAAGTTCCTTCCGGAACGTTCTCTGGCGCGGTCGAACAGGTGCTTGCGAAAGCTGGGCTGGCAGGTGTAGCCACTTGATTTTCGGCATCAGTTGCCGAAACCATGCGGGCAAGTTCCTCGCCAAAGCCGTTCCGTTTCGGCCGGGACGGTGGAGTTGCGGAACCGGTCCGTAAGATCGAAAAATGCCGCGTGCCGCTGCTCGTAGGCGGCGATGGCGTCGGCTAGGAGATCGACGATGGCACGATTGGAGCTCACGCGGCGGGCTGCGGCGATAGCGTCGATTTTCCGGGCAATCCCGGCAGGGAGCGAAATGCTCCGGCGGATGGCCACGGCATGCCGCCGGCTATTTGCTCACCCGGATGACGCGCGTATCGCAGATCATGTCGTGCAACGCACGCTTTTGCGAGTCGAATCCCGCCATGATATAGCCGATAGCCAGAATAATCCCGCTCACGATTTTGGCAAAGTAACGCCCCACCGCGCGGCCCAGCGAGATCGGACCTCCGTCCGGCCGAACGACCTTCAAGTCCAAAGCCATCTTGCCCGGCGTCGCGCCAAAGCGGCTGACGAAGATGCCCTCATAGGTAGCCCCGATAACCATGCCGATTAGATACTCTATCCCGAGAGCCATCAACATCATATCCATACGACCGCTCCGCAACATGGGCGCGAACAGTAACTGCACGACTACACTCACGACAAAGAGAATAACGCCGTCGAGCAGCATGGCTACCAACCGTATCCAGAAGCCCGCGTAGGTGAAGGTTGCCGCGGAGGCCACCCCCTCGCGCAGCTTCTGCGTATACGCAATCTTGCAGTTGGCACAGACCAGCCGGTCGCCGAAGTGGGCCAGTTCCTCTTCGGGCCATGGCTGGCCGCATTCGGAACAATACCGTGCGTGGACTGGCTCTGGTTCCATTTGACGAATTGTACCAATGACGGAGGCACAACTCGCGTCTGGCGTATAATCCCGGAATGACGAATCCCTTTCATGACCGGGTGGCCATCGTCACCGGTGGCGCATCCGGCATCGGCCGGGCGCTCTGCGAGGAACTAGCCCGCCGTGGAGCGCTGGTGGTGGTCGCCGATATCGATTGCCAGGGTGCGCAGGCCGTGGCCGCCGCGATTGCCGCGAATGGCGGACAGGCCACAGCCGTGCCGCTCGATGTCACGCGCGCCGCGGATGTCGAACGCATGGTGGAAAACACCGTGCGCGCGCACGGCCGGCTGGATTTCATGTTCAACAATGCGGGCATCGGCGTGGCGGGCGAGGTGCGCGATCTATCGCTTGACGATTGGCGCAAGTGCATCGACATCAATTTGTGGGGCGTGATCTACGGAGCCACCGCCGCCTACGCCGCGATGCTCCGGCAAGGGTCCGGGCACATCGTCAACACAGCTTCCGCCGCCGGACTGATCGGCGAGCCTGGCTTGGCTCCCTACTCCGTCACGAAGAGCGCCGTGGTGGCTCTTTCCGCGGCGTTGCGTGCGGAGGCCGAGGGCCTTGGCATTCGCGTTAGCGTAGTCTGTCCCGGCTTTGTGGACACGGCCATTTACGAAAATGCCATTGGGGTCAAAATCGACAAAGACGAGTTTCTGGCGAAACTCCCCGTGCGCCTGGTCTCCGCCGCCGACGCCGCACGCGCTATCTTGCGCGGGGTGGAGCGTAACGAAGCCATCATTGTGTTCCCGTTCTACGCCCGGCTGCTCTGGTGGCTGGTGCGCATGAACCCCAGCATGCTGGCGGGATTCCACCGCAAAATGCTGGCGAAGCTTCGGAAGGACAGACCAGGAGGTCTGTCCTACTCATAGCGCAGGGCAATGAGCGGATCGATCCGGGTAGCCCGCCGCGCCGGAATATAAACGGCCACCCACGCCACCACCCCCAGCGTGAGAACCACGGCGCCAAAAGCGATGGGGTCGCTAGCCTTCACCCCAAACAACAGGCTGGACAGCAGACGGGTCAGGCCGAAAGCCGCTGCCAGCCCAACCGCCAGTCCGATTCCAGCCAGCAACAGGCCGCGCCCGATCACCATGCGCAGCATTTCGCCGGAACTGGCGCCCAGCGCCACGCGGATGCCAATTTCCTGGGTCCGCTGCTCCACGGAATACGACATCAGCCCGTATATTCCAAGAGCCGCCAGCAGCAAGGCGGTCCCCGCGAAGATCGTCAGCAACAGCATATTGAAATTCGAACGCGCGGTGGATTCCGAAATCACCTGTTCCATGGTGCGGAATTTAGAAACGGGCAATTGCCCGTCAACAGCCAGGAACTCGCGCTGGATCGCGGTGGCCAGGGCCGTGGGTTCTTGCGAGGTGCGTACGATCCAACTCAGCGGGATAACCTTGTTGGCGAGTTGCGTCAGGCCATCGGTGATCTGGCCCGCCGGTACATACATCACACTTTGTCTCGAATCGGTCAGCCCATTCTCGCGCACATTACCGACGATGCCCACGATTTCCCGCGCAGGCTCCTCGAATTCGGGGCCCAGTCCTTTTCCCAGCGTCATGACATGGCCGATGGGATCTTCCTTTTGCCAGTATTTCTTCGCCATTGCCTCGTTGATGACGATCACGCGGGCGGAGTTTCCGGTGTCGTGTTCGCTGAAGACGCGTCCCCGCAGAAGCGGAATCTTGAATGCCGTAAAGTAATGCGCCGATACGGACCGCCACTGTTCATCGCCGTTATACATAGCGCCCTTGGCGGGGGGCTTGCCCGCGATGTTGAACGGCAGGTCGATGCCGCCCTCGATGGGCAGCATAATCGCGGTCGCGGCGGATTGCAAACCGGGCAGGCTTTCCAGGCGCGGCGTCATTTGCCGGATCAAGTTGTCGACCTTCGCGGTGGTGTCGTACCGGCCACCGGAGAGTGACGTCTGCAAAGTCAAAACATTGTGCGGATCGAAGCCCGGATCCACCGCGCGCAGGCTGGCGAACGTGCGGATCATCAGCGCCGCGCCCACCAGCAGGATCACCGCCAAGGCGATCTCGCTCACTACCAGGAAGCCACGCGCGCGGTTCTGGTGGCGGCCCGTTCCCGAGCGGCCGCTGGTTTCGCGAAGCGCCGAATTCACGTCCAGCCGGGAGACATGCACCGCCGGATAGAGTCCGAACAGGATGCCGGTGGCGAAGGCCACGGCCAGCGTGAAACCGAGTACGTGCCAATCCAGGGCCGACACCGCCGTTGCCGCATGCGTGCTATCGGTGATGCGCGGCAGGTTGCCCGGTGCGATGTCCAGCAGTGCGCGCACACCCCATGCGCCAATCAGAAAACCGAGAATACCGCCCGCCAAGGCCAGTATCACACTCTCGGTCAGAAGTTGCCGCACGATGCGCAGACGGTTCGCCCCAATGGCGGTGCGGATGGCCATTTCCCGCTGCCGCGTGGACGCCCGCGCAAGCTGCAGGTTGGCCACGTTCGCGCATGCGATCAGCAGAACGAAGCCGACCGCACCTAGCAAAATCATCAAAGGCAATTTTACATTGCCAACTTGCGCTTCCTGCAACGGCACTACGGCGACACTCTCGGTCTTGTCCATCCACATGGGGTTGGCTTGGCGAAAACGTTCGCCGACGATCTTCATCTGGGCCTTCGCCGCCTGCAGCGTGGCGCCCGGCTTCAGGCGTCCGGCGACCAGCAGGTAATGGCCTTGATTGGTGCTCTCGGGATCGGCCTGCAAGGGGATGAAAATATCCGCCGGGGGGTCCGATTGAAAAGTGGCCGGCAGTACCCCCACCACCGTAGTGGGCGCGCCGGCTATCAGGATGGGTGTACCCACCAGCCGCAAGTCGGCGCCCAGGCGACGGTTGAATAGCTGATAGCTGATCACAGCGACTTTGGGCCCGCTGGGTATATCCTCGTCGGCCGTGAAAGTCCGGCCAACCACGGGAGACACGCCAAACACCCGGAAGAATTCGGAGGAAACGTGAATACCCTTCACTTGCTCCGGATGGTCGCTGCCACCGACGTTCATGCCCGGTCCGGCGAAGTCGTAAGCCGCCATGGCTTCGAAAACGTCGTTCTTCTTCCAGGCGTTGAACTTTGGGATGGAACTCGATCCGCCGGAGCCACCCGGGAAACCACGCTCAATCCGCATGATCCGGTCGGGTTCCGGAAACGGCAGCGGCTTCAACAGAACTACGTTGATTACCGAAAAGATAGCGGTATTGGCGCCAATGCCCAAGGCCAGCGCTGCGATGGCAATGGCTGTGAAGCCGGGACTCTTGCGGAATACGCGAAAGGCGTGCCGCAGGTCGGCAAGCAGGTTCTCCATGCCTGGATTACGCTACGGGATGCCGAACAGTTCCATTATTTCGCTTTGCACCCGATCCGCATCAATTTACATAAATGTACGCGGTCTTGGCAGTGACTCCGCCGATGCTGAGCGCGATAGGCTGCATTCCCGCCGATATGCCGGTCGGCACGACCGCATTCACCTGGTATCCAACCAAACCCGGCGCCAGACCGCTATAAGTTACGGTGGCCGATTGGCCGCCAATGGTAACCGTAGGCATCGTAGTGGTGGTGGAGGTGGCGCCCGGCACGGCCATCCCATCCGCCGGCGGATTATTGACCGGCCCCAGTCCGTTCAGATAAAGGAGAACCGGGGTGCCCAGCGGCACAGGGTTAGTGGACGATACCACACTGTAGTTCGGTAGCAACGCGGCAGCCTCGTTAGTCGTATAGTTGATGACAAAAAATCCCGGCGAGTATTCGGCGATGGGAAGATTATACAGCGCACTGTAGGTGTAATCGACAATCACCTTGACCGTTGCAGAACTCTGGCCCGTAAGCTCCCATGGCACCTGGACGTTTAATTGGTCCGGACTTACGAAGGAGAAGCGGCCGGGCAAACTGAGAGCCGACGTATCGAAACTGAACGCCACGCCGTCGAGGCCCAGCGGAAGCGGCTGGAACAGGGGCGAGCACTGCGGACAAGTAGAGTAAGCGGTGTCCGTGACGTCGGACATATGTGTACCGTAGATCGAGATCCAGGACCCCGGCGCCACAGCCCGGCCGCCTGTAAAACTGGCCGCATCTACAATCCCGTTCGAGTTGATGGCCGGCACAATCCGCGCATTTCCGTCGAAAGGCATCGACATTCCGTTGACGGTGGCAGTGAACTCCTGGGGACCCGCCGTGGAGCCGAGCACCACGGAAGCCCCCGCAATCCCATAAATGTTCGTCGCGGTGTCCGTATAGTCCGTTCCTTGCAGAACACTCCCATTGCCCCCTGTTACAGACCATTGCACGGGCGCGTCTGCCACAGGCGCCCCGTATCGATCGATGACCTGGACCGCGATCAAGCCATATGAGTAGGAGCAGGTGTTCACAGTCCCGCTGCACGAGTTGTACCACGGAATATTGGCGCTGACCGGCCCATCGAATCCGATATAGCCTGGCGGTGTCTCGTCGAGCGGAATGATATCGTACGGCGTGTTGTCGCTTACCACGAACGTGTACGGGAAAGTGAGCGGCGTGCTGGCGCCGGTGACTGTGATCAGTCCTTCATAGCGGCCGGCTCCGGGCACGCTGCCGGAAAGGCTGACAGTAACGGTAGTCTCGCTGGTGGCCGGTATGGTGAGACTCGTGCTGGTTGCGCCATTCACTTGCACCTGAGTCCCGGATAACCCGGAGGGCTGCGCAACGTTGAAACTCAGATTCAACGAGTTGGTGCTGCTGTTGATGACTGTCACTGCCGTGGATGACGACGCCAGCGACCCGTTCAGTACGCCGAAGTAAACCGAGGATGGAATGAACTGCACCGTAGAAGCCACCGCATTCTGCGCTTGCAAGAGTCCCGCTCCTACCGCCACCAGGGGCGCTGCCGCCGTACCATCCGTGGTCAGCAGCCCCGATGCGGAAGCCGTATTCACCAGGGCGGACTTGACCTGTTCAGGGCTGAAGGTGGGATTCGCCTGGATGACCAGCGCGGCGGCGCCGGAAAACATGGGAGTGGAAAAGCTGGTGCCATCCGCCGTCCCATATCCATTGAAATTGAATAGTTCGCCTTCGGGATCGTAACTCTGAACGGCCAGCAGAAAGTCGGTAGCAGCGGCCGCGGCATCAGGCTTGACTTCCACCGCTCCCACGCCGAAGCTGGGGCCGAGGGAGGCAAAGCAAGCCACAGACTCCGGTATCAAAGCTTCCGTGGGCGGTGCGGCGGTCGACGGATCGCACTTATCTTCGACATACTGAGTGGACGCCGGCGCTTGGAAAGGATTGGGATTCAAGGTCGTGTTGGCTCCCGAGTGAGCGTCGATGTAAGCCTTTAGGTTGGAGCCATTGGTTTGGCTCACCAGGAACGCTGGAATCAACGCTCCCGTGCCCACACTCCAGGGGGAAAGGCCCGTACCGTTATCGGCGAATACCACGCCCAGCGCGCCTGCATTCTGGGCATAGCCGACCTTTACGCTGAAGTCGCAACTGCCGCGCAGTACCAGAACAAAGTCGTTCGTCAGCGTCCCGGGAGATATGGGGTCGCACAGCATGCCTTCGCTGTCTCCGGCCTGTGTGACATCCACCAACGGAGCACTAGCGGGCGACGGCAGTTGCGGCCCATCGGCGCTGCTCACAGCCGCGATCGCCTGGAGATTCGCGGGAACCCCGCTGCCCGATACATCCACACTTTGCGTGTAGGTCACGTCGTTCTGGATTCCGCCGGCAGCTATAACTGAAGGCGCATAGGCGGGGGTAGCTATCGTACTCAAAGTGGGAATGCCAGCCGACTTGAAATTGTATTGGTAGCCGATATTCGCATCGTTGCCCGCGGCGGCCACCACCACCACGTAGGCATCCTCGACGGCCGTCTCGAGTTCATAGGCAAAGGGATCGCACGGGCCGTCGCAACTTTCATCCAGGGGACCGGTGGTAGGCAAGTATCCGGACGAGACGTTGATCACGTCAACGCCGTCGCTGACGGCATCTTCCACGGCTTGCATGAGTCCCTCTTCGGAAGCGCTTCCGTTCACCTCGTCGGAGCCGAATACCTTATAATTTCCTAAGTACGCCATGGGCGCGACGCCCGAAATCTTGACGCCGTCTACAGTGGTGATTTGCCCGGCTATGACCGATGCCACACCAGTTCCGTGACCCACCAAATCGCGCGCCGTGAGATCGTCAGGTCGCGATTGCAGGTCCGGGTTGGCTGTGTCGGTTTCGTCCGAGACGGCGTCGTAACTTACGTAGCTCCGAGCGACGATTACTTTATTACTGGTGAAGGCGAGATCGGCTGCGGTATCGGCAACCGGATAGCCTTCCGGCGCGACCAAGGCTTGATTAAACGACGGGTTAGTCTGATCGATGCCCGTATCGACGACACCGATGAAAAGTCCCGCGCCGGCATTGGACGCGCCGCCAATCCCGGAATTATTCCAAGCCGCCGCGACATTGCTGAGAGTCAGTTGGTCCTTTCTGCGATACCATCTCATAGGCACCACGGATTTCACGCCCGGAAGATTGCGCAGAGCCGCCGCCTGCGTGGGAGATGCGACTACGAACAGGCCATTCATCAGGTGCTGGATGCCGCCCGTAACGCGGACGTGTTGGCCCTCGATCTGCGAGCGCAGTCCGGTTTGTACACTCCGCAAGTGCTGCCGGTAGGGTTCGGCGGTTGCGCGGGTGGTGCGAAACTTGCCGGGAAATCGCTGCGCGGCCGGTGGCTCGTTCAGGATTACCAGCCATCGGTTGGATGGCGGGGTGGCGCCAAACGCGGCAGGCGCATACGCCAGTGCTGCCAGAAATAAAGAAATGAGTAGTGTTCGCTTCGTTGATTGCATGTTAAATAATCCTAGGAGCGTTAACAAATCTTGAACGCATGTTAAGCGTATGTTAAGAAATCGCTTACCCCGACTAGAGAGATCCTACCAAAAACTTAAGAGACGCGATTGAAGCGCAAACTGGTACATAAGTAGGGAAGTATGAGATCGTACAAAGCCGCTGGCATTCACGCCGTCAGATCTCGTGCCAGCGCCGCCAAGAATTCCTGGCGGCTGGTGCGCAGATAGAAGTGACCGCCGGGAAACACGCGTACGGCAAAGGCCGCCGTGGTCTCGGCCGCCCATCCATCGAGGTGCTCCCGGCGCACGTTCGGATCTTCCGCCCCGCCATACGCGCGGATCGCGCAATCGAGCGGCGGCTCATCGGCATAGACGTAATTGCGATAGATGGCGGCGTCCTCGCGCAGGGCCGGAAGAATCAGTTCCATGAGATTGGGATTGTCCAGCACTTCGGAAGGCGTGCCTTCCAAGCGCCGCAGCGTTGCCACGAATTCCGCCTCCCCAGGTTCGGGCGGCGGCACGTGGCCACGCCGGAACTGCGGCGCGCGCGCGCCGGAAGCTACCAGCATGCGCGGCGCGGGCAGATTGCGCCGCCGCAACAGGCGCGCCAGCTCGAATGCCACTATGGCGCCCATGCTGTGTCCGAAAAAGGCGAACGACTCATCCAGATAAGGCTGGATGGAATCGCCTAGCACCGCCACCAACCCGGCCATAGTGTATGGCGTAGCCGGCCGCGGCGGGCGCATCGGCACAACCACTAGGCCCCGCGGCAATCGCTCCGCCCAACGATGGAATGCCGCGGCCCCTCCGCCGGCGTGCGGGAAGCAGAACAGGCGCAATCCGCCCGCCGAAAGTTGGCCAACGCTGGAAAGGCCGCGCAGCCGCA
>JBEKTJ010000221.1:0-14516 GCA_049516155.1 Bryobacteraceae bacterium
TAAGATGTTGCCGCGGCCAGACAGATCGCTGATCAGAACGCGCTGGCGGTTGCCCACGGCTTCGGGGGTCACGTGCTCATAAGTCGTGGATTCCTTCAATACGGCGGAGACGTGCACGCCGCGTGTGAACCGGCTTCAGATCCGGATCAGCGATTACGGAACACAGATTGCCATCGTGCGGCTCCCTGTCGTACCATAAACCTGGAGGCGAGATGCGCTGGCTTGGCCAGCTCGAGAAATGCGAGTCTCTCGACGTTCTTCTGGGGTCTGAGAGCTAAGAAGGGCACTTGGCAGTGGACCTGACATGGAACTGAAATCGGTTACGATTCGCAACTTCAAAGCGCTTCAGAACATTCACCTCACGGATATCCCCAATTTCATCGTCCTCGTTGGCGCCAACGGTACAGGCAAATCAACGCTGTTCGACGTCTTTGGATTCCTGCGTGACGCATTGACCGGAAATGTCCGGCAGGCGCTGGATGCACGCGGACGCTTCCTGGAGGTTGTCACTCGGGGCCACGAGAAGGATACGATACTCGTAGAACTTCAGGTCGGCCTACCCATTGCCGGCAGATCGCGCCTGGTTACCTACCATCTGGAGATCGGACTTGAGAATGGCCGGCCAGTCGTTAAGCATGAGTTCCTTCGGTACAAACGAGGCCGTTACGGCGCCCCATTCTACTTTCTGGACTTCCACAGTGGATCAGGATTCGCCATCAGAAATGAGGAGGATTTTGATAAACCCGACGAGCAACTCCAGCGGGAGGAGCAGCAACTGGAATCGCCAGACATCCTTGCCATCAAAGGTCTCGGACAATTCCAACGCTTCCGGGCGGCCAGCGCGCTGCGTCAACTGCTGGAAAACTGGCACGTCTCAGACTTTCATATCAGCGCCGCGCGGGGACGGAAGGAGGCGACTGGCGTTGTAGAGCATCTATCGGAGACAGGGGAGAATTTGCCACGGGTTGCCCAATACCTTTACGAAAACCACCGGCCCATTTTCCAAACCATCCTCACACGGATGCAGCAGCGCGTCCCTGGTATCAGCGGCGTAGAACCGGAGCTCACGCAGGATGGCTACCTCATCCTCCGGTTCCGCGACGGCACATTTAAGACCCCTTTCCTGGATCGCTATGTCTCCGACGGGACCATCAAGATGTTTGCCTATCTCGTGCTCCTCCACGATCCCAAACCCCACCCTCTTCTTTGTATTGAGGAACCGGAGAATCAGTTGTATCCGACCTTAATGAGCGAACTTGCCGAGGAGTTTCGCGACTATGCCCGCAGGGGCGGCCAGGTGATGGTGTCCACGCATTCTCCGGACCTCCTGAATGCCGTCAGGCTGGAAGAAGTTCTCTGGCTTGTAAAGAAGGACGGACTCTCCGAAATCCGACGCGCTCAGGACGACCTGCAGGTAAAGAGTTACATGGAGCAAGGAGACAAGATGGGATATCTCTGGAAGCAAGGGTTCTTCACTGGGGTAGATCCGGCATGAACGAATTGGTATTCTTCCTTGAGGAGGAATCTGCCAAGGCTCTATTAGAACAGATATTTCCTCATTTGCTTCCCTCCGGGAGTCAAGTTCATGCGCGCTTCATTGTGTTTGAGGGAAAACAGGATCTCGAGAAGCAGTTGCCGAACAAGCTGCGGGGCTATTTAAATCCGCGGGCGCGCTTTATAGTGATGCGGGATCAAGACCAGGCTGATTGCCGGAAGGTCAAGAGATCGCTCACAGCCCTTTGCACCCGTGCCGGCCGTCCCCAAGCCGCCGTGCGTATTGCGTGCCGTGAATTGGAGGCATTCTACCTTGGCGACCTCCTCGCTGTCGAGAAGGGGCTGGATATCAGCGGCCTTGCTGGCAAGCAGAATAAGGCAAGGTTTCGCGACCCCGATCACTTGGTCCGTCCGTCCGACGAGCTTCTAAAGCTGACCGGCAATCGTTATCAGAAAGTTGCCGGCTCCCGTGCGATAGCCCCACACCTCAACATACACGCGCCTCGATCTAGGAGCTTCCACCATCTCATACGGGCCATTCGTTGGGCGAATGATGAGCTCCATGGAAGCGAAGGTTGAGTTTAGACGGGCTTCGCCGACCTTCGCCCATTTGAGATACGCCATTCAGATATTTCCACGCGGCACAGAGGAGGAAAGAAATCTTCGGCTGGGTGAAGCGGTCAGACGCCCCAGCAGTAGTCTTCGACGGCTTTTTCAATGGAATCGTCTTGCTCGGTGAGGCGCATGAGTTCGAGGCGAATGGCGTCCACCAGCGCGTTCCAGCTTGCGACGATCACGTTGTCGGAAACGCCCACCGTAGACCAGCTCTTGCGGTGATCCGACCATTCGATGAGCACACGCACTTTGGCGGCGGTGCCCTTGCGCGGCTCAAGCACCCTCACCTTATAGTCGGTCAGACGCACGTCGGCCATTTGCGGATAGACCGTCGACAGACACTTGCGCAGGCATACGTGCAACGCATGGAACGGACCGTTGCCGGAGGCAGTGGCGGAATAGACGCCATCCTGGGTGCGCACGGTGATGTCTGCCGTGGAGCGGGATTCGCCGTTGGCGGTGGCCTTGGTGGAGACCTCGTAGCCTTCCACTTCGAAGAAATGCATGCCGGGGTAGAGCGCCTCGCGCACCAGCAGTTCGAAGGTGCCCTCGGCGGCTTCCAGCTCGCATCCCTCGTACTCCATCTGCTTGATGCGCTCAAGCAATTCGCGGCGGGCGTCTTCGTCGAGCCGGCCGGCCAAGCCATGCTGCTTCAGCTTATATAAGATGTTGCCGCGGCCAGACAGATCGCTGATCAGAACACGAAGCGCGCTACATTCGACAGGCTGATCAGCTTGTCCTGGCCGATGGCCGTGTGACCCAGTTTCAGCTCCAGATTGGCGATGACGGAACAGAGATTGGCGTTGCCGCAGCGCTCGCCGTATCCGTTGATGCAGCCCTGCACGTGCGTAGCGCCGGCTTCCACGGCGGCCAGCGTGTTGGCCACCGCCACGTCGGAATCGTTGTGGGTGTGGATGCCCAGGATGCCGTCGAAACGCTTGCGCACTTCGGCGAAGATTTCGACCAGCCGGCCAGTGAGCGTTCCGCCATTGGTGTCGCACAGGCAGAGCACACTGGCGCCTGCATTTTGGGCGGCTTCGAGGGTGCGCAAGGCGAAATCGGGATTCGAGTTGTAGCCATCGAAGAAGTGCTCGGCGTCGTACACCACTTCTTTGCCATGCTCTTTCAGATAGGCAACCGTCTCGCCGATCAACTTCAGGTTTTCTTCTTCCGTGATGCCCAGCGCGCGCGCCGTGTGCAGATCCCAACTCTTGCCGAAGATGGAAACCACGGGCGTGCCGGCGGCAACCAGCGATTGCACGCTGCGGTCCTCTTCGACAGTATGGCGGGCGAATCGGGTGGCGCCGAACGCGGTCAGCTTGGCATGTTTGAGGTTCAGCTCGTTCTGCGCGCGGGCGAAGAAGTCTTTGTCTTTCGGATTGGATCCGGGCCAGCCGCCTTCGATATAGTCGATGCCCAGTTCGTCGATCTTCTGCGCGATCAGGAGTTTGTCATCGACGGAGAAGGAGACGGATTCGCCCTGGGTGCCGTCGCGGAGAGTGGTGTCAAAAGTGAAGATCTTCATAAGAATTAACCACGCGGGGCGGCCTGAGAGGCCGCCGCAGGCTGCGAGCCTGCCCCACTTTGCTCTTCCGGTACCCCGGATTCTTTCTTCTTCTTTAGAAACGTCATCATTTCGCGCAGCCCTCGGCCCACGGTCTCTACCGGCTGATTGCGGGCGGCTTCGCGCATGGCCAGGAATTTATGGCGGCCGGTTTTGTTTTCGTCGATCCATTGGCGGGCGAACTCGCCGGATTGTATTTCCGATAGAATCTTTTTCATTTCGGCGCGCACGTGCTCATCGACGATGCGCGGGCCGCGGGTATAGTCGCCATATTCGGCGGTATCCGAGATCGAATAGCGCATATAGCCAAGGCCGCCTTCCTGGATGAGATCGACGATCAACTTCAGCTCATGCAGGCATTCGAAATAGGCGATTTCGGGCGCATAGCCGGCTTCCACCAGGGTTTCGAAACCCGCGCGGATCAGTTCGGACGCGCCGCCGCATAGCACGGCTTGCTCGCCAAAGAGATCGCTTTCGGTTTCCTCCTTGAAGGTGGTTTCGATGACTCCGGCCTTCAAGCTTCCCAGCGCGCCGGCGTAGGCCAGCGCCGTTTCGAGCGCGTGTCCGGTAGCATCTTGATGCACGGCCACCAGGGACGGCACACCCACGCCTTCGACGAACAACTCGCGCACGCGATGGCCGGGAGCTTTGGGTGCAACCATGGACACGTCGATATCGGCGGGCGGCTTGATCTGGCCAAAGTGGATATTGAAGCCGTGCGCGAATATCAGCGTCTTGCCAGCGGTCAGATGCGGCGCGATATCTGTGTTGTATAAATCGCCCTGGATATGGTCGGAGACCAGAATCATGATTACATCGGCGGTTTTGGCGGCTTCCGCAGTGTCCAATACCCTGAGTCCGGCGGCTTCGGCTTTCGAGCGCGACTGACTGCCGGGATACAAGCCGACGATCACGTCCACTCCGGAATCGCGCAGGTTTAGGGCGTGCGCGTGACCCTGGCTGCCATAGCCTATGATTGCCACTGTGCGGCCCTGGAGCAGGGCTGGTTTGTAATCTTTTTCGTAGTAACGCTTCGCCATTGATAAGTCCTTTTAGGGGAGGACAGGCAAGGATGCCTGTCCTACTTGCTGTACCGGAGGTTGTAACCTTAGCCGTTTAGCTTCTAGCGAAACAGCTACTACTCCGGAGCGGGTGGTTTCGATATCACCATAGCTGCGCATCACATCGATGAATTCGTCGAGCTTCTCAGGATCGCCGGTGGCCTCCAGCGCGAAGCCCTCTGTGGAGGAATCCACCACGCGCGCGCCGAAGATCTCGGCTTCCTTCAGGACGGCGGTGCGCGTCTCCTGCGCCGTGCGCACGCGCACCAGCACCATCTCCCGGCGCACCGCGGGCGATTCGGTGAGATCCACGGCCTGCAGCACGTTCACCAGCTTGTTCATCTGCTTGATCACTTGCTGGCGCAGAGTGGAATCTACGTCCACCACGATGGTCATGCGGGATAGCTCGGGATCGAGCGTGCGGGCGACCGTCAGGCTCTCGATGTTATAGGCCCGCGCACTGAGTAAGCCGGTAATGCGCATAAGCGCGCCAGGCTTGTTTTCGACTAATAAGGAGATGATTAGTAGCATTGGGATTACTCCGGGGGACAGGCCTGGAGGCCTGTCCTACTTTGGGACCGCCACCGGCTGGGGCGGCGCCAGCACCATCTCATTAATGGCGCCGCCTGCGGGCACCATGGGATAAACGTTCTCGTAAGGCGAGACCTTGACGTTGAGCAGATACGGCCCGGGTTCGCGGACCGCTTGTTCCAGCGCGGAGGCGAGTTCCCAGGGCTTGTCGATGGTGCGGCCCTTGAACCCGTAGGCCCCGGCCAGTTTCTCGGCATCCGGGAAGCAATCCAACTCTACCGAACTCAGGCGATTGTTGTAGAACAACTCCTGCCACTGGCGGACCATGCCGAGGTAGCCGTTGTTCATCACCACGATCTTGATGGGCAAGCCGTAACTGGCGATGGTCGAGAGCTCGGGTATGGACATCTGGAATCCGCCATCGCCCACCAGGGCGAAGACCAGCTTGTCGGGCCGGGCGAACTGTGCGCCGATAGCCGAGGGCACGCCGAAACCCATCGCGCCCAACCCGCCGGAATTGATCCACAGGCGAGGCCCGTTGAAGCGGATCAACTGGGCGGCCCACATCTGGTGCTGGCCAACGTCGGAGCACACGATGGCCTCGCCTGCCGAGAGCCTGTCGATTTCCCTCATCAGGTGCTGCGGTTTGATTTCGGAATCGGAAGTGACCGGCAGCAGGGGATGCTCGGCTTTCCAGCCGCGGATTTGAGACCACCAGGCTTGGCGGGCGGCAGAAGCACCGGCCGTAAGCCCGGTCGCACTGAGTTCAGCAAGTGTTTGATTCAGTTTCCCGAGTACGCGCTTGACGTCGCCGACTATGGGGATGTCGGCAGCGCGATTCTTGCCGATTTCAGCGGGATCGATATCGACGTGGATGACCTTGGCGTGCGGCGCGAAGGCGGCCAGGCGGCCGGTGACTCGGTCGTCGAAGCGTACACCCAGCGCGATGAGCACGTCGCAATGGGTCATGCCCATGTTGGCTGCGTAACTGCCGTGCATGCCAGGCATGCTGACGAAGTTGGGATGGTTCGATGGCAGGCCGCCGAGACCCATAAGGGTAGTGACCACAGGCGCGTCGGCAAGTTCCGCCAGTTCGCGCAACTCGGCCCAAGCGTTGGCCGCAATGATGCCGCCCCCCGCATAAATGAAAGGGCGCTCGGATTCCGACATCACTTGCGCCGCGCGGCGGATCTGCCCGGTGTGGCCTTCGGTGAATACCTTGTATCCGGGCAGATGGATGGAAGTGACCGGTGTGTAATGTCCCTGCGCCTGAAACACATCCTTGGGGATATCGACCAGCACTGGACCAGGACGGCCGCTGGCGGCGATGTAGAACGCTTCGTGGATCGCTTGCGGCAGATCTTCCAGCTTCTTCACCAGGTAATTATGCTTGGTACAGGAGCGCGTGATGCCGAACGTATCGGCTTCCTGGAAGGCGTCGCTGCCGATGAGTTTGCTGGTGACTTGCCCGGTCAGCGCGACGATCGGAATCGAATCCATCATGGCATCGACCAGACCGGTGACCAGGTTGGTGGCGCCGGGGCCGGAGGTGGCGCAGCACACACCTACCTTGCCGGTGGAGCGGGCGTAACCTTCGGCGGCGAAGCAGGCATTTTCCTCATGCCGGACCAGCACATGGCGTATGTGGTGGTCATAGATAGCGTCGTAGAGGGGTAGGGTGACGCCTCCGGGATATCCGAAGAAGCAATCGACGCCCTCCCGCGCCAGACACTCCAGCAGCATTTTCGCGCCCGTCGTCAAATTCGACATATATTCCTCAACAAAGGTCTCCAAAAACAAAAAAGGCCACCAGCCGGCTTGGTTCGCCCCGCTGGTAGCCTCGGAACTCGTCCGGTGCGGCCTTAAGCGGGGCCGGCTACGATGACCAATACGATAATAATAATGACGACCGGTATAGACAGATGGGACAGGCTCAGTATGCGGGGGAACCGGTTTGTGGAACTGCTGGACATGGGTAACTTTTCTGAGTGTAGCCTACAAGTTTTGGAAATGCAAGAAGGGGATGGCATTACAAATGTTTATTGGGGCATTTGCGGAGGATCGGATTTCGCGAAACCGGGACCGCAGGCGCCACAGCAATAGCGGCCCGCTGAGCGCATCCCAATTTCTTCTCGCTCAGGGATGGACTATGAGGAATGCCATCGATCCCGGTCACAGGTTATTCTATGGTCATGGAGCTAATCTTCGAAGTTCGCGATGCCGAGGAAGGTGGCTATTGCGCGCGCGCGCTGGGGCACGGCATCTTCACCGAAGCTGAGACATGGGAAGAGCTTCGCGCCAACGTCCTTGAGGCCATGTTGCTTCACTTTGAAGGTGCCCCGATACACGCGGCTGGTGCAGTTGAGTAGGTCAGGAGGAAAGGCCAGAGGACTCTCACACATAAGCGTACGAGGCGGAGAAGACCGCTGTCGCGAGTCGCGAACCATCCAATGGCGTTCGACATCAGGCAACTGCCGCCGCCCAGGCAAAGCTTCCGTCACGCGACAGATGGTCAGCGAGGCCGGAGCCGTCGGTGCAAATCAGCTAAGTTTTGACACCAACTTCGCCAGCAATTCTGCAGTCGCGAAACGCGGCGTCCATCAAATCGTAGTCGTTCGACCACAACGGCAGGCCGGTATTTCGCACCGGTCGCCTCAGTGCCGATTCGCGGACCGAGGCGATATTCATGGGTCGCTTCAGTAACCATCAGAGTGAATACACCAGATACGCCGAGTTTTCAAACACCGGAGCGCGGTCCGGCAGACGGTTCCGGGGCGACAACACGATGTAGTCGATGCCGAGCGGTCCGTAGCGCGCGACGCTCCGCGAATCGAATGGAGCGGCCATGGCTTGCTGCCATCGCGTCCACCACTGCTGGCCGAGATCCATCAGATAGTTGACTTGCCCGCCGCCTTTCCAATCCACATAAACGGCGCGAAGCGCTTCGCTGCGAAAGATGCCCGGCTGGAGTTGCTTGCCTGCATCGGCGAACAGAAACACGGCGTTCGTTGGCGTGGATGTACGCGCCCAAGACGAGAGCTGCGCGAGCTGGTGTGTGTGCAGGTCCGGGTACATGCGGACCGCGCCCAGAGTGGGCAGCAGGAAGAATCCGGCCACAGCCACGCCCGCCAAGGGCGCCGCGCTCCATCGGAATTTGCGCGCCGCGGCGAATGCGGCGAGGATTGCGCCCGCCGCCAGCAGCGCGGCCGCCAGTGCGCGATTCCGGGTGGGCATCACAGTGACGTTGGTATTCAACGGGACCAAGTACACCAAGGCGAAACACGCGAAGGCTTCCGCATAGCGCCGGAATTGGGCGGCTACGATTCCCGCCACGGCCACCGAGAATTCCGCGATGACGGTTACGAACAGCAGTGCGCGCGCGGGCTGCAGCTGTGGCAACAATATCCACTTCATTTGTTCCAGCAGGAGATACGAAGCCGGGATGCTTAAGATCCCTACCAACGGCAAGCCGACGAGGAAGAATCGCAGGTTGGGCGGCGCCTTTTTGCGCAGGCGGGCATACGCCAGCAGGGATGCGGCATACAGGATGAGATAGTGCGGCAACCAGTCGCGCCACCACTCGGAGACCCATGCATATGGCGCGCGCAGGCGTTGCAGCTTTTCAATGGACGAAGGAATGCGGGAGAAGAAGAGCTGCGCTTCGTGGGCGCCTTCTTGGAAGTGGGCGGCGGCTGCCAGCAGTACGCATGCGGCCGCCAGTGGCGCGAGACTCACGAACCTGCGGCGGGCCAGCGCCAGAACAAAGTACACGATCCAGAAAGGAATCACCGTGGGCGGATGCATCAGAAACGCTGCCGAGCCGGCGGTCCCTGCGGCAAAGTCCCAGCCGTGTGCGGCCAGCCCGATGGCCAGGAACAGCAGCGGCACAGCGAAGCCACGGGGATCCGGCTCGATCTCGAACGACAGCACCGCCGGGCCCGCTATGGTGGCGCCTAGCGAGACAATCGCCGCGACCAGCAGCGAAGCCGGCGCGGAGAGTCCCAGCGCGGAGGCCATCAAGTACAGGCCCCAAATTCCCAATGCGCGCGTAACGATCTGCTGGCCTTCCAGCACCTCGCGAAAGCCCAGGCCGGTGACGCGCGCGAGCCCCCGCCCGAACTCGTCATACAGGGTGAATGAGACGTGCGGGTGAGTAGCCAGTATGTCGCGGCCGAGCACCGCTGGGTCGCGCAGATGCTCCAGGATGGGGACGTAAATCTGGGTATCCTGTTGCAGCCAGGTGTGGCCGGGAAACTGGAACCACGTGAGCGCGGTAATGGCCAGAATCCCCACTGCCGCAACAACGTTCTTCATTGCGCGGGCGTCTTCTCCAACTGCTCCTTGATCCAGATGCGCGCGGGGTCCAACCGCATGGCCTTCTCAAAAGCTTGGCGCGCTTCGGCGTTATGATGCTCTTTGCGCAAGGCCAGACCGAACCACAAGTAAGGTTCGGCGGAAGCCGGGTCCAGGTCCGCGGCTTTGCGAAAATCCGGGATGGCCAACGATGCGCCACCGCCTAGCGCATCCGGCAGATAGTAGTTGCCGACACCCCGGGCCAGGTATGCCTGCGACGATTTCGGATCCAGTTCCAGGGCCTTATCGATGGCGTCCCGGGCGCGCTTGCCGTAAGAAAACGCGGAGAGTACGCTAGCCGGAATCACCTGGCCGCAGAGCGTCCCCAGGACGCGATAGTATTCGGCATTCCTGTTATTGATGGCGATGGCACGGGCGGCCGCCTGAATGCCGGATTCGGCCACACGCTGGGCTTGGTTCTTATCGCGCAATTCGAGCGAGACTTCGGCCAGATACGACGCGGCCAGCGCCACGCGATACTGCGCATCCGCGTCGTGGGGAGTTTTTTGCGCGGCGGCCGAAAGATCGGAGATCTGCTTTTCGAGCGCAGCCCGGTCCTGGCGGTCGCGCGCGTTCTCCAGGGGGCCGGGGGCGGCCAGCAGTGCCGCCATCAGGATGATTGGTCCCATCACTTCTATTACAGCGCAGATGGGCGGCCGGCGCTTCCAAGTGTTTTAATATTCGGTGAGGAGAAGAACAATGACCCGAAAATTCATTCTTGCGATGGCGCTTGCAGCGGTGTGCGCAACTAGCCAGTTTGCGGCGGACAGCAAACCGAAAACGGTGATCCACGTGATCAGCGTGCAGTGGAAGGCCGGCGCCACGGCGGCGCAAATTGACAAGGCCATCAAAGCGGCCGAAGCGCTGCCTGCGCAGTATCCCGGCATCATACGCGTGTGGACCAAGCCGATTAAGAAGCAGCTTCCGGAAGGTTACAGCAGCGTGATCGTGATGGAGTTTGCGAGTGAGGACGCGTTGAATAAGTATGCCGATAGTCCCGCGCAGAAGAAGTGGTACGAAGTTTATATGCCGATCCGCGAGGAAAGCAGAACAAGCGATATCACTAATTAGCAGGCGCCACAAATCAGGCGTAGATGCCGGGAGCTTCGTAGCCGATCGCCTGCACGTACTCGATATAAGAGCCCGGATAGACGCGCGGATGCCGGTCTTTGCCGCTTTCGCCTCCCAACTCCAGCACCCGCGAGCCGAGGCCCCGCAGAAACATACGGTCGTGCGACACGAAGATCATGGTCCCTTCGAAGTCCTTCAGCGCGTCCACCAGCATCTCCTTGGTGGCCACGTCCAGGTGATTGGTAGGTTCGTCGAGCACCAGGAAATTCGGCGGATTGTAGAGCATGCGCGCCATGGCCAGCCGCGATTTCTCGCCGCCGGAAAGCGCCCGGATGCGCTTATCCACATCGTCTCCTGAAAACTGGAACGCGCCCGCCAGGGTACGCAGCGCGCCAATCCCATCCTGCGGGAAGTCCCTTTGCAACTGCTCGATGATGCTCAAATCCGAATCCAGCACCTCCAGAGACTGCTGCGCGAAGTATCCCATGTTCAGGCTTGCGCCAAGGCGCACGCTTCCGGCATCCGGCGCGCTGGCCCCCGCAATCATCTTCAGCAGCGTGGTTTTCCCCGCCCCATTCCGGCCCATGACGGCCCAGCGTTCGCCGCGGCGGATGGTGAGATTGAACCCGTCGTAGATCGTGCGCGCGCCGTAGCTCTTGTGCAGATCCTCAATCACCGCCACCTGGTCGCCCGAGCGCGGCGGCACGCGAAACTCGAACTTCACCACTTGCCGTTTCTTGGGCAGCTCGATCTTCTCGATTTTATCCAGCGCCTTGATGCGGCTCTGCACCTGCGCCGCCTTGGCCGCGTGCGTGCGGAAGCGGTCGATGAAGCGCTGCTCCTTGGCCAGCATGGATTGTTGCCGGGCGAACGCAGCCTGTTGATTGGTCTCGCGGATGGCGCGCTCGCGCTCGTAGAAATCGTAGTTACCCGAGTAAGTGACAATCTCGCCCGCATCGATCTCCGCAATCTTCGAGACCACGCGGTTCATGAACTCGCGGTCGTGCGAGGTCATCAGAATCGCGCCGGGGAACGATTTGAGAAACTGCTCCAGCCAGATGATGGACTCGATATCCAGATGGTTGGTGGGTTCGTCCATCAGCAGCACGTCTGGGCGTCCCAGCAGCACGCGCGCCAGCGCCACACGCATCTTCCAGCCGCCCGATAACGCTCCGGCATCGCCATCGATCTGATCGTCCTCGAACCCCAGGCCGTGCAGCACCTCGCGAGCCTGCGCCTCCAGCCGGTAGCCGCCCAGATGTTCGTACTCCTCCTGCACTTCGCCGAAGCGCTCCAGAATGCGGTCCATGTCGGCGGCGCGCGCGGGATCGTTCATCGCTGCGTGCAGATTTTCCAGTTCATGATGTAGATCGCCGACGCGCCCGCTGCCCGCAATGGCTTCGTCCAGCACGGGGCGGCCCTGCATGTCTTCCACGTCCTGACGGAAGTAGCCGATGGTCAGCTTCTTGGGCACAGAGACTTCGCCTTCGTCGGGAGATTCCTCGCGCACCACCATGCGGAATAGGGTGGTCTTGCCTGCGCCGTTGGGACCGACCAGGCCGACCTTCTCGCTGGGGTTCAATTGAAAGGAGGCGTCCACGAAGATTAGCTGCTTGCCGTATTGCTTATTAATGTTGGAGAAAGAGATCATCGAAATACCAAGCTAACAGCTATGTGGGGCAGGCTCGTAGCCTGCGCGGCGGTTCGTTACCGCCGCTGCCGCTTACACGACCCGCGTTGCCAACCCGGCGGAGGCGCCGTAGAATTGGACGTGCGGTGGGCCGTGCGCGACTTCTTTATTAGTTACAACAAAGCCGACTTAGGCTGGGCGGAGTGGATCGCCACGCAGTTGGACGACGCAGGCTATAGCACGATCTACCAGCATCGCGATTTCCGGCCCGGGTCGAATTTCGTCGTAGAAATGCATCGCGCCGCCGCTGATGCGGAGCGCACGCTCGCGGTGCTCTCGCCCGATTACCTGGCGGCCCTCTATACGCACCCGGAGTGGGCTGCCGCGTTCGCCAAGGACCCGACAGGCGAGAAGGGGATACTCGTTCCCGTGCGCGCGCGCGAGTGCGAGCTTGAAGGTCTGCTTGCCCAGATCGTCTACATCGACTTCGTGGGACGCGACAAGGCGGCCGCCAAAGAGGTGCTGCTGGCCGGGATCAAGCGCGAGTGCGCCAAGCCCGATGGCGAGCCGGAACCGCGCTCTTCGGGCAGCCTGCCGCGCATTTGGAACGTCCCCCATCCGCGCAACCCCAACTTCACGGGCCGCGAAGACGAACTGCGCCAGTTGCGCACCTCGCTCATTGACGGGCACGCCGCAGCCATCGTCCCCATCGCCGGCCTGGGCGGCGCGGGCAAGACCCAGCTTGCGCTGGAATACGCCTGGCGCCACATCGCCGATTATGACGCTGTCTGGTGGCTGCGCGCTGAAGATTCCACTACGTTGGTGGCCGACCTTGCCCAGCTTGCCACGCCGCTCAATCTGCCCGAAAGTGGCTCGCAGGATCAGCAGGCTGCCGCCAAGGCGGTGCTGGCGTGGCTAAGCCGCCATCCGGGCTGGCTGTTGATCTTCGATAATGCGCGCAACGCCGCCGCTTGCCGCGCTTGGTTGCCCGCGGCGGGTATGGGCCACGTGATCCTCACATCGCGCGACCCGAATTGGCGGGAGGTGGCTCGTCCGTTGCGCCTGCCCACGCTGCCGCGCGCCGAAGCCGTGGCTTTCTTGCAAAAGCGCAGCGGCGCGGAGGAACCCGCGGCCGCCGGTGAATTGTGCGACGCGCTGGGCGATTTGCCGCTAACTCGCCGCCGCCTACATCGAGGCCAACGGGATCTCGATCGCCGATTACCTGGAACGCTATCGCGGCGCGCCGGGCGCTTTGCTCGACGATGCCGTTGCTGCCACCTGGGCGATGTCGATTGAACAACTCCGCACGGAAGAGCCGGCCGCGCTCGACATGCTGAGTCTGGTCGCGTTCCTGGCGCCGGACGATATCGACTCGCACTTGCTGGCCGGCCGGTTCCCCGATGCCCTGCAGTTGGACCGCGCCCGCGCCGGACTGTTGCGCTACTCGCTGATCGAGATGCGTGACGGGGCTATTTCGGTGCATCGCCTGGTGCAGGCCGCCACCCGCGCGCGCCTGGCTCGCGAAGGGCTGGAGCGGGAGTGCGCCGAAGCTGCCGTGAAGCTGGTGAACGAAGCGTTCCCGTTCAAACAGTACGAGGTGGGGACCTGGGGCGGGTCGGCTCGCTTGCTGCCCCACGCTTTGGCCGCCGCCGGGCACAGCGAAAGGCTCAGCGTGGCGCTGGAAGCCACCAGCCGGCTGTTGAACCAGGTCGGGCTTTACCTGCTCAATCGCGGGCAACCGGTGGAGGCCGAACGCAGCTTGAAGCGCTCACTGGCCATTGCCGAGAGGGTCTACGGCCCCAATCATCCCACCGTGGCCACCCACGCCAACAACATCGGCCAGATCCTGCGCGCCCAGGGCGATCTGGCAGGAGCCTTGGAATACGCCCGGCGAGCCCTGGCGATCGATGAAAAGGTTTACGGCCCCGATCATCCCAACGTGGCCCGGGACAACAACAACATCGGTCAGATCCTAAAGGCCCAAGGCGATGTGGTAGGAGCCCTGGAATGCACCCGGCGCGCCCTGGCAATCGACGAGAAGGTCTGCGGCCCCGATCATCCAGAGGTGGCTACCGATGCCAACAACATCGGCACGATCCTCAAGGACCAAGGTGATCTGGCGGGAGCTTTGGAATACACCCGGCGCGCGCTGGCCATCGACGAGAAGGCCTACGGCCCCGATCATCCTGAGGTGGCT
>JBEKTJ010000222.1:0-10822 GCA_049516155.1 Bryobacteraceae bacterium
AAACAGGCCCTGCTCCGCAAGGCCGCTGCGCTCGGCTATCGCCTGGAGCCAGCCGCCTAACTCGAACAGCCAAAACACGGGCCGATTGCCGGATTAGCGGCAGCAGTTTCTGGAGAGGCGGCTGGATCTGCCAAAAAGCCGGCAGCGACACACGGGGGTAGAATAAAGAGCAGCCATGCAGCTCCACCGTTTGTTTTCCCTGCTGCTCCTGCCTGGCGCGCTCGCGATCGCGCAACAGGCACCGCAGCAAGGCCAGCCCGCCTCCGAAATGGAGACCAAAGAAGCCCCCGCGAAATTCACGTCGCGGGTCAACCTGGTGCCTGTGACCGTAGTCGTGCGCGACCGCAATGGCCACGCCGTCGGCAACCTGACCAAGGAGGACTTCCGGCTCCTGGACAACGGCAAGCCCCAGGTGATCGCCCGGTTCTCCATCGAGAAACCGGGAACTCCCGTGGTACTGGAAAAGGAAGTTTCGGAATTGGCGGCGCAGCCGGAGACTAAACCGCAGGAAGCGGGTGCGGCGGCGCCTACGGTCCTCGCCGACCATTTCGTGGCTTACTTGTTTGACGATATACACGCGGCTTTCGAAGACCTGGCGCGCTCGCGCGATGCCGCGATGCGCGTGATCGCTAGCTCCATGCAGCGGGCGGACCGGGCGGCGATCTACACCACCTCCGGCCAGATCGTTCTGGAGTTTACCAGCGACAAGGAGAAGTTGCAGGAAACCCTGGCGCGGCTGCGGCCGGCTCCCGTAGCCGGCGGTATCGGCCATGGTCTGGATTGCCCGGACATCAGTTACTACATGGCGGACCGCATCGCGAATATGAACGACCCGCAGGCTACCCAGGTCGCTCTCATAAACTACCGGGCGTGCAGCATGAATCCCTATGCCACTGCGAACGAGGTGATGGGGTTTGCGCAAGGCGCGTTGCATCAGGGCGAACACCAGACCCGGCTTGCGGTAAGCGTCCTGGTGCAGGTCGTCCGGCGCATGGCGGCGATGCCGGGACAGCGCAGCATTGTGCTGGCCTCTCCGGGATTCCTGGTGCCCTCCCCGGATCAACCGGACATCACCGACGTGATAGACCGCGCCATCCGCGCCAATGTGATCGTCAGCACCTTGGATTTGCGCGGGCTTTGGACGCTTCCGGGATTCGACGCCTCCAGATCGGCGCCGGCGGGAGGACCCCAGGTGCTCACCCTGGTGAACCAGTACCTGCAAGAGGAGGCCATGGCCAATGAACTGGTCCTGGAAGATTTGGCGCATGCCACCGGCGGCGACTGGTTCCATGCCAATAACGACCTCGGCGACGGATTCAAGCGCCTGGCTGCCGCGCCGGAATTCATCTACGTGCTGGCGTTCACGCCCGAGAATCTGAAGTCGGACGGCAAGTATCACAAGCTTCAAGTCACATTGCGGGATCCCAAAGGAGTGACATTGCAGGTGCGCAAAGGCTATTACGCGCCCCGGCACGAAGCCGATGCGACCGATCAGGCCAAGCAGGATATCGAGGATGCGGTCTTCTCCCGCGAGGTGATCAAAGACATTCCCCTCGCCCTGCACACGCAGTTTTTCCGCTCCGGAGATGTGGACGCCAGTCTCTCGGTGGTTGCGCAACTCGACATCAAGAGCCTGCACTATCGTAAGGCCGATGGGCGAAACCACGACGACCTGACCATCGTATCCGCTCTGTTCGACCTTAATGGGAACTATATAACCGGCGAGCAGAAGATGCTGACCTTACGGCTCAAGGACGAAACTCTGGAAAAAAGGCTGGATTCCGGCATCAAAATCAAAACAAGCTTCAACGTCAAGACTGGAAGTTACGTCGTGCGGGTAGTAGTGAGAGACAGCGAAGGCCAGATGATGGCCTCGGATAACACTGCCGTGGACATTCAGTAAGTCAGGCCTGCCGGCCTGTCTATCGATAATCGATAATTCAAACCAATGCCCACGGATCTGCTCGCGCGCCTGGAAGAATGGAAGGGCCGGTTCGGCGCGCCCGGCACGGATCGACTGCACCAACTGCTCGCCGAAGTCGCCGGACACCGCTTCGCAGATGCCGCTTCCCTGATCCGGCTGCACGAATGCCTGTTGTTCTTGCGCGCCTATCCGGCCGATGCCGAGGTAATGCGGCTGGCGGACGCCGCCCTTTCCACCTTCGCGGAGCGCGTCGCCGCATCGAGCGATCTTTCCGCATTCGAAGACGCCGCCGTATCCGGCATCGCGGGCACCTCATTTTCGGCGGTCTTCAGCTACGAAGTGGCCAGGCAACTGGCCGCCCACTACCCGCGCGATATCGAAATCGATTGGGAAAATTACGAACGGGCGGAGAAGCTCGGTCCCGTGCTGCGGCGCATCGTGCCGTTGGTCGCGGAAGATTGGCCGGTGGAAGCGCACGTCCCGTTCCGCGCGTGGGTGGATGCCGCACGCCCGCCGGAATCGAGCGCTCTCGGATGGCTGCTGGGCCGCATCGCTTCCCTTCCCCTGAGCGCGCCCGACCAGGCGGATCTCTACGAGTCGCTGGAACTGTTGCTGCTGTGGCGCATCGGCCCACGCGCTAGCCGCTCGCGGATGCGCCTGCCGGTGCGCAAGCCGTACTTCCACCGCCAGCCGCTGTTGCGGCGCGGCGACATCGATCTCGCGCGGGAACTCGCAGCCCCGCCCCTGCCCGTAAAACAGCTCTCGGAGGCGCACGCGCGAAAAGTCCTCGATCTGATCCTGGATACTTCCGCTGTGCGCTATCGCGAGCTTTATGGCTTCACTCATCCGGACACGCAGCGAGTCTTCCGCGCGGATGCCGGCCGGGGCATCGAGATCGTCTTCTTTGGCGTGCCGCCGGAGTGGCGCCTGCCGCTGCGCGCCTATTATGCCGGGATGTTCTTCAAGAACGGAGTGCCCGCCGGCTACGTGGAAGTGCTGTCCCTGTTCGAGCGCGCCGAAGTGGGATTCAACCTGTATTACACGTTCCGCGAAGGCGAATCGGCGTGGCTCTACGCGCGCCTCTTGCGCCTGTTCCGCCAGATCCTGGTAGCGCGTTGCTTCTCGGTGGACCCTTATCAGGTGGGTCTGGAGAACGACGAAGCGCTGGACTCGGGGGCATTCTGGTTCTATCGCAAGCTCGGCTTCCGTCCGCTGGATGCGGCTGCGGCGCAACTTGTGAAACGCGAAGAAGACCGCATGCGCCGCACACCCGGCTATCGCAGTTCGCGCCGCACGCTACAGAAGCTGGCCCACTCCTACCTGTTATACGAATGCGCGGATGCCGAGCATGGTGCGTGGGACCGTTTCCACGTGCGCAATCTGGGCCTGAAATGTGCCGCGGGCGATCGCGCGGCCCTCGCAGCCGTCGCGCAGGCGAAGAACTTTGGGGACAGGCTCCCGGCCGGCGACTTAGAACGGCTGCGCGCCGCCATCATTCAGCTTGGGAGTGAACCAAAGCAAATATAGCAAGCAAATTAAGTAGGAGCTAACTGTTCCTCAATAGGTTCCGCGCAGCAATACCATGGCTCCGTCAGATACGGAACCGTCACTCGCGCGCGGCCGGCCGGCACATCCGGCATGCAGGGCGCCCGCATCGCCATCGCGCTATGGGTCATTTCCCAAACGCGCCGGAAAATCGTGCGCCGGTCCTCCTTGGCAGTTACGGCGCGCGCAATGGCCGCCTCCAGCTCACGCTGCAAGCTATCGACCCGTCCATCGGGATGCACCCAGCGGTAACTCAGCGCGCCTTCGTCGAATTGGCCGATGGCCGCCCGCGCTTCGCCCAGTTCGAGCAGCCGCGAACCCGCCGGCACCAGCAAACGGATGCTGAGCTGCACCGGCGAGACGTGCTCAATCAAATCCAGCCCGGCGATCGTCCCCAGCAAGTCCGCGTAACCCTCCAGCGTCATCCAAGGGTGGAAGGGGACGAAAGTCGGCGCCAGCACCAGGCCCAGCTCGCGAAACAGTTGCGCGATGCGCACGAAATCGGCCCGTGTATGGCCCTTTTCCAAAATGTGCCGCAAGACGTAATCGTCCACCGATTCGACCGCGGATACCACGAACGCGCAGCCCGTCTCGGGCAGCAGCGGCAAGTGTTCGCGGTGCTGCAATAGGTGCTCGACTTTGATCGTCGCATCATACGTAACTTGCGGAAATTCGCCATGCAGCGCCCGCACCAGTGCGATGGCGTGCCCGATGCCGTTGAAGAAATCGGGGTCGCCGAACGTAATGTGCTGCGCTCCCGCCGCGACCTGCCGGCGAATATCCTCCAGCACGATGTCGCGCTGCACGATACGGAAGCTGCCCTGGTAAACCGGCACCACCGGACAGTGCCGGCACAAGTGCTTGCACCCCCGGCTGGCTTCCGTATAGCCGACCGTGCGCCGGGCCCCGCCGGGCAGCACCAGTTGGGCGTACTGCGCCAGCGCCGGCAGGCCGCTGCGGTCCGGCGTCAAGAACCGTTGCCGCGCGATCGAGATCAAAGGCGCCGGGCCGGGACGCACCAGCGACAACAAAGCTTCTTCGAATTCGCCCCCGGCCACGGTTTGCACGCCCAGTTTGCGTAGCAGTTCGGCGTTCACCGGCGCATACAGGCCATACGCGCAGAGATGCGCCGCGGGATTGATCTCGCGCGTCCGCCGGATCACCGGAATGGCCAGGCGCGTGGCCGTGTGCATCGGCAGATAGAATGCCACGGCATCCGCCGTCCGCAAAGCTTCTTCGTCGAGCGGCTGGCGCGCCAAATCCAGGCAGGCAACCTCCGCGCCGGCGTTGCGCAGCCAAGCGGCCGGCGATGCCAGCCCAAACGGCTGATGGCCCAGCTCGTAGGTCGAAATCAAAAGAACTCTCATGCCTCCTCCCAGTCTGGCATACCAGATCGCCGCGTCGCCGTGTCGCGTGGTTTGTCGCCCCCTCGCCGTGTCGCCCTGTAACCTTTCCCCCCACCCTCGGTATTATTGGGTGAATGCCGGAAACGCGGGCCGACAATGTCTTGATGCAGAAGGTCCGGGATGGCGATTTGGCGAAGATGGCGGTGCTGTTCGAGCGCCATCATCGCGCGCTGTTCCGCTATTTTCTGCGGCTCACCGGCAATCGCGAATTCAGTGAAGACTTGGTGCAGGACGTGTACTTTCGCATGTTGAAATACAGGCACACTTACCGGGATGGCAACCCCTTCACCTCCTGGATGTATCAAGTAGGGCGCAACGCGCATCTCGACGGCGTGCAGAAGCGCAAGGGCGAAACGCCCCTGTTCGAGGAGCATATGGAGGAACCTGCCAGCGCCGAACCGGACCCCGGCGAGATCCTGCGCCGCAGGCAGGATCTAGGTTTGCTGCGCCGCGCCTTGGCGGCCCTGCCCGTGGAGAAGCGCGAAGTGCTGGTACTGAGCCGGTTTCAAAACCTGAAGTACGAGCAGATCGCTGACATCCTGGCGTGCGACGTGGGCACCGTGAAAGTCCGGGTTTACCGCGCGGTCAAAGCGCTCAGTCAGATCTTTTTTGAATTAGCCGGAGAGAAGGCGTCATGAAGTGCGATCAGGTAAAAGAAAATATCGCCGATTATTTGGTGGGCGCCTTGAGCCCTACCGAGGTTGAGGAATTGGACGAGCATTTCGCCCAGTGCGCCGCCTGCAAACAGGAAACCGCGGCCTTGTCGGAGACCTGGGAAATGCTCGGTCTGCTGGAGCGTCAGGAGCTAAGCGCCCAGCCCAGCGCCCAGATGGGTCCGCGCTTCTACCAATCTCTGGAAGCGTACCAGCAGGGGCTCCAGGCCGCTACGCCCGCGCCTGCCAAGCGCCGGTTCCTCGATTGGGGCTGGCAGGGGTGGGCTTGGTCGGCGGCCCTGCTGGTGGCGGGCTTGGCGGCCGGTCAATGGCTGGGACAGCGCGATCGAGCGCGGGCGGACTTGGCGGGATTGCAAAATGAGGTACACAGCATGCGGCAACTAGTCACGTTGTCGCTGCTGGAGCAGCAATCCGCCAGCGAGCGGCTGCGCGGCGTAGACTATTCCTCCCGCGTGGATCAGTCGGATACGCAGGTGCTGGCGGCCTTGCTGCATGCCGTGAATCACGATCCGAATGTGAATGTGCGCCTGGCCGCGGTGGACGCGCTGCGCAAGTTCGCCGGGAACCCGTCGGTGCAGGGGACGCTCGATCGGTCGTTAGTCAAACAGGATTCGCCGTTGGTGCAGCTAGCGCTGATCGACTTCATCGTGGACCAGCGCGACAAGGGCGCGCTGCCGTCGCTGGCGGAGTTGGAGCGCAGCCCTACCGCGGACAAGAATGTCAAGGAGAAAGCCCTTTGGGGCTTGTCGCAGTTGCAGTAAGTTAATGGAGGGCGGGCAATCCTGCCCGCAGCCGGTTTCAGCCGGCTAGCTGCCTAAAAGGCGGCTGCGGCCAAGATTGGCCGCCCTCCAATAGAGGAGACGAGCCATGAAAAATCGATTTCCAATTGTCTTAGGGTTGTTTTTATCCTGCCTGCCGCTAATGTCGGCAGACGTGGAACGGAACGAAACCATCCAACAAACCTATCCGCTCCCAGGCTCCGCGCCGAAAAAGGTGATCGTGGACAATGTCGACGGATCGATCCACGTGACCGGTTATGCGGGCGGCGAAGTGCACCTGGTGGTGCATAAACGGCTGCGCGCCGATTCGCCCGAGACCGCCGAGCAGGCGCAACGCGACGTCAAGCTGGATATCTCGCAGGACGCCAACACCGTGCGCTTCTACGTCGACGGTCCCTTCCGTTGCCGCGATGGCGGGGTTCACATCGACCGGGACCCGGGATACCAAGTGAAGTACGACTTCGAGCTGCAAGTGCCGCACGATACCGCAATCGATCTGAAGACCATCAACGACGGGGAAATCAAAGTCGAAGGCGTGGCGGGCGATTACAAAGTCGACAACATTAACGGCGGCGTCGAAATGACCGAGCTTTCCGGTTCGGGCAAGGTCTACGCGTTGAACGGCAAAGTGAAGGTGACGTTTCGCGAAAACCCGCGCGCCAAGAGTTCCTTTGGCTCGCTGAATGGCGAAGTCCGGGTGAGTTTCCAGCCGGACCTTAACGCGGACTTACGCTTCAAGACGTTCAACGGCGGGGTCTACACCGACTATCCGGTTACCTATTTGCCCATGCCGGCCGCTGCCACCGGGCGCCATGAAGGAAAGTTTGTATTCAAGAGCAGCGACTGGTCCGCGGTGCGTGTGGGCCAAGGCGGGCCGGAGCTGAGTTTCGACGCATTCAACGGCAATATCCGAATTCTGAATCGAGGACAGTAATTATGCGAACACCAATTAGCGTATGTGCATTTGTTTTGACGGCCGGCCTTGCCGGCTTCGCGCAGGAAACTCCGGATCATGTCACAGTCCCGCTGACCGATCCGTCGCGGCCGGCGGTGGTACATGCCTCCCTGATGAACGGCGGCATCACCGTGACCGGCTATGGCGGTAAGGACGTTATCGTGGAGGCCCGCCCCCGCCACGAAGGCGCGCGGGAATCCAAGCCCGACCATAAGGCCGAAGGCATGCGCCGCATCGACAGCCAGGGCACCGGCCTGAGCGTCGAGGAACAGGATAACGAAGTCAACATCGGAGTGCGGGCGATGAATCGCACCGTGGACCTTACCATCCAGGTGCCGTTCAATACTTCGCTGAAACTGAAGTGCCTCAACGACGGCGATATTAAGGTAGAGCACGTATCCGGCGAAGTCGACGCGGACGATCTGAATGGCGGCGTGAAGCTGTTGAGAATTTCGGGCGCGGTAGTGGCGCATTCGCTGAACGAGGATGTGGTCGTGACTTTGGACCAAGTGACTCCGGGGAAGTCGATGTCGTTCAGCACCATGAACGGCGATGTGGATGTGACTCTTCCCGCCGATGTCAAAGCCAGCGTCAAGCTGAAGGCCGACAATGGCGAGATCTATAGCGATTTCGAGGTGCATCAGGAAGCCAATCCCTCCAGCCCCAAAGTCTCGGAGACGCACGGCAAGGACGGGCGCTTCCGGGTGCAATTCGACAAGGTCACCTACGGGTCCATCAACGGCGGCGGCCCCGAGATGCAGTTCACCACCTTCAACGGAAAGATCTATCTGCGCAAGAAGAAGTAGCGAATTCTTACCTGCCAACCTGTTGTCAACTTGCCAGCCTGTTATCATGCGTCGTATGCGACCCGTCGCATACGACTATGTTGAGTGGACCTGGGGCGCTGTCGGGGTCGTCTGGCTGATCGCCGCGTTGGCGTCCAAGCGCACCGCGCGCCGCGAGACTGCCGGTTCCCGCCTGGTGCACATTGCCATCCTGACCGCCGCCCTGGTGCTGCTTTTTCCCTCGCTGCCGTTCAGCGCCCATCTGCCGATGGGTCCGCTCGCCTGGCGGTTCGTGCCGGACTCGCCCGTAATCGCATGGACGGGCCTGGCTGTCACCGTCGTCGGCTGTGGGTTCGCTATTTGGGCGCGCGTGCTGCTGGGAGCCAACTGGAGCGGCGGCGTGACTGTCAAACAGGATCACGAGCTCATTCGCGGGGGACCCTACGCCATCGTGCGCCATCCGATTTATACCGGATTCCTGCTGGGCCTGCTCGGCGCCTCGCTAGCGCTGGGTGAACTGCGCGGCATCGCCGGGCTAGCGTTGGCATTCATCGGATGGTTCACGAAGTCCCGCAAGGAGGAAGCGTTTATGGCCGCGCAATTCGGCGCCGTCTATGCCGGCTACCAGCGGGAAGTGAAAGCGCTCGTCCCGTTCGTGCTGTAACCCGGACCGCCCGCGATGCAGCGTGATGCAAGCCCCGCCGCGCCCGAAGAAAGTAATTCTTACCTGCTAATCCGGCTGCAATCTAAATAATTGTGTCCCGATTCAGTGACTTGCGCGCGACCGGTGCAGGCAACCGTACTTGGCAGAACGATTGCTCCGTCATCGGCAGATGGCTAGCCTCTCGACCACAGAACCCATATGCCGGCCCCGGTCAGGTGTGCAACCAGATGGCTCGCTGGACTACCAGGCATTCAAGATGGAGGCACTGGGGAGGCTGGCCGGCGGCGTAGCCCATGATTTCGCCAACCTGGTCACCTTGATCTCCGGCTACTGCGATCTGCTGTTGGATCGGATCGGCGCCCAGGATCCCAGCCGTCCGGAATTGGAAGAGATTCGCAGAGCGGCCGCGCACGGCGCCGCGATCACCGCGCGGATTCTGGATTTCATCCGGAACGAAGTTGCCTTGCCTACTACCGTGCAACTGAATGCCTTGGTGGCGGAGATGGTGAGCCTGCTCCGACCCATCATCGGCGAGCACATCAGCCTGGCGGTTGACGCGGATCCCGCGCTGGGGACGGTCAAGGCCGACTTTGCACAGATGACCCGCGTGGTCATGAACCTGGCGTTGAACGCGCGGGATGCCATGCCCGGCGGCGGATCCATCGCCATCCGTACGGCGAATACACAGCTCCGCGCGGACGCGCGGCATCGGCTGCCGCCCGGCCCCTACGTCATGTTGGAGATCTCCGACACTGGCGCTGGCATGGATCGCGAAACTCTCAGCCGGATCTTTCAGCCTTTCTTCACTACCAAGAACGGCGCGGGAACCGGCTTGGGCTTGAGCACGGTTCGCCGCATCGTCGAGCAGGCTGGCGGCGGCATATGGGCGCGCAGTGAGCCGGGCGAGGGAACCACCTTCACCATCTGTCTGCCGCGCGGCGGACTGGACCGTCCGATCGCGGTCGCGGATTCCGTGCCGCGCGCCCCCGGCATGGGTACCGAAACCATCCTGCTGGCGGAAGACGAGCAGAGCGTGCGCAAGCTCCTCAGGCACGTGCTGGACGCCAGTGGGTACCGGGTACTCGATGCGGCGGATGGCAGCGATGCCTTGCGCCTCTTCGAGCGGCACGCAGACTCGATCGATCTGTTGTTGACCGACGTCATTATGCCGGGTCTGAACGGCCGCGAGCTTGCCCGGAAAGCCCTGGCGTCGAAGCCCCGCCTCAAAGTGATCTATATGTCCGGATACACCGACGACCTGCTGGTGAATGGGGGCGCGCCGGAGTTGGAAGTGCCGTTCCTGTGCAAGCCTCTCAAGCTGGATGTGTTGTCGGCTCTCATTCGCGAAGTACTCGATACCCCCGCGGTTCAGTAAGTGGCGCGTCGATCCTTCATTTTTGGATGTCATTAGGTCGTGTTAGATCGATTTTAGATCGCGTTAGATCGTTTTAGGACGATTTACATCTTCTTGACCTAACTCCCTCGCAACTTTTGCGTCGATCCCAGTAATCGAGCGTGGCCGCGCCCGACATCAAAGGGGGCGCAATGCGGTTGGGTGTATGGCATAAGTGGGTAATCTTGCTGGTCTGCGCGTGTTGTAACATGCGCGCGGAATCGCCGGATGAACGGTGGCTTAAGCTGCAGTCGGAGGGCGGCCGCCTGCGGGAACAAGGCAAGTACGAAGAGGCGCGCCGCGCCTACGAGGACGCCCTGCGCATCGCCGAAGCGTCGGGAACCGCGGACAAACTGGCCCAGACTTTGAACAATCTGGCCGCATCGTGTTACGACGGTGGACATTATAACGAGGCGGAAAGCTATTACCGCCGCGCTTTGGACATTTGGAAGCCGGACCAATCCACGGAGGGCCGCCGCACTCAGGCCAGTGTATGGGGTAATCTCGCCGCGCTGTATGCCGCCACTGCGAGAGCCGGGCAGGCGGAATCTCTCTATCTCCAAGCCATCGAACTGGCGGACCAGCCTGACGAAGAATCCATTGCCCTCCGCACGACTTTGATCGGCGATCTGGCGGGAGTGTATCTCAAGCAAGGCCGTCCGCGCGAGGCGGAGCCGCTCCTAATGCGCGCGCTGGA
>JBEKTJ010000223.1:0-15032 GCA_049516155.1 Bryobacteraceae bacterium
CAGAAACGGAACGCTGGCCTTCATCAAATCCAGGTTCATCTCGACGAAATAATTCTTCAGGCCGCCCGTCTTGGCCGCGGTAAAGATCTTGGTCCAGTCGAGCGTGCCCTGGCCTACCGCCATGGTCTTCTTGGTGACGGACGACCAGTCCTGCACGTGCATCGAAAAGAATCGGCCCGGATATTTCGTGAAGTACTCGGCCGCGTCGTAGCCCTTGCTGATTGTGGAAACCTGAAACTGGAAGTTCACAAACCTGGGATCGAGCAGTTCGATCAAGATGTCGTAGGTCCGTTTGCCGCCCACCACGGTAAGCTCGAACCCCTCGTTATGCAGCCCCTGCCGGATTCCAGCCTTGGCCGACTGCTCGCCCATCTTGTTATATTCGTCGGCCGCGCGTTTCACGTCGTCGAGAGTGGGATTCTTCGGCCCGTCCAGGCTGGGCACCAGCATTTGCGTCAGACCCAGATCCTTGGCCCAGGCGATTCTGCCCGCCAGATCTTTGCGCAGCTCGCCAATATCGAAGTGCGAACTCTCGCACTTGACTCCCGCGTCGGCCAGAATTTTGCGTAGCTCAGGCGCCTTGTACTTGGCAAGGCCGCCGAAACCGGAATCGGCGTAACCCACCGGCGAACATAGCTCGATGGTCTGGAATCCGGCGTCGGCGAGCACCTTGACAGTGCCGGGAAAGTCCTTGGCGATCATGTTTCTGACCGGATAGGTCTGGCATCCGATCGGCATGCCCAGAGGATTGGCGCGCAGCATGCCGGCGACCGCGGCCCCCGCCGCCGTCTTTTTAAAGAACTGCCGTCTGGAAATTGTAAGCACGGCGGTATTGTCTCACGATTCACTGTGCGCAATAGTAGGGCGGGCCCGGCGTTAGCGCCGCGCCGCTATTTCCAATCCGCGGTGAAGATATTGAATTCGTATCGCTCTTTGGCATCGCGATCCGAGCAGAAGACCAGCTTCCTGCCATCCGGCGAGAATTCCGGGAAAGAGGTGAAGCCGCCGAAATCGGTGACCTGCTCCAGGCCGCTGCCATCCAGGTTCATCATGTATAGCTCAAAGCGGCGCGTATCGCAGGCGTGCTTGTTGGAGGCGAACAGGATCTTCTTGCCGTCGGGCGTGAAGGTCGGCGCGAAACTGGCGCAACCGAAATTCGTGACAGTGGTGGCATGCCTGCCGTTGGCGTCCGCCACCACGATCTCCATCTTCATGGGCGCGGTCAGGTTGTCGGCCAGCAGCGATTTGTAACGCGCCATATCGTCCGGCGTTTTCGGATAATTGGCGCGCCACACCAGCTTGCGGCCATCGCGCGAGAATACCGCGCCGCCATCATAGCCCTCTTGGTGCGTGATCTGTTTCTTGTGCGAGCCATCCGTCTTCATGGTCCATAGGTCCAGATCGCCCGACGCCAGCGAAGTGTAGACCATATTGCCAGTTTTCCAGTTGATGGTCGCCTCGGCATCGTATCCGGGCGTGTTTGTCAGTTGCTTTAAGATCTTCCCGGTATCGGTCGCCAGATATATGTCATAGCCTGCGAAGACGCCCCACACGTATCCATGACTGCGGTCGGGCGGCGCGGGACAAGCGTCGGCCGCACCGTGCGTGGAGGCGTAAACGATGTGCCGGTTGTCGGCCAGGAAATAGCCGCAAGTGGTGCGGCCTTTGCCGGTCGAGACCATATGCTGATCGGAGCCGTCGGCGTTCATGATGAACATCTGGTCGCATTCGAGCGGCGGACGCGTGGACTGGAAGATCAGGCGCTTGCCATCGGGCGCCCAATAGGCTTCCGCGTTCTGGCCGCCGTGGGTGAGCTGCAAGAAGCTACTGAGATGCGGATCGGCGGCGAAAGCGGAGCTGGCCAACAGCGCCGCGGCGGCACAAGAAAACCTGAGCATCAGACCATTTTATACTGTGGGGGCGCGCTGCCCGAATTCGGCTGGCCACTTCTCTTTACCCGCCTCACGCTTGCCTCCGGGCGGCCAAGCCAGGCGTACCTGTCCGTTGTGTCAGGAACCCGATAATCGCGCCGGTGATGAAGCCGGGCAGCATGATCTCCAGATAGTGCTCGTGCTGCATGAGCGCCACCAGGAACGCGAACAATAACCCGAGCGCCGCGCCCAGCACGACTCCCCATTGGGTCGATTGCACTCTGCGCGCGAACCACCCGCTGAGCAAGCCCACGAGCATACCTTTGATCGACGACCCCACCAGGATGCCACCGATTACGGAACGTGTTTCCGGATAGAACCATGCCGTCGCGCCGTCGATGGCGCCCAGCACCAGCCCGAATACCAATCCGGCCAGAATCTTATTCATCGTTACTTCCTCCCAGTATGGTATTCCGCGTTGCCCGGAATTCCTTTAAATGTTTCGCAGAAAAAATAGAAGAAACTTCACGCCGGCATAAGCGGCCAGCAGCCAGAGGAGAACGGCATTGCGCGACGTGAACCGCCGTAAACGATGCCAGAGCGGTTCGGACCAAGCCTCCACGGCCAGTCCTTCCTCGAAGCGTTCGATATCCGCCAGAAAGGCCGCGGCATCCGGATAACGGGCGGCTGGGTCCGCGTGCATGGCTTTGGCCGCAACGGCACGCAACGCGAGCGGACCGGATGCCGGAAGCATGAACCGCAATAGCGCGCCCAACGCATAGATATCGGAACGCCGATCCAGGCGCGTGTCGGGGGCGCGAAACGCCGGTGTTCCGGCCACCGCATCCACGCCCCAATCCATGACATAGACCTCGCCGAACTCGCCGACCATCACGTTCTGCGGCTTTAAGTCGCGATGGATGACGCCGCGCGCGTGGGCGAACGCCAGCGCCTCTCCGATGCGCCGGATTACACGCAAACGCTCGCCCAGCGAAGGAGCACCGGCAAGGCAATGGTCGAGGCGCGCGCCGGCCACCAGCTTCATGGCGTAGAATGCGCGGCCGTCGGGCAGCGTGCCGGTATCATATATCGGCACAATGGCCGGATGTTCCAGGCGCGCGATGAGTTGCGCTTCACCGGCCAGAGCGGAGTCGAGAATCTTGAGAGCCACACGGCGGTCGAGTTGGCGGTCGCGCGCCGCGTAGACCACACCCATGCCGCCGCGCCCAATCTCGGATTCCAATTCGTAGCGGGTTCCGGTAAGGTCGGGCAGCGCCGCCACGTGGCGCAGATGGTCGAGTACGGCGTCGTTCAGATCCATACCCGCCGCAACTCGCCGCGGAGGTCACGCTCGCCTGCGGTCACGCCACGCAGCCGCTCGGTGACGAACTGGCGCAGCATGCCGCGCGCCCAGGCAAGATAATTTGTTACAGAGGTTTCCGCGACGCTATGGCGCGCGGCCAAGCCGGCATACGATGGCCGATCTCCATCGGCCAAGTCGTAGGCTTCGAAGATATCGAATTGGAGCCGCTTGCCGCATGCTTCGCAGTGGGCGCGCAAGTCGTCGAGGGCCAGCGCGAACAACTGGCGCTGCCACTCGCGCTCGAAAACGGCTTCGGGCGATTCGGCGGCGGCCGCACGTTCTTCGACTGGCTCGAACTCGATGGCGCCTCCCCGTTTTTGCCGGCTCGCAGAGGCGTGCTGGTTGGCGGCAAACCGTTCGACAGCCATGCGGAGGTAGGTGCGGAACGACGCTTTCGCCGGATCGAAACGCGCGAACAAATCGCGCTGCAGAGCGGCGGTGAAGAAGCCCTGAGTCAGATCCTTGGCATCCTCGTTGTTCTGGCGAAATTTCACGCGGATGAAGCGATAGACCGGCTTCCAATAGAGCGCACTCACGCGTTCCATCGCCTCGTTGGGCAGCGCGGCGCCCGACATAGCGGCTTCTAACAGAGAAAGTTGCGTCGACGGAAACCGGCCTTGCGGTCCGCCCATGGTTGTGTCCGGATCTATCGCTGAACGCTTGGGCATGCTACTCACCGATGATAGCTTAACGAGCAGCAGACCGAGGATGAGGCCCTAGCGGAGGACGAGGCCGGCGTTGTTCCTTCCGAGACGGATATGAATCCAAAGCGCGACGCTAAGAGCGGGTCCTGGAGGACCCGCGCAGACCTGGAGGTCCGCCCCACCGGCCCCTCCGTTTATGTCATAATTCCTGCATGTCCGCCGTTGCAGTCCTCAAGATGGAGCCCAAATCGGAGGGCATCCTCACGCCGCGCAAGAAGCGGCCCAAGGAACTAGCCGTAATCACCGAATGCTGCACGGGATGCGCCGGCTCGCCGGCCTGCGTGCCGTATTGTCCGGTGGCCGACTGCATGTATTGGGTCCCCGACGAGGATCATCCGCCCTTCGGCCATATCGAGGTGGACCCCGTGCTGTGCATCGGCTGCAAGAAGTGCCTCGCCAAGGGACCGGAAGGCGCCTTCCTCGACGGATGCCCGTGGGACGCCATCGAAATGGTCGCCATCGAAGAAGTGGAAGCGATGGTCGGGTTCAAGATGCCGGTCTAATATGAGCCACGAGATTCAGCAGCGGGAGCACGAGGGCATAGTGATTCTGGATTTGAAGGGCCGCATCACGGTGGGCCCGGAGGCTGGCGCCTTACGCGATAAGGTGGCCGCGGTGACGGCCGCGGGATCGAAGAATATCATCCTCAACCTAGCCAACGTGGACTACATCGACAGCACCGGACTGGGTGCGCTGGTGATGTGCGCCACGAGTCAGCGCAAGTCAGGCGGCGCGCTGAAGCTGGAGAATCTGAATCGCCGCAATGTCGAACTGCTGGTGATGACTAAGCTCGCCACGGTGTTCGATTTATTCACCGATGAGCAGGACGCCGTGAATAGCTTCTTCCCGGACCGCGCGATCAAGACGTTCGACATTCTAAGCTTCGTCGAGCAGATGAAGAAAGAGGGATGACACCGGCAAATGGCCCTACGGAAGCTCTTCGGGATGAAACACCAAGTCCCGATCCAAGACCATTTCGATGTGCGCGCCCGAGTGCAAGACCACGTCCTGATTTCGTGAAAGCAGGACTCCCGCCAGAGCGCCGCCCACGCCGCCGACAGCCGCGCCGGGCAAGCCGTGTGTAATGGCGCCGATTGCACCGCCGGCGCCGGCTCCCTCGATTACGGTACGGCCGTCGGCTGTCTTGCCGTTGCCCTCCACCTTGCCCTCTTCTCCCGGCGGCCGGGCGCGAAAATCACGCGATACGCCGTTGGGCAGGATCAGCGAATCGAACCGGATATACAATTCGCCCTTGCCTACCACTTTGCCAGCCGCCTTGGCCCGGGTGATCGTGCCTTCCACATCGCTGCCTCTGGGGATGACCAGCCGTCCACCGGTAGCCACCGGAGTCGCCGTCCGAAGATAGACATGATCGCCTTCCTTGGCGTGCTTCGTGCTCACCTCACCGATGAGCGTCAGCAGGACGCGCGTCCCGGTGGGGACGGTGATGTCCGGAGGCACGCCGGGCGCGGGCCGGCTGGCCAAAACCGGTTGGGAACCCGCGCTACCCGGTTCGGTTTGACGCCAACCCGGCGCCGGGGGCGCGCCACCCGACTGTTCCGCCGATCCGGCTGAAGGGGGAACCGCCACAGGGACGCCTTCGCGCCGGAATACCAACGTGCCTTCCGATTCCGCATCGGCGCGCACCACCTGCCGCGTTATGGTGAGGGTATTGTGGCTACGGGACAACTCCCAGCGGTCCATCACGGTGTAATGCCGGATGCCGGTCACCTGGATGTTGATGAGCAGCGCCGCGCCTTCCCACTTAGCGACTGCGCTTCTGGATTCCTCATCGAACTGTTTGCGCGTCTCGCTGCCATCGAGCGCGTACGACCATTGCTCGGTCCCAGTGGAGCAGAGGATACCGCTGCCGCCTTGCGAAACAGTGAGATTGGTTTCGACTTTTCCGAGTGAAGACAGGTCGCTCGCGTCGGTGTCCAGCACCCATTTTCCGGAAAAGTCGCGACTGGGATCGGCGGCGCGAAGCGGCAACGTAAGGCCGTAGGTTATGAGCAACGCCATAAACACGGCAATAAGCAGCGCATTTAGAGAAAAGCGCCCACGCATGTTCTGAAGATTAGCACAGAATAGGGGCATTCCGTGCATTATATTGTGTCAGTCGAACTCACGGTGCGGCGGGGTCTGGTCGGGCCCCACGCGCCCGGCGGCGATCTCCGCACGATGGTAGTTCTCACCCCGAACGGGAGATCCGGCCATGCGCCGCAGCATGGCGATCTGGCCCACATGCGTTAGAGCGTCGGCGATGGGACCCTGGAACAGCTTCTCAGCCGACTCGTGCAGCGGAGCATCCGAGGCAAGGTACGCGTCGAATCGTTCGAGTGCCGCGAAGAACCGCTGCACTTCCGGGTCCCACGGCAGGGGCGCGGAGTTATGCCATTCTTCCTTGCCTCTTGCCACCGAGAGCGACCAATCGAGCAAGTCCCCGATGTGGGCCAGGATCTGTGCCGGCGTGCGCTTCGTTTCCGCGGCGCGGTAGCCGGCGAATTCGGGCGGCGCACCGCGCACGGCTTTGCCGCCGCGATAGGCGAGCGTGGCGATAGTGTGGCGCAAGAGGTCGCGCTTCGGATCGGATGCCATCTGAAATATTATGGCAAATCCTACAACAGACGCGCCCGTCCGACGAAAGCTACAAACGATCGGTCACCAATATGCGTCCCTTGGCGCCCAGTACAGTATCGCCGCTCTGATTCCGAATGCGTCCGCGCAGCTCCACGACGTCACCGTCGAGCTTCGGGTTCGGAGTCACCCGCACCACCAGCCACTCCAGGCGAATGGTCTCGTCCGCATAAATTGGCCGCCGGAAACGCACCCAGAACTCCAGGCCCACCATGGCCGCATTCGTGGAGTAATGCGATGCCGTTAGTCCCAGCAGCAGCGCCGTGGTAAACGTTCCACTGGCGATGGGCCGGCCGTAACGGGTGGCGGCCGCGAACGCGGAATCGTGGTGAACCGGGTTGGTGTCGCCCGCGGCTGCGGCATACGCCGAGGCCATTGCAGGCGTGAGCGTCACATCCGAAGCGAAGCGTTCCCTGGGAAATGGCTTCATACGATCGATGCCGCCTTCCGCGCCCTCCATTCTTCCGACGTAATCTCCCACACTTCGGTGAGCAGACGCCCGGAAACATATTCGCCCTCCTTGGTTGCGACAAGGCGCATGCCTTGCTTCTCCGAAATGCGCCGCGATGCCGTGTTCACGGCCGCTTTCGGAACGCGCAGCAGCGGAAAACCCAGCGTCTTGAACCAGTAATCGGTCACCGCATCGCAAGCCTCGCGCATCAAACCTTGCCCGTGCCACGGTACGCCCAGCCAGAAGCCACGGTTGATCTCCTCACCCTTCATCAGGGCGATGCAACCGATAAGGCGACCGGGATCGCTTTTCAAGCGCAGCGTCCAATGCCATGCGTCGCCGCGTTCGGCCGCCGGCAGCGCCACGTCGCGATAGTAGGTGTAAACTCCGTCGGGCGGGAAGGGCCAGGGGACTTGATTCGCCAGATACCGCACCACCTCCCATTGGGGAAACAGCGATTGCGCTTGCTCCGCATCGGCCAATTCCAGCGGGCGCAGGTACAGGCGCGGCGTCTCCAGTTGCGGCGTCACGGCGCGACCCTTGGCTTTTGATCGAGCAGTGCGGCGAGCCGCTTGGGTGCGACCAGTTGGTAACTGCATGCGATCAGTTCCGTCACTTCATCCCAGTCCACCTCGCCCACATCCAGACGCAGCGCGACCCAGCCATTGGGCGCGAGATACGCAGGCAGATAGAACCTTTCTGGCTGCGCGGCGGCCAGCGCCTTATTATCGCCGGGGAGGACCTTGCCGGTGACCGCCACGATGCCATCGCCATGATGGTCGTTCAGGAAATAGGCGAAGGTCCTCTTCCGGACAAGAAAACCTGCGTGCGAGCCATGCCGATAAGTCGTGGCTTCCGGCAGGGCCATGCAGATTTTCGTAAGCCGGACCAATCGCCGATCCTCTTTAGCCGGCTTGGCGGCTTTCGTCATACGATCATGCTCCGAAGCAGTATAGCTTGCCATCCTGCGAACCGATTACGATGCGCCCTTCGGCTATCGCCGGCGAAGCCGAGAGCGGCGCGCCGGCGTCGAAGTCCCATACTTTTTTCCCAGTGGCAAGATCCAGCACATAGAATCGGCCATCGTTGGACCCGACGTAGACGCGGCCGGCGGCAATGGCAGGCGACGAATCCACGCGCGCGCGGCTGGCAAACGTCCATATCGCTTTCCCGGTTTTGGCGTTGAGGCAATGCACCACTTTGTCGCGTCCGCCCAACACCAGACGGTCGCCGGCCACAGCCGCCGAAGAGTAGAAGGGGAACTGCCGCGCGGGGTTTTCGTAGCGCCATGCGATCCGCTTGCGGCTTAGATCCGCACCCACGACATCGTTGTTGAAGGTGCCGAAATACGCCCATTGGCCTAGCATGGCGGGCGACGCGCCGGTGTATCCACCGGAATCGAATTGGAACATCTCCTTGCCGTCGGCGATGCGCAGCCCCCGAAAAATCTCGTCGCACCCGGCTATGTAGACCAGGCCGCCAGCTATGGCAGGCGTGGCGTGCACGTAGCTGCTGGTGGTGAACTTCCACAGCACCTTGCCGTCTTTCACCGAAAGGCAGTACAGGTTGCCATCGTAGGATCCAATGAATAGCCGGTCGCCGGCAACCACCGGGGAAGACCGGATTTCGCTCCCGGTCTTGAAGGTCCATAGCGCCTTGCCGTCGGTGGCGCGCACGGCATGCAGCGTACCCGCGATATCGCCCACGTAAACCACGCCATCGTGCACCAGCGGCGACGATTCGTCGATGCCATCCTGGGCGCGATACTTCCAGCGCAGCTTGCCGGTGGCCAGGTCGATGGCCAGGAGATCGGCGGTTTCCACGCCGACATAGACGGCGCCATCGGCAATGGCCGCCGACGATTGGATTCCCTCGCCGGCATCGTAAGTCCACAATAGCTTGAGCGTGGCGGGAACCACGCTGGTGGCCACGCCAGTCAATTCGGGATTGCCGCGAAACTGCGGCCAGTCGTCCGCGGCGGCAGGCAGGCAGGTGATGAGGAAAGGTGCGATTAGAACCGAGAAGAGGCCGCCTAAAAGGCGGCTGCGGGCAGGATTGCCCGCCCTCCAGTTTTCGTTTGCGAGCATGGCTATCTCGCTTTCTCGATGCGGTATAGTTTCGATGCCGTGCGCACGATCAGGCTGGACCGGTAGACGGCGGGCGTTGCCAGTGTCATTTCGTCGAGCGAGTTCTTGCCCAACACTTTGAACTCGGGTCCCGCCTGGATCACATAAGTGTCGCCATCCTCGCTGAGCGCGAAGATCTTACCGTTGTACGCCCAGGGAGATGCGGTGAAGGCCGCCCCCTGCGCGTTGATGCGCTGTTTGCCGTAGACTTCCGCGCCGGTGCGCGCGTCGCGGCAGGTGAGGAAGCCGAAGTCCATCAGGGTGTAATAGTAATCGCCATAAACCAGCGGCGACGGATTGTAGGGACCGCCCTGCCGCTGATACCACGCCACGAATTCGTTGCTGGTCTCATCGCCCTTCAGGCTGATATCGCCCGACGCGCCGGGACGTACGGCGTATATCGGCCGTACTTGATCTCCCACATAACCCGAGGTTACGTAGAGCAGGCCGAGCTTCGCAAACGGCGTGGGGATGGCGATGGACGACATGCCTCCCAACTCCCAGAGCAGCTTGCCATCCAGGTCGTAAGCGCGAATGCGCCGCGTGCCCGACGTCACGATTTCGGTGCGCTTGCCGCTCTCCCATATGAAGGGCGTAGCCCAGTTGCTGCCCTCGTCGCGCGCCACGCGCCAAATCTGCTTGCCGGTCTTCGCGTCGAGCGCCTCCAGGAAGGATTGTTCCTCGTTGTCGTTGACGATGTAGAGGCGCCCCTGATGCCGCACGGGCGACGAAGCCGCGCCCCAGCCATAGCGCATGCGAAACGGCCCCAACGGCTGTAACCAGACGAGCTTGCCATCCCAATCGAGGCAGAACACACCCACGCTGCCGAAGTAGGCGTAGACGCGTTCACCATCGGTTACCGGAGTTTCGGAGGCGTAGCTATTCTTCAGATGCCGCGCGGGCGCTTTGCCGCGATGCACTTCGCGCTCCCAAAGCAGCTTGCCGGTTTTCCAATCGACGCAGTAGACCATCCAGCGATGCTCGTCGGGCGGCGGAGCTTCGCGGTTGCCGCCGAAGTATAAGCCTTTCTTGGGAGCCTCTTCGGGCTGGGCGGCGATCACGGAGGTGAGAAAGATGCGGTCGCCGGCTACGACTGGGGACGACCAGCCGCGGCCCGGGATGTCGAGTTTCCAGGCGACGTTGGTGGTGGCGCTCCAGGTTTCGGGAAGCGCGGGATCGTCGGCCACGCCCGCCGCCGGTCCGCGGAACTGGGGCCAGGATTCCTCGGCGGCGGCCGTACCGGCGGCAAGGCACAGCAGACCTGTGCAGATTGCGGGGATCCATGCGGAAAGGCGCCGGCGGGCCGTGGCGGGGCGCCAGTTGTGCAGAATTGGGCGGGATTGTGCAGGGTCGTCCATCGACGCGGCACCTGGATTTTGACCCAACGAAGCCACTATGTCATTGAAAATAAATGATGTGATATGACAAAATGACCAAAATGCTACCGGCGGCAGGGAGGCCGGGCCAGTAGCGGCGGGTCCGGGCAGCGGATGGCTAATCGGGCGAATAAAAATCGAAAATGCGAACGGTTGGGCAGTCATTGGGAGACTCTCGGACGGCACGCCGAACGACCGGGCGTGGAAGGCGTTGACCAATCGATGCGAGTATAGCACGGCAATGAAAGGAGTTCACCCTCTGGGTTGAGATTGGGCGCTTCCGCTGAGCATCCGGCGGAAGGCAAGAGAACAAACGCCAAAATCGCCGGGTAGTCTGGGAGTGCATCAAAGCAACTCGTTCAACGGCTTCGTCTCGCCCCTCGCGTCTTCCTCGGGCGCTTCCCGGGCCATGCGCCGGATCACGTCTCTCTTTTCGGCAAAGCGCTTCTTCCAGGCGTCTTCATCTGCCAGCGACGCGAGGATCTGGGAGGCGATGGCATGCTGCTCATCCTGCGGCAATGCGACGACTCTTTCGAGCGCTTTCTGCAACAGGTTGGACATGCTCAATCTTATCGGCGAATGCCCCGACCGGCCATGCCGGCATCTTCTAAGCGGCGGGTGCTTAAGTCCAGGTTGGCGGCTACGCAGCCAAATGCCCAAGAGCTTACTCCTGGCGATTTCCGTGACCGGCGCTTGGCAGGAGGAATCGCTGAAAGCCCGTGCAACTTTCCTTGCCGCCCCCGGTCTGACTACCGCTACCGACCAAATCAGATGTAGTGCCCAAAGGGCAGCGGGGGCACGTCCTTGAGCGGGCCAGCCGTCAGGATCTCGCCGATGGCGTTCGCAAATTTCAACGTTATCGGTGTGCCATCCCCGAAAATGCAGGTGTTGTAGTTGAGCTTTGTGAGGGCCAAAATGTCCTTCAATACCACCTCAATAGCTGCATCACCCTTGCTGATTTCGATGATGAGGGGATTGGGTACCTCGCGCCCCGGATACGTCTGGATGCGCGGCGTCCACCCACGCGTCCACAAGTGCGCGCCACGAGCGCCGCGGATGCTCGCCAAACCCCTGAGCACTGGATTCTGACCCTTGCGGTACAGCTTCAGGTTCTTCTCCTCTTGAATGCGGACGCCAACGATATTCGTTGCGGGGCCTACCGCGTCCCTGAAGCCGAACCATTCGTTATCTTCGAACCGCACGCGGCCGTGAATGAACATTTCCTTTGGCGGCTCGCCAACTCTTTTCGTATACGACGTGACCGCCAACTTGCCCAGCTTCAATGCGGCGTCGTAGCTCAAATGGAAATCGCCGGTTTCGTCGTTGTACCAGGGTCCAAGCGCCCCTTTAAAGACGACTCCGTCGCCCGAGTCCAGGAACATCTGCGCGGCGCAGCAGGCATTTCTCGTGCTTCCCGTTGTCTCATCCTTCTTGAAAACCAGACCCACGTAGCACACGCCATCGCGGATATCGGCGACCTTCCATGGCCGGCCTCCCACTTTGTAGAAGATGGCGGTACAGAGGTTCCAGGCGATCTCAGACTGGCGCGCGGCCTGTCGTCGATCAATGCCGGGGTCGGCCGGATTACCGATATTGCCGAGCGTGCTTTCTCTGACGATCTGGGTCAGAACCATATCGTCAAGAAGCCTGGCCTTGAGCTGGTTATGGAATTGCTCCTCGTACACGTACGGCGTCGCATCCTGCTCCATCTCCGAAAACAGCGCACGGGTCTCATAAAAAGACTTTGCGGCCTTCGGTTTCGTGAACGCTTTCCGCGCCTGCTGTCGTAGTTCTGGTTCGACCACCGATTTGGGCCGGCAATACTTCCATACCCGGTCTGGCACGACCACGAACCAGATCTCGGGCTTTTCTTCCTCCTCTCGTTTGGCGTCGTGGATGCGTTTTGAGAATACCCCGACCGTTCCATACACGCGCTGATGGGGCTCGTCGAGATAAAGGAACTCATCGATTTCGTCATCCGACACCGTCAGTGTCAGAACCGGCTGAATATTCCACAGAGTGCGAAAGACGGTCTCAAATCCTGGGAACGGCGGACGCCCAAGCACTGGCGGCCGCGTGAACACCGGGCGTTGCACCCATTCGACCCACCGCTCGAAATACTCGATACCCGATTTTGTACCGATGACCCCCGCCTTTATGCCATACGGCTTGCCCTCGTCGAGAGGGCCAAATAATGTCAGACCGTCGCGCGGATCTTCCGTTGCCTGTTTATGCCTGAATAAGAGAAGGGGCTCGGGGACATGGATGAGTTCGTTCATTCGGCGTCTACCTCTGGCGCGTCCTCAAACGCGTCCTCGTCTCCGGCGTCGCGTCCGTAGTCGTCGGCCAGATCCACGTCGTCAGAAAACCTCAGCAACTGTGGGTCTGTATACGATACCGGACTTTGAAGCAAGAGGGGAGTGGGTGCCACGGTGAGGCTGGCGGCCCTCCCGAGCGTCATCTGGATTTCGGCGCCGTCGCGGCACAGGTGCCTCGCCACGCCGAGCATTCGGTCGCGCCACTCGTCATTCCACCAGGTTTTGCATTGACTGCGCCTAGCCGATGCCAGTCGTTTCTTGCTCTCCCATAGGGTCACGCCATCGTTCGTGAACAAAACGTGTGGCTTGAAAACAAAAGCGGGAGTGGGATGGATGAGCGGCCTCGCCTGTATCGCAAAGTGCCAATACCGCTTTAAGCTCACTCCAGTCGTCGGGTTTGTCCGGGTGCTGTAGCCGACCATCGCACGGTACGTCCGGGTGCCCTCAACACCCGTGAAGAAGGCCTTGTCGTTGGGAACTCGATCCTTCGGGAAGTAAAAGCATCGTGCCTTATTGGCGAGTTCGTACACCGGGAGTTGCCGCTCAGCCAACATGTGCTCCCAGGCGAGCCGGAGAAGCTGGAAGAGGTGTTTGCCAAGGTTCGCCTTTTCCAACAATGGTGCCACCTCAAGAGGTTTAGAGGCCTGGGAAATGTAAACCTCCGGCCCAAGCCTCCGGTCGAAGTCCGCCGCCTCCGCAAACGTGATCAGCGAGATTCCGTCTTGGACGGCCGGGTAGGGAAGGGCTAATGGAACATCGATCTTGCCAATGATCTTTCGTGCAATCGTGTGGAAGTAAATGTGTGAGGGCAGTTTGACCGGGAACCAGTTTGAAAGATACTCCTCCGGTTCCTGCCGTAGACCCTGTTCGGCACTGAATTTCGTGCGCCACCAGTCGTTGACGGCTGTCCGGTTGAATCGAGGGTCCTTGGACACCCGATCTGTTTCCAACTTCTCAAGAAGGACAGCGAGTCCGGCCGCCCATGACTGGTCGAACGCCACCGAATTGATGCGCGTGATCTCGATTGTGACGTCTCCGTGCGACAGATTGTCGACGTGCAGTGGAATAACGAAGTCCCCGAGTCGCTCCTTCTTCGCGACGGTTTGCGCAAGCTGCATCTCGCGAAGCGGGCCGTCTTTCGTATTGGAAGCTCTGGAAAGAACGTAGAGCACCTTGGCAGCGCCATTCCTAATCACATCCTCGATCTTGTCCCAGAACACCTCTCCGCCAAGCAGCTTCGTGAGGTCGCTCCAGACCTTGTAGCCGTGGTTTGCGAGCTGCAACGCGAGCCACACCGTGAATTCATTATCTTCCGGGTTGGCGTGACTAAGAAGCAGTGTGTCGCGCTGTTTTGCTTCCTGCTGCCCCACAGCCAAAAGAATTCCTCCTCAGGGCCAGCGCGTCGGGCCGCCTGTGAATCGCCGCGCAATGGAACGCACTCCCCCCCACTATAAAACAAAATCGGGGAAGTTTGGATTATCGTGCACGGGAGCCGGGTAGCCCAAAGGCGGGGACAGAGCAAAGTCGTGGGGCAATGTCGGGGATGAACGCAGTCGCTCCCGCCCGCCCCGTATATATCCTGGTATGTGCGCGTCACGCCAACTGACCGGAAGACGCGCGACTCATCTAAATGGGCCGACGCTGGCCTGAAGCCCGCTTGGGGGAAGCGCGCGGGCCGGCTGGTGCCGGCGGCGTCGTGATCGCCTCGAACCCGGTTTCGGGAACCCAAGCACGACACGTCAGGTTGGGGCGACTACGCCCGAATGAATACCTCCCCGGATAGCAGAACCACCAGTGGGATACACTGGCTAGGTGCGCTTGCGACCACCCGATCCGGAGTACCTCAAACTCCTGCAGCCTTACGGGGAAGTGATACAGAAGCTCGCACTGGCTGTGCGAAAACTGATCCTCGAAGAAGCACCGGAAGCCAGCGAGTTCGTTTACGAGGTGTACACCATCGCCGACCACTTCACCTTTACGGAGCGACCCAGCGACGCGTTCGTCTTCACCACCACGCATGCCAATTGGGTGAACCTCGGCTTTAATTTTGGCTCCCTGCTGTCGGATCCGGACGGGTTGCTGCGTGGCGAGGGCAAATTGATTCGGCACGTCCGGATCGCGCAGGCGACGGATTTGGAAGCTCAAGGCGTTCGGGAGTTGGTAAGAGCCGCCATCGGGCAAGCGGA
>JBEKTJ010000224.1:0-10772 GCA_049516155.1 Bryobacteraceae bacterium
ATCTTCATGGGGCCGGGTATTAAGGCAGGACACTTCGACCAGGAGATTGCGGTCAACGACGTGGCGCCCACGCTGGCGACGTACTTGGATATCGAGACGCCTAGCGGAAGTGTGGGCCGGTGTCTGGCGGAGATTCTGAATTGATGGGGGGCAGTCCTCCAGGATCCGCTCTGCGATTCGCTATAATCTTCACGATAGGAGAACAATAAAGATGGGACTACGTCCGTTGCACGACCGTATCGTGATCAAGCGCCTGGAAGAGGGTGAGACCAAGCGCGGCGGCATCATTATTCCGGATACCGCCAAAGAGAAGCCGCAGCAGGGAGAAGTGAAGGCCGTTGGCAGCGGCAAATTGCTGGAGACCGGCGAGCGCATGGCGCCCCAGGTTAAAGCCGGCGACCGCATCCTGTTCGGCAAGTATTCCGGCGCGGAGGTAAAGCTCGATGGAGAAGAGTACTTGATCTTGAAAGAGGACGAAATTCTGGGCGTAGTCGAATAGCGCGCGGCAGTCTCCGCCGATCCAGCGCAGCAAGGCGACCGATCTGGAGCGATGGCTTTGACACTCATCCGCAGGGGTGGGCCGGGCATTCAGCCTGCCAAGGCGCCAACTTAGATACCGCATTTTCCCCCAGAGAGGAATAGCGCCCTGCAGGCACTCTGAATGTTATGGTAGTCCCAAGAGGAGAATCGTAGAGCCTTTTACCGTGTCCATCACCTATTACAAACTGCACAACGGGCTGCGCGTGATCCTGTCGCCCGATTCCACGGCGCCCACGGTGGTCACCGCCATCTACTACCGCATCGGATTTCGCGTCGAGCCCAAGGACCGCACCGGCTTTGCGCATCTGTTCGAGCATATGATGTTTCAAGGCTCCAGGAACCTGGGCAAGATGGAGTTCATCCGCCTGGTGCAGGAAAACGGAGGAGTTCTCAACGGGTCCACGCGGTTCGATTTCACGAATTACTTTGAGCTGCTTCCGTCCAACAAGCTCGAAACCGCGCTCTGGGCGGAGGCGGACCGCATGAAAGGCCTCGCGATCACCGAGGAGAATCTGAAGAATCAGCAGGACGTCGTCATCAACGAAGTCGAGGTGGCTGTCCACAACGAGCCCTACGGCGGGTTCCCTTGGTTGTGGATGCCGCAATACGCGAACTCGAACTGGTACAACTCCCACAATTTTTACGGTGAGTTGAAGGACATCGCGGCCGCCACGCTCAGCGAGGTGCAGGCGTTCTTTAATACCTACTACGCGCCCAATAACGCGGCCCTGGCCATCGTGGGCGATTTCGAGCCCGCGCAAGCCCAGGCCATGATCGCCAAATATTTCGCGGATATCGCGCCGGCCAATCTGCCAATGCCGCCCGATCTCAGCGAGCCGCGCCAGGAAGAAGAAAAGACGGCGACGCGCAAAGACCCACTGGCGAACCGTCCGGCTCTGGCTTTCTCCTACCACATGCCGCCGCGAAATTCGGCCGAATATTTCGCCATGGGCCTGCTCGATCAGATGCTGGTGCAGGGCGACGACAGCCTGCTTTACCAGGAACTGGTCAAGAAGCATGGATTCACGGGCGAGATCGGCGGCGCCATCAACGAACTGGGGAATATGTTCGACTACGATGGTCCCATGCTGTGGACCGCGGCGCTTTTCCATGACTCCACGGTCCAGCCTGGCCAGATACTAGCCGCTATCGACGAAGTCGTCGAAAGCCTGCAATCGAGGCCCGTGGACCAACGCATGGTGGATCGCAGCATCACCAAGATGCGATCGAACCTTTACGACACGCTGACCCAGTTTGGCGGCTTCGGCCGCGCCGACCTGATGTGCTGTTACGCGCTATTCGACGACGACCCTACCAAGATCGATTCGCTCGAATCGGAATTCCGCAAAGTGACTCCCGACCTGATTGAGCGCACTGCGCGCGAATATCTGCGCAAGACCAACCGCACCGTGCTGCTGATCGAGCCGGGCGCAGGCGACCCGGCATCCGAGCCGGCTGCGGAGATGGCTGTGGAAATGGAGGAATCCAATTGAACCCGGCCGAAGTGTTCGCAGGCCCCAAGGAAACGCCGCCCCAAGGGCCGCCGCCGAAGCCTTTCCGACTGGCGGCCACTACGGATTTCACCTTGCCGAACGGCATGCAGGTAACCATGGTGCCTTACGGGACCGTGCCAAAGGTCGCTGTGCGTCTTTTCGTGGGCGCGGGAGCCATCGACGAATCCGCGACACAGGTGTGGCTGTCTAAGCTGAACGCCGCGCTCATGAAGGAGGGCACTGGCACACGGTCCGCGGAGCAAGTCGCGCGGGAAGCCGCCGAGATGGGCGGCCAGGTGGAAGCCAATGCCAGTTCCGACTTCAGCGCGGTGGGCGGCGTGGCACTCTCCGATTTTGGACCGCAGTTCGTGGCCCTGCTGGCCGACGTGCTCACCGCGGCGCAAATCCCCGGGGCGGAGCTGCCCAGGCTGAAGGCCGATTTGGTCCGGGATCTCTCCATTGAAAAAACGCAGCCCGATTCGCTGGCACGTGAGCGTTTCCTCGGCACTCTGTTTCCCGATCATCCCTACGGCCGCGCGTATCCTTCCGAGAGCGCGCTGCAGAGCTACACCATCGAAGACGTGCAGAAGTTTTACCGCGAAAACTTCTCGGCGGCGCGCACGCATCTGTATATCGCGGGCAAGCTCGAAGGCGATCTGCGCCGCGCGATTGAAGACGCGTTCGGAAAGTGGGCGAAAGGCACGCCGGCGCCCAAGCGGCCGGCGGACGCGGTGAATACGCGCTCTTTCCAGTTCATCGACCGGCCTGGAGCCGCGCAGTCGAACCTGTTGATCGGCTTGCCGGTAGCGGCGCCATCGAGTCCGGATTACATCACGCTGGACGTGATGGATTCCCTGCTGGGCGGCTCCTTCGCCTCCCGGATTACCACCAATATTCGGGAAGATAAGGGCTACACGTATTCGCCCCACAGCAAGATCGGGACGCGCCGGCACTTCGCCTACTGGATGCAATCCGCCGATGTGTCTACCGACGTCACGGGGCCGGCGCTGCACGAGATTTTCTACGAAATCGACAGACTGCGGCGCGATCCGCCATCCGCAGAGGAACTGGAGGGCATCCAAAACTATCTGGCCGGACTCTTCATTCTGCGCAACACGATCAGCCCGGATGCCATTATCGCGCAACTGCATTTCGTGGATTCGCAAGGGCTGGACCGATCCTACTTATCCACCTACACACAGAAAGTGATGGAAGTGACGCCCGCCGATGTCCAAAAGATGGCGGAAACCTACCTGGTTCCGGCGCGGATGACCACAGTCGTAGTAGGCGACAAGGCCAAGATCGCCGACCAGATCGCCGAGTACGAAGCAGCCACACAATAGAAATCGCCGATACACGCAGCGTGTTCCATACGCGGCTGCCAGCGTGGCGCGCATCCGACGTCACTGCACTGCACTCCCGTGGCGATCTCGCCAGTGCCATCCGGATTCATGGTCCACACCTCGGCATAGGCGTTGGGATTGGACTGCTTCATTCCGTCGATGTCATACTCGAAGGCGATCTTCTTGCCATCGCTGGACCAATTCGTGTCGCCAGCTTCATCGGGCACATCGAAGTGGGTCAACTGCTCTTGCTGGCTGCCGTCCGCGTTCATGGCGAAGACGTTGAGCTTGTTTCCACCCTCGCGATCGGATCCAAACGTGATGCGGGTTCCATCGGGGGACCACACGGGGTCGGCATTGTTTGCGCCGCTGGTGAGCTGCCGCAGGCCGGAGCCGTCGAAGTTCATCACGTAGATTTCCAGGTCGCTACTGCTCATCAAGCTCATGAACACCACTTGATTATTGAGGGACCATCGGGGCTCGACACTGAACAGGGTATTCGGCAGGATGGCGTGATCGCCGGTACCGTCGGCGTTCATGACTCGAAGGTCGGTCATTGGCGGCTGGTTGGGTTGAGGGGCGGCGAGCAGCCTTGCGTATACGATCTGGGCGCCGTCGGGAGACCAACTCGGAGTGACGTCGAACCCCGGGGTTGGAGAGAGGCGCAACTGGCCTGTCCCATCCGCGCCGATCACATAGATCGCGCTGCCATTGAGATCGCGTTGATACGCAATGCGGTTCCCGTCTGGGGACCAGGAGGGATAGTTTTCCGCCTCCGCATCGTTGGTCAGCCGGGTGGGGTTGCTGCCGATACCGGAGAAGTCGACGTCCATGAGGTAAATATGGTTGATTGAACTCTGCTGGCTCACGAACGCCATGCGGCCGCCTGCCGCAGCGTCGGCGCAACACGGCCGTGCGGCGAGTGGAGCGAAAGTCGAGAGCGCCAGGGCGACGGCGAACGGACGGTAGAACTGCCGCATGCCTCAAGGACGCGTCGGAAAAGCGAAAAGACGCTGGGCGGCACCTACGAAGCCGCCACACAACAGAAACCGCCGATCCTACGGTTAAGCGAAGCTTCGCACGGCCGCGGCTTCGTCGTCATGCACGTCGAAGACCGTGTACAACTTGGTGATCTGCAACAAATCTTTCACCCGCTTGGTCAGATTGAGCAGCTTGAGTTGGCCGCCTTGGTTGGTCACCGTGGTGAAGCCGGACACCAGCTCGCCGATCCCCGAACTATCGATATAGGAGACATCCCCAAGGTTCAACAAGATCTTCTTTTGGCTCTTGCCGACCATGTCGCGCAAGAGGTCGCGCAACGCGCTGGACCCTTCGCCCAAAGTGATCCTTCCGGCCACATCCACCACGCTCACGTCGCCAACTTGTCTCGTGCTTAACTTTACACTCACTGAAATATGCCTCCTTATCGTCTTCTTACTTCGACACCAGGTGCTTTACCAAAGTTACTTCGGTACCCGACGGTTCCAGGCGGCGCACCCGAAAGTCGTCCATGAAAGCCTTGATCAGGAAAATGCCGCGGCCGGAATGCCGCAGCAGGTTCTCCTGCGCCAGACAATCGGGCAGATGGTCGTAATCGAAGCCTTCGCCCTGGTCCGCGATCCGTACTACAAATTCTCCGGGCGTCTTGGAAACCGATAGATGCACCTTTTTGTGGGCGTTATACCGGTTGCCATGCACCACGGCGTTGACCATGGATTCCCGCACGGCCATGGCAATCTTGTGCAGATCGTCTTCCGGAACCCCGGCCTTTTCGGCTTCCTGCAACGCCAATTCCTCGGCGTTATCCACGCTTTCCAGGGTCGAGTCCAGAAACCGCTCGATGGTTTCGGTATCGCCGCACGAGTTTTTTCCCATAGTCACAGCGCTACGGCGCATGGCCAAAACGAATGGCTAGAATAAATTACCGGCGCGTCGAAAGTCAAGAAGACCCCTCTTCATCGGACTGGGTAGGCGTAACCGCCTGCCCCACCATTTCAACACACAATTGGCTTTTCGTGCGTCATGGTTGCGCGACAACAGCCTTGGCCTGCTGGTTGCCGCCCGATAGGCGTTCCAGTTCGGCAAGCTCCTTCTTCATCCGCGCGGCGTCATCCGCGTCGGGCGCCAGCAGCAGGTAATTGCGCAGGTGCGCGACGGCGCCGGCATAATCCTTCTTCCGCGCCAGAATCATGCCCAGCACCTGTTCGAGCCTTGGATAACGATGTGCCGTATCCAGCTTCGCTCCGTCTCGTGCGCTCCTCTCCGCCGTATCGATTTGGCCCAGGTTCAGGTTGGCCGTGGCATTGTAGAAATACGCCATCGGGTAGTCCATGGCGTCCAGTTTTATCAGCCGGCTGGTGATATCCGCCAGCGCGGCCCAATTCCCGGCTTGAGCCTCCAATTCGGCGAGCTGCGCATAGGGGCTGATGAACTTCGGGTCTGCCGCCAGCGCGCGCCCAAGAGACTTGCGCGCCTGCTCAATGTCCTGGTTCTTTGCCTGAATCCGTCCCAGCTCATACCATGCCGCGGCATAATTGGGGTAGATTTCAACGGCCTTTTGAAGCTCCTTGGCGGCCTCCGGCAATTTGTTCTTGCGCAAGTCCTGGAGGGCCCTCTCGTAAGCCTGGCGGGCCGGTTTGGGAGCCTGTAGGCTGGTCACGCTGACGGCCGAACCCTCCACATTTGCCAACCGGTGCAACACGATGGTGCCGACGTTTGGATCGTCCATGAGGCGCCGTGCTCCCAGGTTGACCGAATCCGAGCGAAATCCGGACAGCACAGCACGCAGGTCGCAGTTGGAAAGCTGCAGATCGGGCCCGCCGGGCACCGCCTGCTGGGACCCCGTCCCACTAGCCAAGCTGGTCACCGGGCGGGATGTGCCGGGCAGATTGGATCCATCCTCGCTGGCGTCTTGCATGACGGCGGCAGTTTGGCCGATTTGAAAACTGAACCGCCCTTTCTGATCGGTATAGGCTTGCGCGCGCGGCGCCCCGCCGCAAACTCGCTCGATGGTCACGGGATCCGGAGGCGGCGTACCGTCGTCGAGAAGGACGGTCCCGATCAAATAAATACCGCCGTTCAGGGAACCGGTGGGCGGCCCATTCGGCTGGCTAGGCGTGGCAGGCGGAAGGCGGCCCGCGCCCGGCCCGGTGCTAGTTCCGCCAGGTGGCGGGATCGGCGTCCTTTGCGCCCATATGGCGTGGGAGGAGATCGCGATTCCGAACGCCAAGCTGGCGAAGCCTCGTATCCGGATGCTCATCCGCATGGCAGCACCCCCTTTCGTTAGTCACATTATACATGCCGCGGACCTTGCTAGAATATGGCTTCGCCGGATGGTCTCCATGAAAACGTTGCTACTATGCTCCGCTGCCGCCTTGCTCCTCTCCCTGGCCGGGTGTTCGAGCGAACCCACCGCACCGCAAAAAAAGGCTGAAGTCAAGCCACCCGAGCCTGTGACGGGCCGTTACGCGCTCCAGCAAATGTATATTGCCGGGCGTGGCTGGGCTCCCGATATCCAGCCCATCAAGGTGATCAGTATTCTGCTGCCCGAGGTCAAGGCCGAGCCTGGAAAAGCCGCCGCGTGGCAAGCCCTATTCGTGTCCGCCAGCCTGAACAAGGCCCGCGGCTACACCTATTCCGTGGTGGAGGGCGAAGGCAATCTGCACCAGGGCGTGTTTCCGGGGCCGGATCAGAGCGTGCCCATGGGAGCGGAGAAGCCTTTCCCCATGGCAGCCATCAAGATCGATTCCGATGCGGCATATCAGACCGCGCTGACGAAGGGCGCCGAGTACGACAAGAAGAATCCCGGCAAACCGATCGTTTTCTTGTTGGAAGCCAACAAGCAATTCCCCGATCCGAGTTGGCGGGTGATCTGGGGCGAGTCCGCCGGCACCAGCAACTTCTCGATCTTCGTGGACTCCAGCACGGGCGGATACCTGGCAACCATTCACTGATGGACCAATGCAGGACCCATGGCGCACCATGATGCACACCGGTAAGCACCGCTTCTTGTGTTATCCGTGTTTATCCGTGTTCATCTGTGGTTTCTTCAGTCTGCTGGGTGGCGCCACGCTGCTGGCGCGTGACCCTGACACGATCGCCAGCCGCTACGCCGCTTCCGATTTTCCGCTCACCGCCGACCCACAGGCGGCGCGGTGGAAAAGCGTCCCCGGCGTCTTCGCCGAAAACGGACCGCGCGGCGAGCCCGTCCCCGGCCATCGCACCGAAATCCGGTCTCGCTGGACTAGCTCGAACATCTACTTCCTGTTCACTTGCCCTTACCAAGAATTACATTTGAAACCCAACCCTTCGCACACCACCGAGACCAATGAGCTTTGGAACTGGGATGTGGCCGAAGTCTTCGTCGGCAGCGATTTCCAGCGCATCACCCGCTATAAGGAATTCGAGGTTTCCCCGCAGGGCGAATGGGTGGACCTGGATATCGACCGGGTGAATCCGCTCCCCGAAGGCGGCTGGCTGTGGAATTCAGGCTTTGCGGTGAAGGCCCGTATCGACGTGCCCAAGAAGATCTGGTACGGCGAAATGCGAATCCCGCTGCGCTCCATCGATAGCCGCCCGCCCGCCGCGGGCCTGGAAATGCGCATCAATTTCTATCGCTGCCAGGGCTCCGGACCCGGCCGCAAATTCATTGCATGGCAGCAGACCGGAGAACGCAGCTTTCACGTGCCGCAATCGTTCGGCCTGCTGAAACTTGTTCCATAACGATTCAAGGATGATCTCCACCCAAGCCGCCAAATCGCTGCGTATTTCCCACGTCGGCCTGCGCGGCGTGGTGGGATCCGGGATCACTGCCTCGCACGTGCTGGATTTCGCCTCCGCGTTCGGCACGTTCCTGGAACCCGGCGGCGCGGTGGTGGTCGGCCGCGATCCGCGCGCCAGCGGCGTCATGATTCGCGAGGGACTGCTGGCCGGCCTGCTTGCCTGCGGACTCGACGTCATCGATCTGGGCATCGCCCCCACGCCCGTGATCCAGCATTCCATCCGCCGCCGGGATGCCGCCGGCGGCGTCTCCATCGGCGCCAGCCACAACAGCGCAGAGTGGAACGCGCTAAAATTCTTCGCGCGCGACGGCACTTATCTTTCCACTGCCCAAGCCAGCGAGTTGCTGGACATCTACCATCTGAAAAAATTCGCCTTCGTCGACTGGACGCGCATGGGCCGCGTCACGCCCGAAGACCGCGCCATCGACCGTTATCTCGACGACCTGGCTGCCCACTACGACTTCCCCGCCCTGCGCAAATTCCGCGTCCTGGTGGATTGTTGCAATGGCACGTCGTCGCTGATTCTGCGCCGCGCCAATGAACGTTTCGGGACTGAATTCATCCTGATCAACGAGCAGATCGAAGGCGTCAGTTTCGCCCACGAGCCGTCGACCACGCGCGACGCCGTAGCCTTGCAGCTTGCGCCCTTGATGAAGCCCTTGCGCGCGGATGCCGGCTTTCTATTCGATGTGGATTCCGATCGCGTGGCGTTGGCCGCCGAGGATGGCACGCCGGTTTCCGAAGAGGTGGTTCTGCCCATGCTCGCCGACTACCTGCTGCCGCGCGCGCCGGGCAAGCTGATCATCGCCAACCTATCGAGTACCGCGCTATTAGAAGAAATCGCCGCGCGCCACGGCGGCAAAGTCGTGCGCGTTCCCGTGGGCCGGCAGGCGGCCATGGACGCACTTGCGACGTACCGCCCGGAACAAATCGCGCTGGCCGGAGAGGGCACCGGCGCGGTGATGATGCCGCAATTCCGCTTTGTCTACGATGGCATCGCCTCCATGCTGGCGGTGCTTTCTATGCTGCACGAAAGCGGCCGCACGCTGAGCCAGGTGCTGGGTTCTTATCCGCGGTATTCGCTGCTGAAGGGGCAGGTGCCGTTAGTGACACAACGCATCCCCGCCCTGCTGATGGACCTGCGCGAACGCTATAGCGACGGCCAGGTCAACGTGCTTGACGGCCTGCGCGTCGATTGGCCCGGCCGTTGGTTCCACGTGCGCGTCAGCCAGACAGAGCCGATCGTGCGCGTGATCTGCGAGCAGCGCGGCGATCCGCCAAAAGAGCTTTTCGAATCGCTCCTGGAAGCGGTAGGACAGGCCTCCTGGCCTGTCCCCTGGTGACCGAATGCCTCGCGAACACCTACTGAAAATCGGCGTCTCCGGCATCCGCGGCGTGGTCGGCGATTTTCTCACGCCGGGCTTGGCCTGCGCCTTCGCGCAAGCGTTCGGGACATACGTAGGCGCGGGACGTGTGGTGGTCGGACGCGACACCCGATCGAGCGGCGAGATGCTGCATCACGCTGTGGCGTGTGGCTTGCTGGCGGCCGGGTGCGATGTGGTTGACGTCGGCGTCCTGCCTACGCCAAGCATCCAAATCTATGTGGGCGCAACCCGCGCGCGCGGCGGCATCGCCATTACCGCCTCGCACAATCCACCCGAATACAATGCCCTGAAGCTCTTCAACTCGGAGGGCCTCTTTTTTAACAGTTACGAGCGCGGCGAACTGCTGGACCTCTATCACCAGAGCGATTTCCGCCGGGCCACCAACGCAGAAATCCGCCGCGCCACCAGCGACTACACCTCCGCTCCCCGCCTGCACATCGAGCGCGTTCTGCGCCATGTGGACGCCGCCCGCATCCGCGAGCGCCACTTCCGCGTGGCCCTGGATGCGGTGAACGGCGCCGGCTCCGTGATGACCGTGAATTTTCTGCGCGACACGCTGGGCTGCGACCTGCACGCTATTTCAGTGGATCCCACTAAGCCTTTCCCGCGCATCGCCGAACCGCGCCCCGATACGTTGGGCGATTTGTCGGACCTGGTGCGCGCGTCGGGCGCGGAGATCGGCTTCGCGCAGGATCCCGATGGCGACCGCCTGGCCGTGGCCGACGAAACCGGCCGCGTGCTGGATAACGACGACGTGCTGGCGCTGGCCGTGGACGCCGCGCTGCGCCGCCTGCCCGGCGACGTGGTGGTGAACCTGACGACTTCATCGGTGATCGACGAAGTGGCCGCCGCACACGGCCGCCGCGTCTACCGCACGCCCGTGGGCGAAGCCAATGTGGTGGAGATGATGCAGGCCGTCAAAGCCGTCATCGGCGGCGAGGGGTCCAATGGCGGCATCATCTTCCCTGCGGTGCATCTCTGCCGCGACAGCTACACCGGCATGGCCTTCCTGCTGGAGCGTATGGCCGAGACCGGCGAAAGTATCTCCGCGCTGGCCGGCCGACTGCCGCGCTTTTACCGCAAGTTCGGCAAAGCCGCCTACGGGCACGGGCGGCTCGGCACGCTGATGCAGGCGCTCGAAGAGAGCTTCCCCGGGGTCGAGACCGACCGCTCCGATGGACTGAAGCTGATCCTGCCCGGCGCTTGGATTCACGTGCGCGCGTCGAATAC
>JBEKTJ010000225.1:0-10704 GCA_049516155.1 Bryobacteraceae bacterium
CTTCCGCCCGGATTGAAAAGCTGCGCGAAACCCTGCGCGATCACGAGCGCCTGTATTACGTCCTGGACCAGCCCGCAATTAGCGACGCCGAATACGATGCCCTCATGCGGGAGTTGCGCGACTTGGAAGCGCAGCACCCCGAGCTGCTCACGCCCGATTCACCGACCCAGCGGGTAGGCGGCAAGCCACGCGAAGGTTTCGTCAAAGTGGCGCATAGCGCACCGATGCTGAGCCTGGACAACGCTCTGGATGAAACCGAGTTGCGCGATTTTGATCGCCGCGTGCGGGAGTTGCTGCGCGGCGCCCAGTTCCAATACGTCACGGAATTGAAGCTGGACGGCCTTTCCATGGCGGCGCAATATCGGGAGGGGCGGTTCGTGCAGGCGATCACCCGCGGCGACGGCGCAGTAGGCGAGGACGTCACGGAGAATGCGCGCACCATCCGCTCCCTGCCGTTGCACGTGCAGTCCAACCTGGCGCAATTCGAAGCGCGCGGCGAAACCGTGATGAACCGCCGTGCGTTCGAGCGGCTGAACGCGGAACGCGACGAGCACGGCCTATCGCGCTTCGCCAATCCGCGCAACGCCGCCGCCGGATCGCTGCGCGTGCTGGAGCCATCCATCACGGCGTCGCGGCGCCTCGATTACTATACCTACTTTCTGCAGGTGGATGGCGCGCCAGCCTATCCGCGCCACTGGGAATCGCTCGAAGAACTGGCGCGCATGGGTTTCAAGGTAAACGCCAACCGCAAGCTCTGCAGGGACGTGAACGAGGTCTTGCGGTTCTGCGCGGAATGGGAAGCTAAGCGCGAACAGTTGCCATACGAGATCGACGGCGTGGTGGTGAAGATCGATTCCATCGCGCAGCAGCAGCAGCTCGGATACACCGCCAAAGCGCCGCGCTGGGCCATCGCCTACAAATATCCGGCGCGACAGGCGCTGACTACCGTCGACGGCATCGAAGTGCAGGTGGGGCGCACGGGAGCGCTCACGCCGGTGGCACATCTGAAACCGGTGGAGGTGAGCGGCGTAACCGTTTCGCGCGCTACGCTGCATAACGAGGACGAAATCGAGCGGCTGGGTTTGCAGATCGGCGACATGGTAGTGATCGAACGCAGTGGGGATGTGATTCCCAAGGTGGTGCGGGTACATTCGCAAGGTTCGTACCGCAAGCCTTTCCGCATGCCGGATACTTGCCCTGTGTGCGGCGGCAAAATCGTGCGGGAAGAGGGAGAAGCCGCCTCGCGCTGCATCAACATCAATTGTCCGGCGCGCCTGAAGGAGTCCATCCTGCACTTCGCGGCGCGCGGCGTGATGAATATCGACGGGATGGGCGACGCGCTGGTGGATCAGTTGGTTGACCGCGGCTTGGTGCATAGCGTGGCGGATATCTACGGGCTGACGCTGGCGCAGTTGGTGGCGCTGGAGCGCATGGCCGCCAAATCCGCGGGCAACGTGATCCGCAATATCGAGAAATCCAAGGAGAGCCCGCTGCCGCGCATTCTCACCGCCTTGGGCGTCCGCTTCGTGGGTGAGCGCACCGCCGTGTTCCTGGCGGAAGCTTTTGGCAGCCTGGACCGCATCGCGCAGGCCGGCGTGGACGAACTGCAGCGCGCCGAGGAGGTAGGTCCGAAAGTCGCTGAGAGCGTCTATCAGTTCTTCCATGAACCTCGCAATCGCGAGCTGATCGAACGCCTGCGCGCGGCGGGCCTGAAATTCGAGTACGAAGTCAAGCGCAAGAAGGGCGGCCGCCTCCAGGGGATGACGTTCGTGCTCACCGGAACGCTGCCGAACCTGAGCCGCGAGGAGGCCACCCGCGTGATCGAATCGGCGGGAGGCAAGGTCAGCGGCTCGGTCAGCCGGAAGACCAGTTACGTCGTGGCGGGCGAGGAGGCCGGCTCGAAGCTGGACAAGGCGCGCGGGCTGGGCGTCCAAGTGATCGATGAGCGGCGGCTATTGGAATTGGCGGGCGACGAGCGCGATTCAGGCTGAACTTAATAAACTAACTCCGGAGGCGCAGCAAGAACCATGCGATGCCGGTGATCAGTAACGCGGAAGCGCAGACAGGCACAGGATTTAAGGCCGTCAGGAGCTTCCCCGCATAAGAGAATGCAAGCGCGAGAATGGCAATCACGGCGACCTCCGCGAGCACTGCGCCGCTCAGTACGTACAGTGCGCTGTAATCGGTGGCGCGTAGAAACAACTCGAAGTAGAGACCGTGAAATGCGCCCAGAACCGCCACAATCAACCAGCGCATACCAGCCTTCGGCAATACCAGGATCTCCACCGCGAGGTAGGCGATAGTCAGACCGGCGGCGGCTTCCACGAAACGCGCGGGCGGATGCCAAGCGGTTAGCGGAGTGACGAGCGCAGCGGCGATCTGGCCGGCCAGAAACATGGCCGTTAGCTCGATTAACTCACGGCGCGTGCGCGCGGCTAGCACCAAACTCGCGAGAAACAGGATCTGCGCCGCGCCACCCAAGGCCCGCAGTGCGCCGCCGCCTGCCTGCGAAATAGCGGTTTCGAGAGCGGTCGGCGGACGGAAACGCAATGTAGCGCGCGGAAACGAGATGTCGAACAAAGCCTGATCGTGTTTGGCGCCGTTCGCGACGCGCAGAAGGTGAACATGGTTCGGCACGGTGACCGCGTGGAACGTGCAGTCGACGTCCAGAGTATCGACCGGAGCGGCGAATTGGTAATCGGCCGTGCACACGTATGAGCCGTGCGGAGCATCCTCGCGGCAGGACTTGCTCAGAAGCTGTGCCTGCCGTCCCCCACTCGAGAAAACGATATGCGCGAAGAGAGCGTCGGCAGGACTTGCGATTTGCGGAACTTCATAGAGGGGCAGCCGGAACTCGTAATGCGCCAACGTTCCGTCGATGGTCAGATCGCCGGAACTCATGCTGATGACATGCGCGCTTGCCATGCAGACAAGCAGGACAAACGCGGCCAGGAATTTCATGCGCGTTCGGCGGGGGCAGGCTGCAGCAGCCCCGACGCGAGACGCTGCTGGCGGATTCGTTTGTAAACGATGCGGATGAGAGCCAGCACCGGCACGGAGAGGAACGCACCGGGAACGCCGGCGAGTTCGCTGCCTGCAAACACGCCGAAGAGCACCAGCAGCGGATGCACTTCGGTGCCGGCGCGCATCAGCAACGGAGATAAAACGTAATCCTGGAAAATGCGATAGACGCCTAGGAATATCAACGTGCCCAGAACCGGTCCGCCGCTTACCGCGGCCACGATCAGGATGACGATGGACGCCGCGGCCGGTCCGATGATGGGGATGAATTCGAGCGTTGCCGCCAGCGCTGCCAGCAAAATGCTATACGGCACTTGCAGAATGAGAAAGAATATCGAGTAAGACGTAAAGGCGGCCAGCGAGAGGGTCAGAATTGCGCGCATATAGTGAGCCAACAGGAGGTCTACATCCGCCAGCAGATCGTCCAACATGGCGCGCCGCCGCGGATCGTCGATCATTTCAAGAAAGCGCTGGCGCATTTCGTGCCCGTCTTTCAAGAAGAAAAAGCCGAGAATCGGTATGATGACCAAGTAGATCAGGTTACCGGCGACGCTGAGTATCTCGGCGCCGGCGCGGGGCAACGAGGAGATGATATCGCCGGAACTCCTGGAGAGTTGATCTCCTACCCTCTGCACGATTTGCGCTTTGAAGGCGTTCACACTGGCCGGCAACGAGGCATTGGGCCGCTCGAAGCCCGCGAGTTTGGCGGGCATGGATTTGGCGAGCGAATTGGCCTCTTCGACAGCGCGGGAGCCGATCTGGGTGACGCCGATGAAGAGCGCGGCGATAAAAATCAGATAGGCGATAGCCAGCGCCGGGGTCCGCGTGCGTTTGCCCGGCAGGAAGCGGTCGATGACGTCTACCAGGGGCGAGAGGAGATATCCGAACAGCAGGGCCACGATGAATACAAACAAAGTGGTGCGCATCAGGTAGACGAGCCAGAGGAGTAACAAAACAAGTGCAGCCGTCCAGGTGTAGCGCGCGGCGCGCGCGTCAATGCCTACCATGATGGCATTCTAACGCGGATGAGCGTCCGAACGAGTCTCGCCAATCCGTTCGACGCGCACGCGGGCGATGCGATTGCGCTCCATATCGAGGACCGTGTAACGCCGCGCGTCGTATTCCACGTGTTCGCCGGCGTGGGGGATGTAGCCGAGGCGGTAAAGCAGGAATCCCGCGAGGGTCTCGAATCCGGCTTCCGCGGGAATATCGATACCATACTCGGTTTCAAGGTCGCGAATGCGGGTGGCGCCGTCGAGTTCCACTTCGCTCGATTCCGGGCCGGACGAGCCAACGGCTGTCCCTGCACTCTTCTCGTCATATTCGTCCTGAATGGGTCCCACGACCTGCTCCAGCACGTCCTCCACGGTAAGCAGTCCGGCGATAGTGCCGAACTCGTCCACCACCATGGCCATGTGGGAGCGGCCCTGCTGGAACTCGGCGAGCATTTGGCCAACCGGCTTGGTTTCGGGCACCACCAGATGCTTGCGCAGCAGGCGCCGGATGCGGAAGGCGCGGCTGGGGCGGCCGACGCGGATGGCCTCACGGCGCTCTTCCCAAACCGGGAGCAAGTCCTTGTAGTGCAGCAGGCCGACAATCTGCTCCGGCTTCGCCTCGTAGACCGGCAGGCGTGAGTGCTGAAACTGGATCATGGCGTGCAAGACCTGGTCGAGCGTGGCGTCCACGGAAACCGAAACGATATCGTTGCGCGGCACCATGATTTCGCGCACGGAAAGTTCGCTTAAATCCAGCACGCGATGTATCATGTCTTCCTGCGATTCGGGCAGATAGCCGAGGCCGCGGCTGGAGGTGACGATCAACTTCAACTCCTCCGCCGAATGCCCCCCGGCGCGATGGCGGCCGCCAATGCGCAACATCCTGGTAATGGCGCCGCTGGATTTTTCCATCACCAGCACGAAGGGAAGGGAGAGCCGATAAAAGATGAGCAAGGCGGGCGCCATGGTGACGGAGAGACGATCCGCAGTGGCGATGGCCAGATTCTTGGGCACAACTTCGCCGACGACCACATGCAGGTAACTGATGGCCAGAAACGCCACCAGCAGGCTGGCGCCGTGGACGACGCTCGCGGCGGCGGGGCCCCAATCCGGGTGAAAGAACGACTGGATAATGCGGAAAAGTGTTTCTTCGCCGGCCCATCCGAGCCCAAGACTGCTGAGGGTGACGCCGACCTGGGTCACGGAGAGCAGCCGGGCCGGATTCGCGAGCAGGCTGAGCGCGGTTTGCGCGCCGGTCTGGCCTTCTTCGGCAAGCTGGCGCAGGCGCGAACCACGCACGGAGAGCAGGGCTACTTCCGCCGCTGCAAAAAAACCGTTCAGTCCGATCAACAGCGCGACCAGAATGAGGCGAAAGCCTAGATAAGACTGGATCATGGGGTGGCCGGGGCCAGAATCCTATTTTAGGCCTTCGCCAGCGTGCAGGTTTTCACAATCGTACGCTAACCATTTTGATGGCGGGCGCGTCTGTATAGATAACTCCGTTACACCTGGCGGGCGCAATCACCCGTATCCCCAAGACTGCGCCCGCACTCGATAATGCTAAAGGGAAAAACAGTCGGGCAACGGGGGCCTAGAGGCCCGCTACGCTGGGACGCGCCATCGAAACAGGAAGAAGTGGTGGCCGCAAAGAGCGCATCGGTAGGGCAGGAGAATCCAGTGCAGAGCACGCTCCCAGGCGTTCCGGACGCCTACGCTTCTGAACTGCACGGACCGGCAATGCGGACATTGTGGAGAGGACACGGGAAACCTCAATCGAGCGCTGGTGCTACGGCTGGGGGCCTCGCCAAGCGGCTCCCAGACTCTCGGAGGAGTGCCTGCGCGGCGGTTTTCGCCTTTGCGCGGCTTCGTCCTTTGCTGCGGCGCGCGCGGTCGACCAGGTGCGCATCTCGTCCTCGGTAAAGACAAAGGTTTGCGTGGCGTTGGCTTCGTCGCGCCGTTCCAGAACGCTCCGGCACAATAGCGGAAGCTCCTGTATTTGGATTCCGTATCTTCGTATCAGAGCGAGATCGGCCCTGACCGTGAACGGCGTGCGCATTCGATCCACGGCGACGCCTTCGAATGCAAACACGCGGCATCCCAGATCTTGAGTGAAGCCGGTGAGAATAAACTGCATTTTCGCGCTCCTTCCCGAACTTTCCTTGGGCTCCCTGGCCGTGCCGACAGCGGACATCATGAAAGCCTCGGGGAACGCCGGTTACAAGTGGGCCCGTATTCGTGAACCAGGCGTTCCTGCCGGGCGGGCCGCCCCGCCCGATCGCAAACCTCGAATACAAATCCAGCCGGCTTACTGCGCATGAGCGGCGATTCAAACTCGCCCAAGTGTGTCAGAAGAGCGCCGCGTATGTTGTCGGTTTCGCCGATGTAGATCCACTCGCGTGCGTTCGAGATTCCGTAGACCCCGGACTCCATGGGAGCATACGCCTGGATAGCCACCGGAACGAACGGCCGCGGAATCAGATGCTCAAATGGCATCCGGAGTCCTAGCTGACCGGCTGAGGCGGGTTGGGCGCCTGCTGTGGCTGCCCCGGCCTTCCGAACGGCGTCTCATGCAGTCGCACCGTTTCTTTTCGAAATCGGCCCGCCCTTGGCCTGGTCGGCCATTTGGCGCAGACGCTCCACTAACTCCTTGCCCATCCTGACCTCGGCTGGGTTGGACTTATTACCGGGCATCCGGGGATCGATATACTGTCTGCGGAATAGCTGATCCGATGCCAGGGCGGTTAACAGATCAAGCTCCTCAGGGGTGAGTTTCACGGTGATGACTGTCATTAGACTGTGCCTATTGTCTGTAGCGATCGCGGCTGGACCGGAGCACTCACGATCGTCAGATATGCCATCGCCATCGAAAACAGCGCAGTCCCGAACGGGCGTGAGACGGCCAACACTGGCAGACTGAAGACAAAAGCGACGATAAGCAATATGACCGTCGTGGTGTGTTCGGTTCCCGTAAACTTTCGGCGCGTATCAAACATAGCAACCTCCCGGTTGTCCGGTAGCCTAAGAAAGCGGGAATCAGATCGTCTGACTTAGTTCAGAAGATCCGCGAGTGGGCATAAGCGCTCAGACGCTCCCATTATACGTGAAACCGCTGGTAGGTGTCAAGCCGCAGCCCCATGCAACCGTGCCGCAATCAGGCGCATGCCACTACAAATAGAAGAGTTGCCTATCCTAAAATCTGCGATAACCCATGGCAGTTACTGTCGAAAGTGGCGGGTTCGAGGAAAAAGGCGCTGCGCCCATGGACGCAGCCCCTCTTAATCCCGTTTGCAGCGAGTAGCTAGTAGCGGCTGTTACTGTGGCCGCGGCCGCGGCCGCCCCCGCCACCACCGGCAAATCCGCGGTCGGTTTTCGGACGGGCTTCGTTAACGTTCAGCGCTCTGCCGTCGAGGTCTCTGCCGTTCAGTTCCGCGATAGCGCGATCCGCTTCCGCATTGGTGGTCATTTCGACAAATCCGAACCCTCTTGCCTGACCTGTATCCCGGTCGGTAACGATGTTGACGCGCTCGACGGCGCCATACGCTTCGAATAGAGATCGAACCGCAGCTTCGGTAGCCCCGAAGTTGAGGTTGCCTACAAAAATATTCTTCATTATGCTTTTTCCTTTGTTAGCTCACTTTATTGGAATCGGGCAGGATCGGACGAGGGCGGCGGACCGGACTAATGCGAAGATGCCAAAATCACTCTGACAAATTTACTATACCACCTTTTGAACCGCTTAAACTGGCGCCGCGGGACGATCGCGTTTTCGGATCAATTTCTGCAAATGGAGGCGTGTGGGGATCCAATTCGGCGCGGATGAGATATGAGCACCGTTAAATTATTCAATCGGCGTGGCGCGCATGGCTTCGAATAGCTCCCCACCCTCGCGGCGCAGTAACGGGCCGCGTTGGTCCCGGAACCGGGCCTGCAACAGATCCAGGCTATTGGTATCATGGAATAGATGAAATCTCCGCACCTCTTGCTTTTCTTGACACCTGTGGTTTGTCTGCTCGCGCAGACTCCGCCAGCTCCACCACCCACGCCCGCGCCAGCACCGGCGGGTCAACCGGCCAAGCCGCCGGCCATGGCTATGCAGCCTCCGGCTCCAGCCGCTCACGTTCCTCCGGAGACAGTCGTCCTCACCATTGGCGAGGAAAAAATCACCGCTGGCGAATTCGACCATATGATCGACATGATTCCGGAACAATATCGCGCTCAAATGCGCACCTCCGGCCGCCGGCAGTTCGCCGAGAGAATAGTCATGTTCAAAGTGATGTCGCAGGAAGCCCGCCGCCTGAAGCTTGAAGACACACCCGCATATAAGGACCAATTGGCTTTTCAGGCTGAACAACTGCTGGCCAACCAGTATTATCAGAATCTATCGGCCACCACCAAAGTGGACGAAGCTGCCGCCCGTAAATACTACGACGAACACAAGTCGGACTATTTACAGGTGAAGGCGCGTCACATCCTGATTCGGTTTAAGGGATCTTCGGTCCCGTTGAAAAAAGACGCGAAGGAACTGACTGACGAAGAAGCGCTGGCGAAGGCCCAGGATATCCGGAAGAAGTTGCTGGACGGCGCCGATTTTGCCACGCTGGCCAAAGCCGAATCCGACGATGCGGGTTCCGGAGCCAACGGCGGCGACTTGGGCACTTTCGGACACGGCCGCATGGTGCCGGCGTTCGAGAAGGTGGCCTTCACGATTCCGGTGGGGGAACTCAGCGAGCCGGTGAAGAGCCAGTTCGGATATCACATCATTAAGGTCGAGACGAGACAGGAGAAGACCTTCGTCGAAGTGCGGGCGGAGATCGATAAGAAATTGGACGCGGAACTGGTCAAGAAGTCGATGGACGATCTGAAGAACAACACGCCTGTGGTCATGAACCCCGATTATTTCGGACCGGCCCCCGCGGCAATGGCTCCTCCGGCAAGCAAGCCGCCCATCACCGTTCAGCCGCCGCCGGCTGCGCAGCCCAAGCAGTAATAGCAGTAGTGCGGACACTAAGGATATAAGCCGCGCGCCACCAGCTCAGCACAACGCTGGGCGCGCTCGCCGGAAATTTTCCGAATCGAGGCCAGGGTTAGCCGGCGGGACGCCCCGCTCCTTGAGCGCAAGGCTGAAAATGAGCACATTGGTGTCGAGAACGGCCCGGTGCATCGGCAACAGATTTCATAGTCAGCAATTCCCGCTGCAGGGTGCATAGGTTGGGTTCCAGGTCGAACAGGAACCGCGCCACGTCGGGGCGCTTGCGCTTGCCGCGCGCGGCCGCCAGCGCCGAGGCCAGCAGGTTCTCCCAACTCGTCACATGGGGCCACAAATTACCGGCGCGCTTCATCGATCGATCTTTCCCTTATTCCGCCGACGCTCGGGCGCTCTTCCACCATCCGCCGGCCATCCTCCCGATCTCGTCGAGCCCTTGTGCGGCGAACTCGTAGCCGTTGACGTTCAGTAGCCGAAGATCTTTGGATAGCCGCACCAGGTAGCGCGCCCGGTTCACATTCTTGACCGCCGCGGCCAGCGTGCCGCTGTTTTTCGACTGATAGGTCGCGTCAACCAGATTCATCAGGAGGTCGAGCGATGTCGCCACCAGGTTCTGGCCGACGGAGAACCGGTAAGACTTTGGAAACTTCTCCACCTTGGGAAGAATCCAAAGGTTCCAATCGTATGCCTTCTGAACTACAACTGCAGTCTCTGCCATTGCGCCCCCCAGAAAAAATTTTTCCCCAAAGGGGGCCAGCCCCCTTTGGAATCCCCCGTAAAACTCAAAACCCTAAACTCCTAACGGAACTCCCCCGCGCATCGGAACCCTAAATAGTCGATCCGATCCGATGGCACGATCCCGGTACGGATCGAGGCGCGGACGAGCCTGGCACTGTAGCCCCACGAACCCCCGCGAACTACTTTGTATTCCTGATCGCGCGGCCCGTCCGCCTGATACGGGCCAAACCAATCTTCGCACCATTCCCAGACGTTGCCCAGCATATCGCACAGACCCTCAGCCGTGTTTCCGTTCGGATACAGCCCAACGGGCGTGGGGTGCCGCCCCACCTTCCATTCGTAGTTCGCACGCGAAGAGTCGAGCGCCGGTTGATTGCCCCACGGATACCGGAAGCCTTGCGGTCCCCTGACAGCCCGTTCCCACTCAGCTTCGGACGGCAATCGTCCCCCTTTCCAGGAGCAGTAGGCGGCCGCGTCGAACCAACTGACACCGACCACCGGACGGTTTGGATACTGCTTCTGCCGCTCCCAATCTTGGGGTTCGGAGCGGCCGTCCTTCACGAACTCGCCGAACTCCTGCACGGTTACCGGGTAACGCTGCATGCGGAACGCCGACACGCCGACCTCGTGGACCGGCGACTCATCATCCCACGCCTCGGGATCGTAATTCGGTTCCTTCTCGTTCTCCTTCTGCGCGCCCATCAGGAAGGGAGCCGCTGGAATCGTCACCCAGTTGTCCTGCTGCAGGCGCGGATCGCCCACCTGGCCGAGCAGATCCGCCGCCTCGGCGCGCTTGCCGATGTCGATGTCCTCCGCGGCGCCTGCCTGAAAGATTTCCTGGATGCTCAACACGGTTGGTTTGAAGTCCGCCGTTTTTGGGGAGTAGCCCATGCGCGAAAGATCCTGCATCATGGCGCTCAGCAGCGCAATGCAATCCACCCTCTGGGCGAGCGTGGGCCGGTCGCC
>JBEKTJ010000226.1:0-10660 GCA_049516155.1 Bryobacteraceae bacterium
TTGCGCAGGACATCCAGCGTGCCGCGCTTTTCGATTTGATCGGACAGGCGTTTTAGGAAGCGTTCCTTGGCCTGCCCCCCATGGTGGAGCTTCAGCTTCTCCCAGGTTTTTGCCTGTGTGGCGTAGAGGAACTGGAAGAGGGCGTCGGGGTCGAGGCAAAGGGCGCGGTCGTAGGCGGAGTCGTCGCGGGGAGTGTATCCGTTGGCGGCCAGGTAGCGGAATATACCGGTTTCGAAGTCCTTTTCGGAAGTATCCATGGCGGGTTTCCTCAGTGGGATCCGGCGAGTCCCCATGCCCTCACGCCGGATGTCCGAGCAGCCCCGGCGGGTGAGCAGCTCTTCACGTGCCGGTGGTACAGCTCGTTCAGCGTCCGGTCCAGGTCCCCGCTGAGGCCCACGCCGGCGCTTGAAAACTGGAGAGCGCTGTCGTCGGCGGGCAGGACTTTGGCCAGCATGCCCTCGATACTGAGCCCCGATTCGAGCGGCAAGGCAGCTTCGTACTCCCGGCCCACGGCACAGATCCGATCCTGGATGTAACGCGAGAACTGCCGAAAGCCCCGCCCATCGATTTTCCCAAACATATGGGTGATGCGGCTATAGCTGGTCGTGCAGATGGCGCGGAAGTACCTGGCTTCCAGGGAGAACACGGCGACGCCGATGTTAACGAACTCCTGTGTCACAGGGTCGTGAATGTAGCGCAATACGCTGAAGCTGTAGGCGACCTTCATAAGGGCCGTACCTCATTTAACGCCGGTTAGGCGACCCTGCGAGTCCGGGGCGCCTTCGGCTTGGCGGCGGAAATGAGCCGAATCTGGACCCTTTTGCCGACCGCCTCCGCTATGCGGCGCAACATCGCGAGGGAGTCGCCTTCGTAGTCGGCGTCCTCCAGACTGCTGATCACCAAGGCGGTAGTGCCGACTTTCTTCGCCAGGGCCCCATGGCTCAACCCCGCCTTGGTGCGGAGGTCGTAGACCTTGGTTGCCACTTCGGTATCGAATAGCGCCTGCTCGTATGCCATTTCCCGTTCAGGGTGGCCCGCGATGAACCGGTCCCAGGTATACTGCACCGCCTCCGAATAGAACTTTCTTTTCGTCGCCATTTCGCTACTCTCCTTGCGGCCGGATGAACGTGTGCTTCAGCGGGTTGGCCCGAAACCGCGCCATCCTTTCGATCGCCCGCTCGATCTCCGCGCCTGGCACCTTGTCCTGTTTCGTCAGGCCATGTGAAATCACGACTGCCTCGCTGCCATGAAAGAAGTAAAGAATACGATAATGGACGCGCGCGATGGATGGTCGCAGTTCGTGAATGCCGTCCCGCAGGTAATCGGCAATGGGCCTTCGCAACTCGTGCCCTTCCGCCTCCAGCAGGCGGAGATACGCCTGGCTCTTGGCGTAAGCTCCATGAGGCAGCTTGGTTAGCCACTGGACCATCGGCACCGTACCGTCCTGCTCCGCGTAGTAGATGAGCTTTGTCTGCGGCACAACATACTCTAGTGTTTGTCAACTTCCGAGCGATTGTCAAACCCGCCCACCGCAGCGCGCGGGTCGCGGACGTCGATCTTGCCGGTCACGGCGGCGGATATGAGGGCGGTGCGGTACTCGTGGAACTTGGCGATCTGTTCACGGGTTCGGGAAATCGAATTTTGAGGTGTTGTAGAAGGAGTGGCCGGCGGCGCGGCGAAGCTGGCCGTCCATGTTGTCGAGGCCCTTGGCTCTTAGCTCCTCGTGGCGCTTCAGGACCTTCTCCTTGGTGGGGGCGAGCACGCAATCCAGGCGGCGCAGCACGGTGAAGGGCAGGATTACGTCCGGGTACTTGCCGCGCTTGAAATCGTCGCGCAGAATCTCATCCGCAATCGACCAGATGAAATTGGCGATCTCTTGAAAGCTATTCATGTCGAACAAGACAAGATAGCAGAATCCGGTTTGGGGAGAGCGGTGCTGGGTGCTGGCAAACCCTTGAATCCTTATCTGCGTGTACCCGCATCCATCCGCGGTTCCATTCTTTCCCCGTGTTAAGCTGCTGAAAGTGGCCGAACCTTCCGGCCAGGCGCCGAAGCCCCCCAAGGTATCGGCCCTGGTGGTTTCCTACAATCGAAAAGCCCTGTTACGGCGCGCGCTGGAAGCGCTGGAGCGGTCCGAAGCTCGCGAGTCGATCGAGATCGTGGTGGTGGACAACGGGTCCACCGACGGCAGCCAGCAGCTTGAAAGCGACTTCCCCCGCGCCCGGTTCATCCGCATTCCGCGCAATTTCGGATTGACGAAGGCCCTCAATCTGGGCGTGCGCGGCTCCGAAGGCGAGTACATCTTCTTTCTGCATGAAGACACCGAGGTCTTCCCTGAAACTGCGCGTCTGCTGGCCGAACTTCTGGACGCGCAGGCGGACGCCGGAGCCGTCTGTCCGCTGTTGGTCGACGCCGCTGACGGCCCGGCGCCGCAGTTGGGAAAGTTTCCTCCGGACGATACTTGGCGCCCTGCCGCGCCCGGGCCGGATCCCATGCCAGTCGATTACCCGCGCGGCGCCGCGCTTATGATGCGCCGCTATCTGTTCACAGCCATTCGCCAGATCGACGAGCGCTACGGCCAATTTGGCAGCGATGCCGATCTGTGCTACCAAATCCGGCGCGCCGGCAAGAAAATCCTGCTTGCGCCGCAAGCGCGCGCCCGGCACGAGGGGCGTGCCGAAGAGTCGGCGTTGCGCAAAGCCGACCGCCAGCAGGGCACCGCGGCGTGGATCGGCAAATATGGCGGCTTCGGGAGCGGCCTGCGCGCACAGATCGGCGCGATTTTCGGCGCTCTGGGTTCACTTCAGTTAGGAGTACTCAAGTATCTTTTGGCCAACCAGAAGATTGACGGAAGTCAACAGGAGTAAGCTGCAAGCGCCCGCAGGGCCACGGTTTTCGCTATCATATAGCCAATGGACGCTATTCTTTGGATACTGCTGCCAGGCTTCGTGGCGGTCGGCTCCGGCCTGCTGGCGTTCTATATCATGCAGTCCCGCATGGAAGTGGCGCTGGCCCGTGAGCGGGAAGCCATGGCCCAAGCCCGCGGCACCATGGAGGCGGAGAAGAATTCGCTCGAACAGGCGCTGCGCGGCGCCAAAGATTCCGCCCGGCGCGAAGCCCTGGACGATTTTCTGGCCGACGTGCATGTGGAGCAGCGGCACTACGTGAAGGACAACAAGCTGTTGTTCCAGAATCGCAAGGCGCTGGTGCTGCAGGAGCGCATCTTCTTCCGCAATATCCCGCTTTCCAACTGGATTGAGCATGAGATCGTGCTGCAGGAAGGCGAAGACGCGGACAAAGCCGCCCGCAGCCTCACTTCTTTCGTGGATGTAGTCAGCGTCGAACCGCAGGCCGCCAACGGAAATCGCTTGCTGCGTTGATCACTTGCTGGTCAGCAGCATGCGCACTGCAACGATCACCAGAAACACGGCATAGATCCGCCGGATGGTCACAGGCGGGAGCGCCAAGATGATGCGCGCGCCGAAATATGCGCCCGCGAACAGGCCCGCCGCGATCACCAGCGCGTATTTCAAGTTCACGTGGCCGGTGCGGTAGTATTCCATCGCACCCAGCAGTCCCACGGGCGGGATCAGGGCGGCCAGCGATGTGCCGATGGAATCCACTTCGCCCAGCTTCATGAAATAAAGCAGGGCCGGCACGATCACCAATCCTCCGCCGATACCGAACATTCCAGCCAGAACGCCAGCCACCAAACCGATTGCGATTAGGGGTAAGTAAGCCATGATTTTGCGAGTTTAACATGGCTGGGCATACGCCTCCGAGACCGGCCGGAGGCCCGTCCTACCGAGGAATTTCCATGCGCACCAGCAGTCCCGGTACGGCATCTTCCGCGGTAATACGCCCGTGATGGGCGACGATGGCGCGGTGCGCAATCGCCAGACCCAGTCCCACACCGCCCGTCTGGCTGTCTCTGGAACCGTCCACGCGAAAGAAGGGCTGAAAGATTCTGGGCAACATTTCTTGCGGCACTCCGGGACCGTAATCGCGGACGGATATCGCCGCCTTCCCGGCAACCGCTTCCAGACGGACGTCGATCGCGGAGCCTTCCGGCGCGTAGCGCACCGCGTTGCGCAGCACATTCTCTAAGGCGCGGCGCAGCAATTCGGGGTCGCCACGCACCGGCAGGGCGCCGTCGGTTTCAACATGAAAACTGCAGCCGCGCGCATCGGCTTCCATGCGGCTGGCCTCCAGCAGTTCCTGCACCAGCCAATCCAAGTCGAGAGGTTCCATCCGCCGCGACGAAGGGTCGCCTTCCACGCGAGTAACTTCCACCAGCGCGCCTACCAGATTCGTCAGCCGTTCGATTTCCTTCGCCATGCGGGCGGCGGCGGCATCGCGATCCTCCGCAGTCTTGGTTAACTCCGCCGCGAAGCTGAGACGCGCCAGCGGCGAGCGCAATTCGTGCGAGATATCCTGCAGCAGGCGCCGCTCGGCGGTCAGAAGGGTTTCGATGCGCTCAGCCATCCGGTCGAAGGCGCGCGCCACATCGCCAATCTCATCGCGCCTGCGGGAGGCCACCCGCGCGGAGAGGTCGCCGCGACCAAAGCGCTCCACGGTGTGCGCCAGCGTGCGCAAGGGTGAAGCGATGTTGACGGCCAGCATCCAGCACAGCAGCGCAACCACCAACAAAATCAGGCCATAGTAAGGCAGAAAGCTCCAGCGCGTAAACGGCGGCCGGCCGGTGGCGATCAGCCGGTAAGCGCCGTCCCGCGACGCGACCACGAACACGAACCGATCGCCAAGCGAATGTGGCACATTATATTCTCCGCGCGCGGTTGAGAGAAGAGCGGAGCGGTCCGCGCCAGTCGCCAGGTCTTTGCCCCTCGCATCGGTAAAGTAATGTTCCGGTCCGAAATAGGCTTGCAGCCTGCGCAGGTAGGCGGCCAACGCCGCGGGACCTCCGGATCGATACGTCACTTCGGCCTGGTCCACCTGGAACGCCACGGTCCTTTCGAACGGTCCTCCCTTGCCGGAGATTCGGGACGCCAATCCGGCCGAGATGAACAGATAGGCGCCAAGCGAAAGCACCAGGACGCTGAAGCACCACAGCAGGATCTTGGCGAAGACCGTTCTCATTTCGCGCCCTCCGGCGCTGCGGCAAATAAATACCCGACGCCGCGCACCGTGCGGATCTGCACTCGATCGCCGCGCTCCAACTTTTTCCTGAGATGACTGATATGGACGTCCAAGGAGCGCTCGTAGGGTGTGGATTCCCTCTGGTAGAGCACCGCGGCCAGTTCATTGCGCGAAACCACGCGGCCGGCCGCGCGCACCAGGAAGTCGAGGATGTCGAACTCGATGGCGGTCAGTTCGAGGGTTTCGCCAACGAGCCATGCCTTGCGAGTCTGCGAATCGACGCGCACGCCGCCGGCTTCGGCCACCTGGGATGGAGTGGACCCTTGCCCCGCGCGACGCAACACGGCCCGCATACGCGCCAGCAGTTCTTCAGGTCCGAACGGCTTGGGCAGGTAATCGTCCGCGCCTGCGTTCAGGCCGGCGATACGGTCGATCTGCGCGGTGCGCGCGGTCAACAGAATCACCGGGACCGCGCTGCGCCGCCGGATTTGTTTCAGCAACTCGAAGCCATCCAGCACGGGCAGCATCACGTCTAGGATTACCAGATCGTATTCGCCCTCCAGCGCGCGCGCCAGACCGCGCGGGCCATCGTGCGCCGCTTCAATGACGAACTCATGTTGGGAGAAGAAGTCGGACATGAGGGCGCAGAGGCCCGTATCGTCGTCCACCAGCAGAACTCGTCTCACTGATTTAGTTGTAGCTCAAGAACGCGGGAACATACAGCGACTTTTACAAAACTTAAGATTCGCCGTGCCTGGGAAGGCGGTCCCCGTGGGCCGCGCCAGACGCGCGCCAGCGTCTTAGCGGCGGCCTGCGTTCGCGGCGCTTCGCAGCCACTGGTTACGCGGCGTACGGCGGCGCTCGCGCCGGCTGCCGATGGGCGCACGCTCGGGCAGAAACCTGGCGGGTTGCGGTAAAGGCCGTGAAATCTGCTGCCAGCCGGTTCCGGACGTCATATCGTAGACGCTGATGTAGCCGCCTGGCAGCAGTTGAAACGGATCCGTGATCCTCAGTTGCCGGTCGAATTGCGTGGAGCCGGTTTGCCGGAACGTTTCGAACCACGCCGGGTATACAAAATCCGACACCAGCACCCCATTGATGTCGTATCCGTCCGGATCCGCTTCGCACGCGTCGCAGACTTCGTAAGCGAACAGGCGTCCGACCACGTTTTGGTTGACGTCGAAATCCGTCAGGCTAAGAGCCGTCAGATTGATCGCCGGGTCCCCCAGCATTTCGAGCAGCTCGTGGCTCGCGGTAACAGTCCACTGTGTCCCAAATTGCAGGTCCGTGGCTGCAAAAACCTTTCCCAAAGGCAGCCCTTCCGGCGTCACGTCGTGATATCCCAAGGCGCCGGCTTGGTCGGAATTATCCAGCACCACCAGCCACCAATGGCCGGCGGGCGCTTGTTGGCCTTGCGGTACAAAATCGAGATCCGCATCAACTCCCCATGGCGGCGCGAAATGCTGTGACACCTGAACTTGCAAAGCCGGCACCACGGCGCTGACTTGGGCGTCAGTGAGCGTTCGGCTATCGTTCATGATCGAAACCTTTATTTGAGCCATAAGTCTTGTTTTTACCTCTACTGTGTATAGCGGATTCGTGTGAGCTTTCGGGACAGAGATCCTTTTACAAAACTTAAGATTCGCCGGGGCGATTTTCGCGAATACTGGAGTGGGAGGAATCATGAACCGGCTGTGGACGTTGACCACTCTATTAGCATCTCTATCGATAAGCGCCGTGGCGCAGACCGCCGCGGGCCTGCACGGAGTGGTCACCGACCCATCCGGCGCCTCCGTGCCGGGCGCGCTGGTGCAACTGCGCGGGCCGGGCGTGGAAAAACGCGCGAACACCGACGCGAACGGCAAGTACATATTCGAAGCCGTGAAGCCCGGCAAATATACGGTCCGCTTCATGGCCAAAGGCTTCACGTTAGTCGAACGCAGGGATGTGGAAATCGTCAATCCGACCGCTCTCGATGCGCAATTGGCTATTGCCGCGGAAAGTCAAGTAGTGAATGTCGAAGCTGAAGCCAACCGCGTGAGCGTGGACACCGCCGAAAATGGCGACGCACTGGTGCTTAAGGAAAAAGAGCTGGCGGCGCTATCGGACGACCCCGATGAGCTATCCCAGCAACTGCAAGCGCTGGCCGGTCCCGGGGGCGGCCCCGATGGAGCGCAGATCTACATCGATGGGTTCACGGGCGGCGAACTTCCGCCGAAATCGTCCATCCGCGAGGTGCGCATCAATTCCAACCCATTCTCGCCGGAATACGACCGGCCGGGTTTCGGGCGCATCCAGATCTTTACCAAGCCGGGCACCGGGACGATTCGCGGGCAGGCCTTCATGCAATACAACAAAGAGGCCCTGAACTCGCGCAGCCCGTTGCTCGACCAGTCCAAGCGCCCCCCCTATCAACAGCAATTCTACGGGTTGAACCTGAGCGGTCCCCTGCTCAAATCGAAAGCCTCGTTCAGCTTCGACGCCGAACGCCGCAATATCGATGAAAACGCATTTATCCTGGCCACCACGCTGGACGCCAACTTGAATCCGCTGAACGTCAACCAAGCCATCCTGACGCCGCAATACCGGACCACACTGAGTCCGCGCGTGGACTATTCGATTAATACAAACAACACGCTGACGGTGCGCTATCAGAACACGCGCGCGGAACTGGACAAGCAGGGCGCCGGCGGCTTCAGCCTGGCCGACCAGGCTTACAATCAAGCTACATCCGAGAATACGCTGCAAGTTACCGAGACGGCGGTACTCAGCGCCAGCGCCATCAATGAGACGCGCTTCCAGTACATGCGGTCAGACCTGAACGACATCGCCAACAACAGCATTCCCGCGCTGATTGTGGCAGGCGCATTTCAGTCCGGCGGCGCCCAAATCGGCAATTCCGGGAACATCGCGAATAACTGGGAACTGACGAATACTTCGACTTATACCAAAGGTACGCATACCTTTAAGTGGGGCGGCCGGGTGCGCGGCGCGCTGCTGCGCGACACCTCGGTCAATAACTTCGGCGGGACCTATACTTTCTTCGGCGGCATCGGGCCCGAGCTGGACGTCGACAACCAGCCGATCGCGGGCACTTCCGAACAACTTTCCGCGCTGGAAGTCTACGAGCGCACGCTGCTGCTCGAACAAGAGGGCCTGACGGCTGCCGCGATTCGCGCAGCGGGAGGCGGCGCTTCGCAGTTCAGCCTGAACGCGGGCACTCCCGCAACCACCGTAAACCAGATCGATGCCGGACTTTTCGTCAACGACGACTGGCGGGCGCGCCCCAACCTGACCTTCAGCTACGGCTTGCGGTACGAGGCGCAGACCAACATCGGCGATCATGGAGACTTTGCGCCACGCTTCGCGGTAGCCTGGGGCGTAGACGGCGGCGCGAGTAAGCCGGCCAAGACCGTGCTACGCGCGGGCTTCGGCATATTCTACGATCGCATTTCCATTAACGACACCCTGAATGCGCGCCGCTATAACGGTGTGACGCAGGAATCCTACCTGGTTCTGAATCCCGACTTTTTTCCGACGATACCTTCTCTGACGACTCTGGCGGGCAGCCTGCAACCGCAAGAGTTGCAACTCCTTTACGGAGGCATACAAGCGCCGCGCACCTATCAAACCAGCGTCGGCGTCGATCGGCAAGTGAATCCGCACGTCCGGTTCAACATAAGTTACATTGGCAGCCGTGGCGTACACCTGGAGCGCTCGGTAAACGTCAATGCTCCGCTCGACGGGGTGTATCCTTATGGCGATTCGGACATCCGGCTGCTGACCGAAACAGTGGGGTTCAGCCGGTCGAACATGCTGCTGGTCAGTCCGAACGTGAATTTCGGGAAGATATTCCTATTCGGATTCTACGGACTGTCTTACGGGATGGACGATAACGAAGGCCAGCCCGCGGACCCATACAACCTGAGAGCCGAGTGGGGTCCGTCTTCGTACGCCGATATTCGGCATCGTTTACTCCTGGGCAGCAGCCTGCCGCTGCCGTTGAAGTTCAGCATCAGCCCGTTCTTCCTGGTGCAGAGTGGAACGCCATACGACATCACCACCGGGATCGATTCAAGCGACACCGGATTCGCGACCGAACGTCCGGAGCTGGTGGCCGGCCTGAGCGCCTCCAGTTGCGCCGGGGGCGATCTTGTCTACACCAGGCAATTCGGCTGCTTCAACATAGAGCCGGCGGCGGGCGCAGCTACCATCGGCCGCAACTATGGACGCGGTCCAGCTATGGTGAACCTGGGCTTGCGGCTAGCGCGCACCTGGTCGTTCGGAGGCTCGGGGGAGTCCGGGCCGGCGCAGGGGCAGGGTGGCCCTCCACCGGGAGGGGGCGGCGCACGCGGCGGCGGCGGTCCGGGAGGCGGGGGTCCGCCACCCGGAGGCGGCCCTCCGCCGGGAGCCTTCGGCGGGATGACCGGTCGCCGGTACAACCTGACGCTGAGCATTAACGCACGTAATGCGTTGAATCATCCGAACTACGCGGCGCCGGAGGGCGACCTGAGCTCTCCTTATTTCGGGCAATATCTGAGCCTTGCGGGTTTTGGCCCGTTCGGGTCGCCGAGCACTTACAACCGCAAGATCGACCTGCAATTGCGCTTTACCTTCTGAATTTCGTGTGTGGCCAATTGTCGCCCGTGGACGGTAAGCGTTTTCGCATTGGCGGGAAACGTGCTGACGCCATGACGGAACGCCATGAGACTTCTTCTTCTGCTGTCGGTTGCCGCAATGCTTTTAGGTTGCAGAACCAATGAATCTCCCGAAGGCCAGGTAAACGATTTGGAAATATCGACGCAACTCAAATCCAAGCTTGCGTCGCATGTGGGCCTTTCGAGCGTAACGAACATTTCCGTGAACTCGACGAATGGCGTGGTGACGCTGTCGGGCCAAGTCGACACCAAAGAAGCAAGAGCCAAGGCTGAAGCTTTGGCCAGGGCTGTGCCGAAAGTCGTACGCGTGGTAAACAATCTACAAATCGTTTCGAGAAAGGTGGGCGCCAAATGTTGTGGACGATCTTCGTTATATTGTTAGTGCTCTGGCTGCTGGGGGTAGTGACATCATATACGCTTTATGGGTATATTCACATTCTTCTGGTGATCGCCCTGGTGATCCTCGTGCTTCGTCTGATCCAGGGCCGGCGAGTGGTGTAAGTGACTTCCGTTGGGCGGACGGCACGGTTCGGAGGCCGTGCCTCGATCACCCCGGCCATGGTGTTGCGCGCGGCGTCCCGCCCAGCAGAGGGCGGGTTACGGGCCGGCCGGCTTCGCGACCCTTCTCTTTGTGTTGCTTCACCCTCCGGGCGGCGACCTCCTTGGCGCGCTTGCCATACCGCCCGCTCCGCTCCGCGGCTTCGCATTCCACGACGGTTCCCTGGCACTTGACGGCGGAGCAACCGGTAGGCCATACGGACGGTTATAATCGCCTTTGACATTCAAGACGGCTTTCGTTTTTCCGGGACAGGGATCGCAATTTGCCGGCATGGGCAAGGGCTTGGCGGCACAATTCGCCGTGGCGCGCAGCGTCTTCGAAGAAGCCGACGACGCGCTGGGGTTTC
>JBEKTJ010000227.1:0-10644 GCA_049516155.1 Bryobacteraceae bacterium
TACTCCATCGGCTTGTCTGAGATGTCGCGCCTGCGCCAGGAATTCGAGCGCCGCCATCCGCATGCGCAGTTGCACGTCGACTATCTGCGCACCGAAAAAATCTACGAAGCTGTTCTCAGCGATCACGCGGACCTCGGGCTGGTAAGCTATCCCGTCGCCAAACGCGAACTGGCCGTGGTGCCGTGGCGCAAGGAGAAAATGGCCGTGGCCATGCCGCCATCGCATCCCCTGGCGGCCAAAACCGTCCTGCAGCCCGCGGATCTGAATGGCCAGGACTTCATCGGCTTCGACGAGGACCTGCTGATTCGGCGCGAACTGGACCGCTTTTTCCGCGACCACGGCGTGGAGGTGAATCAGGTCATGCAATTCGACAACATCCAGACCATCAAGGAAGCTGTCGCGCTGGGTTCTGGCATCAGCATTCTGCCGGAACGCACCATGCAAACCGAAATCGAGCAAGGCCGTCTGATTTCCGTGCCCCTGCATGCGCCGGAGTTAATGCGTCCGCTGGGAATCGTCCACCGGAAACGCAAGCGGTTCAACCTGGCCGCACAGGCTTTCCTGAACCTGTTGCGTGAGCAGCCGGCGGCGAAAGCTTCATGACCCGGGCAGGCATAGCGGCGGGACTGATCGTAGTGGGACTGATCGCCGCCGCGCTGGGCAACGTCGCGCCGGCCGCGGGCGCGGACATTGTGGACGCCGTGCGCACCGCATCCGACGCCCGAAACTTTGCCCTGGCAGAGCGCGAGGTTCAGAGCTATCGCTCTACCGTAGGCGTGACGGCGGACATGCTGGAGGCGCTTTCGTGGATGGCGCGCGGCGCGCTCGAAGATAAGCAATACGATCGCGCCGACAAATACGCCACCGAAACGCGCCAACTGTCGCTCGATCTGCTGAAGCGCGCGGGTAAGGGAGACGCTCCTCTGGTTACCGCGCTGGGCGCAGCCATCGAAGTGCACGCGCAAGTGCTGGCGGCCAGAGGGCGGCGCGCGGATGCCGTCGCCTATCTCGAAACCGAGATTTCTACTTGGAGCGGTTCGGCGCTCGCCCCGCGCATTCAAAAGAACCTTAATTTGCTGACGCTGGAGGGCAAGGCCGCACCGGCCCTGGACGTCAGCCACTGGTTGGGGGCGAAACCGTTATCGCTAGCCGCACTCAAGGGGCATCCTGTACTGCTCTTCTTTTGGGCGCACTGGTGCGGCGACTGTAAAGCGGAAGTACCCATTCTGGCGCGGTTAATGCAAGCGTACGGGCCGAGGGGCCTGGTACTGGTGGGGCCCACGCAGCTCTACGGTTACACCGCCGATGGCGACGCCACTCCCGAAGCGGAAACCCGGTACACGGATCAGGTTCGGCGGCAGTTCTACGCAGCGCTCGGAGGTATGCCGGCGCCACTGAGCGCGGAGAATTTTCAAAGGTACGGTTGCAGCACCACACCCACTCTTGTGCTCTTGGACAGTGCCGGGGTCGTGCGCCTGTATCACCCCGGCGCCATGAGCTATGATACATTGGCGGGCGCGGTCAAGCGCGTTTTAGGTCCAGGCGCTGGCGGCCTTCACTCTTAGCTTGGCACTCGGCATAACTCTCGAGGCAGTGGATGAGGCTTTCCACCGCCAAGCGCCTGGCATAAAGCTCTGCTAGTTTCTTGTGAATGGATTTAATATTACGCGGGGAGATGTTTTCGATACCCGAAGATGAACCCATAGGTCCATGTCTATCAGAAGTACCGGAGCCAAACAATCCCCTCATCTACGACAGACGAGTATACCCCCATTTGCGGGTATCGGGTCGGCCAGATGCGTTCTCACTCCTGCAAAATAGCGGTGATCCGATCCGCGTCATTGGGTTCTATAGTCGGCTGATTGCCAAAGCGGGATTGAATCGCGGCCCCGCCGGGCGCCTCCAGTTTCCCGGTGTGATAGCGGTAGATGTAATCGGGATCTTTCAGTAAGTTGCCGGTAAGAACCGCGACCACGTCGGCACTGGCCGCCATGACGCCGGATGCCGTCAGCTTGCGAATACCGGCCAACGTCGCCGCCGAAGCCGGCTCACAGCCGATGCCGCACAAGCCAATCACGGCTTTCGCGTCCGCGATCTCCTGTTCGCTCACCTTCTCCACCGCGCCGCCGGAGCAAGCCACTTCCCGCAGCGCCTTGGGCCACGAAACGGGATCGCCAATCTTGATCGCCGTGGCCAGCGTCTCCGGGTGGCTTACCGCGTGAAAACCGCGCGCGGGCGCCTGCATCAGATCGTAAAACGGCGCAGCCCCTTCGGCCTGTATCACCGCCAGCCGCGGCATCCGGTCGACGAAGCCCAACGCCTTCATCTCCCGCAGAGCTTTGCCGAACGCGGCGGTGTTCCCCAAGTTACCGCCGGGAAGTACGATCCAATCGGGAGGACTCCAATCGCGTTGGTCGAGCATTTCGACCGCGATCGTCTTCTGACCTTCGATGCGAAACGGATTGATGGAGTTCAGCAGGTAGATGCCGAGACGCTCGGCGAGCGTGCGCACCAAGGCCAGAATCTGGTCGAAGTTCGCCTCCACCTGCAACGTCTTGGCGCCGTATTCCAGCGCCTGCGCCAGCTTCCCGTAAGAGATGTTGCCGTGCGGGATGAAGACGATCGGATCCAGGCCCGCGGCGCTGGCGTAGGCGGCCATGGAGGCGGAGGTGTTGCCGGTGGAGACGCACGCCACACGCCGCAGTCCCAGCCGGAACGCCTGCGCAACGCCGCAGGTCATGCCGTTATCTTTGAAGGAACCCGTAGGATTGAAGCCCTGATGCTTGAAGGTAAGCGCATCGAGGCCGGCATACGCGGCCGCTTTCGGCGCGGGCAGCAGCGGCGTATTTCCCTCCCGCAGGGTGACCACTTGATCGAACGATACCAGGAACGGAATGATTTCGCGATACCGCCACACGCCGCTTTGATCCAGCGGAGCGTTTGAAGTGCGCCGCTCCCGCCAGATTCGCTTCAACTCGGCGGGCGTTGCCGCGGGCGGCGGATACCAAACTTCCAGTAGACCTCCACAATGCGGACAGTTGTAGATAATGTCGGTGATCGGAAAGCGCGCGCGGCAGCGCTCCTCGAAGCAGATTAGTTCAGCGGACATGGAACTTCAATTATAACGGCGGGGCAAGTTATACTAGCGAGGGTGACTCGGTTCCAGGAAATATCGATCAAGGGCTTCCGTCGGCTGGCCGATGTGCAACTCGAACTACGTCCTCTCAGCGTGCTGATCGGGGCGAACGGGATCGGCAAGACATCTGTACTGGATGTTTTCTCACTGCTCGCCAGTTCCGCGCAGGGATCGCTGAATGCCGCCCTGAGCGACCTCGGCGGTCTATCGGCCCTGATCACCTACGATCACGCCGAGGAACTGGCGCTGGGTATCTCGATGGAGATTGAAAAGGACGCCCAGACGCAGCGCTACTCACTGCGGATTCAGCCGCGCGGACCGTCGTACGTAATCGCGCAAGAGGCGTTGCAGCAGGCTTTCGGTCCGATTGCCTTCGATTCGATCGACTCCCGTGGAGTGGATGTCCGGTACCACGAAGACGGTCGGGTCATTCGTCCCACTTGGAACCACAACCCGCTAGAGACGTCTCTGGCGCAGGTGCCAAAGGTCTTCGTTTGGCCCGAAGATTTCCGCCGGATATTGGCATCCTCGACGTTGTATCACGCGCTAGACGTTGAGGCGCGTTCTCCGATACGTCTGCCGCAACCAATGCGTCCCGCCGGTTTGCCGGGTAAGAACGGCGAAGACCTAATCCCTTGTTTGTATTATCTGCGTGAAGCCGACAGGGATCGCTTCGAGGCCATTGAAGACTCGATGCATGCGGCATTTCCGGATTTCGAACGCTTGGACTTTCCCCCAGTGGCGGCCGGAACGCTGGCTTTGGTCTGGCGGGACAGGCGATTCTCGAAGCCGCTCTACGCCAATCAGCTTTCCGAGGGCATCCTGCGCTTTCTTTAGCTAGTTACGTTGCTCCAAAGCCCTCAACTTCCTGCAGTGACACTCATCGATGAGCCCGAGATGAGCCTGCACCCCGAACTACTCAGCCTGCTTGCGGATCTCTTCAGGGAAGCATCGCGAGGTACGCAGTTGGTCATCGCCACCCACTCGGACCGGCTGGTGCGGTTCCTCAAGCCTTCAGAGCTCGTCGTGATGGACCCCAAAGACGATGGGACCGCACAAATGACTTGGGCGGACCAGTTGGATCTTGACGAGTGGCTTGCTGAGTATTCTTTGGATGAGGTCTGGCGGAGGGGACGGATGGGCGGCCGCGCATGAAGATCGTCCTTCTGATCGAGGGGAAGACAGAGGAAGCCCTTCTGCCGGCGCTTCGCCAATTTCTTGGGAGACGGTTAGCCGGCAGGATGCCGCGGCTCGATCCGGACCCATACGACGGGCGCCTGCAGAAAAAGGAAAAGTTGAGGCTGGATGTCGAGCGCCACCTGCGCACAGGCGCCAGCGCGGTCGTTGCGCTCACCGATGTCTACACGGGAAACCGCGACTTCGTTGACGCCGCGGATGCTAAGCGGAAATGCGTGAATGGGTAGGACCGAATGAACGGTTCTTTGCGCATGCGGCACAGTACGAGTTCGAAGCGTGGCTGCTTCCCTACTGGGAGAAGATCAAGCGCCTAGCCAGGTGCGATATGGGTGCGCCTGCGGGCAGGCCGGAGTCGGTAAACCATAATAAGCCGCCTTCGCACCGGATCCGCGATGCCTTTGAGGCGGGAAAGAGCGGCCGGTCCTATTCAAAAGCGCGCGATGCCGGACGCATCTTGCGTGACAGCGACCTCACCATCGCAGCAAATGCTGCGCCGAGCTAAAGAGTTTCGTCAATACTATCCTGCGGCTCTGCGAGGGCGAGGTCCTGGAATAGATCGTCTTGGCCATATAGCGGCGGTATACTATCGAACTTATGTCCCAACCGATTGGCGCCCGTCCCGCTCGACATCACCCCTGCCGTGATTCCGAAATGAATATACAATAATGTATACATGGAGACGAGGTTCACGTGGGATGCTGCGAAAGCGCGGCAGTGGCGTATGAGCAAAGTATCTACGAAGACCAAATCGGTTAAGATCGGCAGTCGGACCCGGAAACTCTATGAGAATCGGGATCGCGATCTCGACCGTTCCGAAGTACCGCAATTGCCGCCCTCACAATGGGCGAAAGGGGTGGTCGGGAAGTACTATCGCCCCCTAAAATCGCAGATCTCGTTCCGCATTGACAACGACGTCCTCGCCTGGCTCAAAGCGAAAGGCCAGGGACACCTCAGCCGAATCAACGCAATCTTGCGAGAGCGGATGGAGAGCGACGGCCGCTGAGTTTCGGCGCTGGCCTAGGAAAATCCGACGAAGGAGGGACGGAAAGAATGAGCACCGGCCTGATCGAACTGGACCCGAAGCGTTACGGGCGCCTGCTCGCCAAGGCACTTCCGGCCGTCGTCAGATCCGAAGATGAAAACGACCGGATGTTAGCGATCGTCGAAAGCCTGATGGCGAAGGGCGAGGAGAACCTTTCGGCGGAAGAAAACGCCTTGTTGGATTTGCTGGTGGACCTGATGCACGATTTTGAGGAGCGGCACGATCCGTTTCCGTCCAGTCCGCCGCACCGGATGGTCGCGTTTCTTCTGGAACAGCGCGGGCTGTCGTCGAGCGCCCTTTGCCCAGTACTTGGAACGAAGAGCCGGGTTTTCGGAGGTCCTGTCCGGAAAACGGGGGATCAGCAAAGCGCAGGCCAAGAAACTCGCCGCATTCTTCCACGTCGGCGTTGAGTTATTTATCTGACGCGTCCCCGCGCTAGAATAAGAGCCGGCATGAAAAAGCTCTGCCTGCTGTTGTGCTGCCTGTCTGTCGCCCAAGCCGCGCACGTCACCATCCTACGCGACGAATACGGGGTGCCGCACATCTTCGCTCAGGATGCCGCCGGCGCCGCCTTCGGCTCCGGCTACGCGCAGGCCGAGGATCGCCTGGAAGAGCTGCTGAAGAATTATCGCCGCGCGGAAGGCACCATGGCGGAAGCCTTCGGCGCCGAGTTTTTTCGCGACGATTGGCGACAGCGCATCTGGCGTCACCGGCTGGTATCCGAGCAGCATTACCAGGAACTGAGCCCGCGCAGCCGCGAAATCATGGAGGCGTTTCAAGCGGGCGTGCGACAATACATGACCGAACATCCCGATCAAGTACCCGCTTGGGCACCCAAGCTGGAGCCTTGGCAGTTGGTGGCGCTAGGCCGCTACATCATCTGGGGATGGCCGGAGGGCGAAGCCGGCGGCAAGCTGCTGCATGCGGGCATTCAGCCCGACCCCATCGCCTATCACGGCTCGAATGAAATGCTGCTGGCGCCATCGCGCACCGCCATGCACGTGCCCATCGCCGTGGTCGACCCGCACCTGAGCTGGTACGGCCCGTTCCGCTTCTACGAAATGCGCATCTATGGCGGCGACCTGGCGTTTTCCGGCGCCTGCATCCTGGGGCTTCCGTTTCCGGTGTTGGGACACAGCCGCTATGCTTCGATCGCCATGACTACCGGCGGTCCCGACACCTCCGACGTCTACGAAGAAGAGGTGCGGGACGGCAAGTACAAGTTCCGCGGCGAATGGAGGCCGCTCGAAATCCGCCACGAGAAGATCGGCGTCAAGGTGGGCGGCAAGATCGACTGGAAGGACGTCGCCATCGAATCCACCATGCATGGACCCATCGTGGCGCACAAGAACGGCAAATCGTACGCGGTGGCGATCCCTTACGCCGACGAAGTCCGACTGATGGATGAGAGTTGGGGCATGGTTACCGCGCACAACCTCGCCGAGATGAAAAAAGCGTTGGCGATGCTGCAATTCATGGCGCAGAACATCATGGTGGGCACCGTGGATGGCGACATTTACTATGTGCGCAACGGGCGCGTGCCGGTGCGGCCGAAGGGTTGCGACCCGTCGCAAGTGATGCCGGGAGCGGCCGGGACGTGCGAATGGCAGGGACTGCATCCGTTTGAAGATCTGGTGCAGATTACCAATCCGCCGCAAGGCTATATGCAGAATTGCAACGCATCGCCGTTCGCCATGATGAAGGAAACGCCGAAAGGTTCGCCGCTGGTGCCGGAGGAGTACGCAGAGCATCCGTACATTTACAATGAGAAGCGCACGCCGCCGCATCAACGTGCGGCGATGGTATTGGACCTGCTCGACGCGGCGCACGATGTGACCGCTGAGCAAGCCATCGGCATTGCGTTCTCGCCGCAGGTGTGGCACGCCGAATTGTGGCAGGAGCGCATCCGCAAAGCGGCGCCCGAAAGCGAGTTCGCCCGCACGCTAGCCGCGTGGGACCGGCGCAGCGACGCGGATTCACGGCCGGCCCTGGCATTCTACCTCTTCAAGATGTCGCTCGATGCGGCGCCTAAGCGTGCGGTCGACCCGCCGCCGGATCTCACGGACGACCAGATCCGTGCGGCGCTGGCCAAAGCGGAATCACGGCTGAAGTCCGAGTTTCCGCCGGACGCGGTCTTCGGAACCCTGTTCCGCGTAGGGCGGCAAGACACGGCGCACGTCGTTACTCATACATGGCCAGTAAGCGGCGGATCGCTCACCGAAGCCGGCATGGCCACCCCGCGTGCCGTCAGCTTCGAGAAGACCGGCCAGGAGATGGTCGGGCACGGCGGCCAGACCTCCACGCAGATCGTGATTCTGACCAAGCCGCCGCAATCGTACATGGTGATCCCGTTGGGCGAAAGCGATCATCCGGACTCACCGCATTTCGACGATCAAGCGGAGAAGCTGTTCAGCCGGAGCCACGTGAAATCGACTTACTTCCTGAATCGCGCGGAACTGGAAAAACACGTGACCAAGCGGGAGGAATTGGAATTCGCGGGTTTGTCCAAGTGAGGCAAGACGCGCTGGGCCACCTGGAACTAAAGGTGATGGAAATTCTCTGGGAGCACGGCGAAAGCAATGTACATGATGTTGTGCAGCGGCTGGGGCGGCCGTTGGCCTATACCACGGTGATGACCACTCTTGACCGGCTCTTCAAGAAGAATCTGCTGGTGCGGCGCAAGTCGGAGCGGGCGTTCCTGTATGCGCCGCGCTGGACGCGTCTGGAATGGGAGCAGAAGCGCGCCGGAGATTTCGTGGCCGGCTTTCTGGCTTCGCCGCAAGCGTCAGGCGATCTGCTGATCTCATCCCTGGTCGACGCGGTCGGGCAGTATGACACGGCGCTGCTGGACGAGCTCGAAAAGAAGATCCGCACGAAGCGCAAAGAGCTTGGCCTGCGGGGGAAAACATGACTCTCTCATATTTTCCCAGGCTGTTGTGCATCAGTCTGGCAACCTTCTTCTTGGTTCATCTGGCGCTGGGTATAGGGGTCGCCCTGATTGCCCGCCAGGCCACCCGCCTGGGCGAAAGCATCAGCCCGCACACGGCCGCACGCGGCCTGTTGGCTTTGCGCCTGTTGCCCGCCGCGGGGGCCGCATTCATCGTAGTGGCGGTCTGTCTGCCCAGCTATTTGTGGCTGGAGCCGGATGCGCCCACCGAACGCGTGGGTTTTGGTTGCCTGTTGGTGGCGCTGCTGGGCACCGCACTGTGGAGTGTCTCGATCGCGCGAGGGCTTCGGGCGGCGGCAGGCTCCCGGCACTTTCTGCGGAGTTGCGAGCGCGCGGGACGTCCGGCCCGGCTGCCGGGAGAACCCGCGGATGCCTGGATCGTCGATAGCGCCGCGCCACTGCTGGCGATTAGCGGCATCCTTCGCCCGCGGTTGTTGGTTTCAAGGGGCGTGGTGAGCGCGCTCTCGGCCGAACAATTGGCAGCGGCCTTGCGCCATGAGCGCGCCCACTGGACTGCGCGCGACAATCTAAAGCGCCTGTGTATCCTGCTTACGCCTGGTATCCTGCCGTTCACGGGCGGCAGCCGGACGCTCGAACGCGGCTGGCGGAAATTTGCCGAGTGGTCCGCGGACGACCGCGCGGTGGCCGGCGATGCGCACCGTTCCTGCGCGCTGGCAGCGGCGTTGGTGCGGGTCGCGCGCATGACCGCAGCCGCGGGGGACACCGATCAGCTTGCGGCGCGCGTGGATCGGTTGCTGCGCGAGGCGCCGCCCAGCCCGGATGGCGAGTGGCCTGCCGATCGGCGGCCGGTACTGGCGGTGAGCGGCGTCTTGCTGATGGCCGCTTCGCTGACGGCGGCGATCCTGCTGCCTGCGACGCTTTATTCGGTGCATGCGGCTTTGGAACATCTGGTGGAGTAGGCGCGCGGAGGTCGATGAAAAGCCAAAGGCCGCCGGGAGGCCGCACAATCTTGCGAGTGGCGCGGGACGCAGGATTTGTCTGCGCATCTCTGGCGGCCGTGCCGCTAATCGCGATTGGGCAGACTCCCTGTAAGCAACTGAAATCGCTCAAGCTGGCCGATACCACGATTACCCTGACCGAGTCTTCCGGTCCCGGAGAGTTTACACCGCCGGGCTCCACATCCACGGCCGTGACGACGTCGCTGCCGGGCTTCTGTCGCGTGGCCGCGACTCTAAAGCCGTCCTTGGACTCTGAAATCAAGATTGAGGTCTGGCTGCCGGCGGGTGCTGGCTGGAATGGGAAATACCTGGCGGTCGGCGGAGGCGGCTGGGTCGGATCGATCAACTACCGGGACATGGCCACTGCCGTCCAGGAGGGTTACGCAACTTCGTCCACCGATACCGGGCATATCGGCGGAACCGCCGAGTTCGCAGTAGGCCACCCGGAGAAGGTCACGGACTTCGCCTATCGTGCGGTCCATGAGATGACGGTGAAGGCCAAGGCCATCGTTACTGCGCACTACGGCCGGGGTCCTCGCCTTTCCTATTGGACTGGCTGCTCCACCGGCGGCCGCCAGGGCCTCATGGAGGCGCAACGCTATCCAGCCGATTTCGATGGGATCGTTGCCGGTGCTCCGGCGAACAATCAAATTCAGTTGAGCGCCTGGCGGTTCGCCTTGGAAACAGCCGCGCTTAAAGATCCTGCTCGCGTGGTTCCACTCGCCAAAATCGCTCTCTTAAATCGCGCCGTGCTCACTGCCTGCGACGGCCTCAAGGATGGATTTTTGTCCGATCCGAAAAAGTGCCGCTTTGACCCATCGACGCTCTTGTGCCGTGGAACCGAAGCCGCCGATTGTCTGACCGCACCCCAACTGGAAAGCGTGAAGCAGGCATACGCGCCCGTCAACAACAAAACCGGCGAACGCATTTACCCCGGCCTGGCGCCCGGCAGCGAGAGTGGTTGGGAATTGTTGGCCGCTCTCCGGCCAGAGCCCAACGTAATCGACCTGGGAATGTTCCGCCTGGTTGCGCACCAAGACCCGGCGTGGGACTGGCGCTTGTTCGACCTGGATCGGGACGTGGCGCTCGCGGATCAAAAGGCCGGCTCCATGACCGCCGTGAATCCGGATCTTTCAGCGTTCAAGGTCCGCGGCGGAAGGTTGTTGATCTACCACGGATGGAACGACGGTGGCTCCGGCGGAGCGATCTCGCCTTTGAACACCCTCGACTACTATTCCAGCGTGATTGCCAAAATGGGCCAGAAGCAGGACGGCTGGCTGCGTCTCTTCATGGTCCCTGGCATGGGGCACTGCGGCGGCGGTCCGGGACCCAATCAGTTCAATATTCTTGCGGCGCTGGAACG
>JBEKTJ010000228.1:0-10536 GCA_049516155.1 Bryobacteraceae bacterium
GAGGGTGTAAAACAATCTGTGTAAACGTTCTCCACATCAAATAAGGAGAACGGAGAAATGGAAATCAAGAAAGAACTGCTTGACGAGCTGCTGAAGGACTATCAAAAGCCCGAGGATGTGATTGGTGAGAATGGACTTTTGAAGCAGTTGACGAAGGCGCTATTGGAACGGGCCATGGGCGCCGAACTGACCAACCACCTGGGGTACGAGAAGAGCGATCCTGCCGGGTATCACAGCGGGAACTCGCGCAACGGGACAACCTCGAAGACGCTGAAAGGCGACTTTGGTGAGATTGCAATCGAAACGCCGCGCGATCGCAAGGGCAGTTTCGAGCCACAGATTATCAAGAAACACCAGACCCGCTTCGATGGATTCGACGATAAGATCCTGTCGATGTACGCGCGGGGCATGACCACGCGGGAGATCCAGGGGCATCTGCAGGAGATGTATGGCGTGGAAGTGAGCCCGACACTGATCTCAGAGGTGACCGACGGGGTCATCGAGGAAGTGAAGGCCTGGCAGAACCGGCCCCTGGAGCCGGTGTATGGGGTGGTCTACCTGGATGCGCTGTACGTGAAGATGCGGCACGAGGGCCGGGTGGACAATCGCGCGGTATACGTGGCGATCGGCATCGGGTTGGATGGACAGAAGGACGTGCTGGGGTTATGGACGAGCAATAACGAAGGCGCCAAGTTCTGGTTGGGAGTGTTGACGGAGTTGAAGAACCGCGGGGTCAAGGAGATCCTGATCGCCTGCGTGGATGGGTTGAGAGGGTTTCCGCAAGCCATCGAAAGCGTGTTTCCGCAGACGGTGGTACAGCTATGCATTGTGCACCTGGTGCGGGCCAGTTTGAACTACGTGAACTGGAAGGAGCGCAAGCAGGTAGCGGCGGATCTGAAGGAGATCTACCGGGCGGCCACCGCGGTACAAGCGGAGCTGGAGCTGAATGCATTCCAGGCCAGGTGGGGATCGAAGTACCAGGCCATCGGCAAACTGTGGAAGGAAAACTGGGCGCGCGTGGTGCCGTTTTTCGAGTTCCCGGCCGAGGTGCGGAAGGTGATCTACACGACCAACGCGGTGGAATCGCTGCACATGAGCCTGCGCAAAATCATCAAGACGCGGGGCTCGTTTCCGAGCGAAGAAGCGGCTCTCAAGCTGATCTATCTGGCGCTGCGCAACGTGATTCAAAAATGGGATACGGTGCAGGGGTGGAAACAGGCTCTGAATCATTTTCAGATGCTGTGGGGCGACCGCATCCAGATGGCTTTGAACCGCTGAAGGCAGAGCAGAAATGCGTAACCATTGGGGCCAGATTCCAATCATCCGGGAACGAGCCGGAAATAGCCTGCGGCAGCAAGGAATTTGGACGCCCCCTTTCCCGTTTCCCCCTCCGGGGGAAAGCCGGGGCGGGCGGGTTCCCCCCACGCCGGGAGCACGTTGCGCGGCCAGCCAAAGGCGCTGGCACGCATCGTGCGCCGGCTCCCCCCACAAGAGGGCTGCCGCCCCCTTGTGTATCCCCTGCGCAGCGCGCTGGTGCAGGGCTCATGCAGTGCAGACATTCCGCAGGTCTGAAAAGAAGGATCGATTTTGGGAGAGTCGTTTACACAGAATACTTGACACTACCCCTTCGCGTCGCTCGGGCTTGCCGGTGCCAGTAAATGGGTCGCGCTGATTTCGCGAACCAATTTCATGATTCGCAGCGCCTGCGCCCGATCCTTCTCGACCCACCAGGCGAGATCCTCGAAGGCCGATGAGTCAAATTCTAAGTTTCTCAACAACTGCGCCGCCAGCAGGCGTTGCTTCATGGTTTCGGACTTCAGCAGGTATGCCGTCTCCCGCTCCGATTCAATCTCGCGCCAGAGTTCAATCGGGACAATGACGGCAGTCGGTTTACCAGCCTCGTTGGAGACGATTCGTATCTCCGCGTTTTCCATGCCTTCAGTGTACCGCTGCCCACCGCTCACTCGCGCTCCTCACCCAGATCCCGCGCGCCCTCCCGCGCCTTGCGCACCTCCTCCAGCCGCTCGCCGATGCGCTTCTCCATCCCGCGATCGGTGGGATGGTAGTACCGATTCCCAACCAGCGAAGGCGGCAGGCACTCCATCCCCGTAATGGCATCTTCGAACTTGTGCGCATGCTCATATCCCGCGCTGTAGCCCCACTGCTTCATGGCGGCAGTAGGGGCATTGCGCAGATGCATGGGGACGGGTTCCGCCATGGTCTCCTGCACATCCGCCTGCACCGCGGCCAACGCCCGATACGAGGCATCCGACTTGGGCGCCACCGACAAATAAATCGCGGTCTGCGCCAGCGCCAGATCGCCTTCGCCGATACCCAGAAAGTGTACGGCCTGCATCGCGGCCACCGCTTGCTCCAGCGCGCGCGGGTCGGCCAGGCCGACGTCTTCGATCGCCATGCGCATCAAGCGGCGCGCGATGTACAGGCGGTCCTCGCCGGCCTCCAGCATGCGCGCCAGCCAGTAAAGCGCCGCGTCGGCATCGCTCGACCGGACGGATTTGTGCAGCGCCGAGATCAGGTTGTAGTGCTCTTCGCCGGATTTATCGTATAACAGCACCTTGCGCTGGATGGCGTCCTGCACAGCCTGTTCGGCGAGTTCGTGCGGCGGCGAAGCGGCCACGGCGGCTTCCAGCGTGTTGTAGGCGGAGCGCGCGTCGCCTCCCGCATAGATGGCGATCTGCTCCAGAAAGGCGGGCGGGGCGGAGATTTCCAGTTCACCCAAGCCGCGCTCGCGATCCGTCAGGGCGCGTTGCAACAGCTCCACGATTTCCTCGGCGGTGAGAGCGCGTAGGGCATACACGCGTGAGCGCGAAAGCAGCGCCGCAATCACTTCGAATGATGGGTTCTCCGTGGTGGCGCCGATCAGGACAATATCGCCACGCTCCACATACGGCAGAAACGCATCCTGCTGCGCCTTATTGAATCGGTGGATTTCATCGATGAAGACGATGGTGCGGCGGCCCGAACGGCGCAAGCGCTCGGCATCCACCATCACCGCCTTGATCTCCTTGATGCCGCTGAGTACCGCGCTAAACGGGATGAACTCGCAACGGGTGAGGCGCGCGATCAGCCGCGCAAGACTGGTCTTGCCTACGCCCGGAGGTCCCCAGAGGATCACCGAACTTAACTCGTCGTGCTCGATCTGACGGCGCAACGGCTTGCCGGGTCCCAGCACGTGGTCCTGCCCGGCGAATTCATCCAGCGTCACCGGCCGCATACGATCGGCGAGCGGGCGCTTTTTGTCGACCTTATCCGGATCGCCAATCGGAGCTGCGTCGAACAAGCTCAAGCGTGCTGCGTCCTCTGGCGCCGTGCTTCGTATAGCAGGATCGCGGCCGCTACCGCCGCGTTAAGGGACTCGACGCCGGAGGTGGGAATGGATATGTCGATGGCGGTGGAGCGCAGTTGCGGGCTCACGCCGCGCGCTTCATTGCCGACCACCAGGGCGCAACGCCGGGTGAAATCCACTTCGCCGAGGGGCTTCGACGGCACACGCGAGTTGGCGGGCACGCCGGCGTAGACATCCAACTTGTTCTGCTGCAGCGCGGCGCGCGCCAGGGCCGAATCCAAGCCGTAAGCAAACGGCACGCGGAACAGCGATCCCGCGGCGGCCCGCAGGGCTTTGGGATTGAAGGGGCTTACGGTGCCCTTCAGAAACATGATCCCGGTGGCGCCGAAGGCCTCGGCGGCGCGCGCGATGGTGCCCGCGTTTCCGGGGTCCTGCAAGCCATCCAGCACCACGACCAAGCTGCGTCCGCGAAACAATTGCGGCAGGTTCCAAATGGGCGGCTGCACTAACGCGATCACGCCCTGGCTGGCCTCGGTGCCCGAGATGAACGGGAAAAGCGGATCGGCGACCACGGCGACGCGCAGGCCGTTGAGGCGCTTGACGTGGCTCTCGACCGCGGACTGCACGGACTCCGAGCACAGCACGACCTTAACGGCGCAGCCGCTGCGCAGGGCTTCTTCCAGCAGATGAAAAGTCTCCGCCACCAGATAGCCTTCCTGCGTGAGGCCTCCGCGGGCGATGGCGCGGCGCACATCCTTCACCAGCGGATTGCCGGCGCTTGAAATTGCTTCGGGCTTAGGCATCTTACAATGTGTCTGGGATCAGAATAGCGCAGATGAAACGTACCATATGGAACGTCGTAGTAGCGGCGTTCTCGGTGGCAACGCTTGTGACGTCTTGGATTGCTATCCAAGTCGAGCGGCAAGCCACGCGCGAGGAGGCAAAGCCGGCGGACGTGATCGTGGTCTTGGGGGCGGCGGAGTACCGTGGGAAGCCGTCGCCGGTGCTGAAGGCCCGCTTGGATCATGCGCTGGATCTGTACCGCAAGCGCTTGGCGCCGCGCATCATGACCACGGGCGGCGCGGGCGGCGATCCAGTCTTCACGGAAGGCGACGTGGGACGCGACTATCTTACCAGCCAGGGTGTACCCCCGGAGGCGATTGCGGTGGAAGGGGAGGGCGCGAGTACGGTGGCTTCCACGGCGCTGGCGGGGGAGATCATGCGGCGGATGGGGTTGCATTCGGCCATCGTGGTGAGCGACGGGTACCATGTTTATCGCGTCAAGAAGATGCTGGAACGCAGGGGCGTGACGGTGTATGGGTCGCCGCGGCCCGAACGTGCGCGGGATAGTTTAGGATACCGCTGGAACTATGTGAAGCAGGCTGTCGGATATTTGTTGTGGTCGTGCGGCGTGCCGGTTTAGACCTTCACCCGAGCCACACGATAGCCGGCTTGCGGAACCACGTTTCGTAACCGATGATGAACCAGCCAATGGGAAAGCCGCCCTCGTGCGTGACCACCAATCCGGTTTTACGCGCATCCGCCGGAAGCGCGAAAATGCGCGTTGCGGTGACGGACTCTTGTGGCCCTAGCTGGATGTTGAACGGGACTTCCGGCTGGCGCGGCTGCGGGTCGTAACGGCGTGCGCGGTCGTCTGTCATGTAGACAGCCACGTTATTCTCGCGTTGCGATATCCGGCGCGCACTACTGGACAGGCGCAGTGCGACGTTATATGCAACGCTTCCTCCCGCGGACTGCCTGGCGGCATTTTCAACGGTGATGCACCAATCGTCGAAACAGTGCGGCTCGCCCACCCGGAGCACAGTGCGCGGCAGGAAGATGGACGCGATCGCGACGATGGCGAGATATGCCGTGGCGTAGATGCCAAGTCTGCGCAGAATCGCCAGCGCGCGAGCGCCTTGCCCCCGCAACGCCAGGAGCGTAGCATTCAGCAGTGTCACAACGGTCGCCAGAAACAGGGCGATGAACAGCAGATCGAAAATGGTCATGGGTTTTACTCTATTGGAGAGTACTTTTTATTATAGAGCACATTAGAAGAGTGCGCAAATGAATTTTACGGATCGCGGCGCAAGGCTTCCAGCGGGTCGATGCGCGCGGCTCTGCGCGCCGGAACATAGCTCGCCAGCGCGGCGAACGCGGCTAGCACCAGGGCGGCGGCCGCAAACGCCACGGGATCCAGCGGCTGCACCTCGAACAGGATCTTCCGCATCGCCTGCGCCAAGCCGGCGGCGGCCACTGCACCGATTGCGATTCCGACCACCGCCAGGCGCACTCCCTGCCGCAGCGCCAGAATCAACGCCGCTGCCGGCGAAGCTCCGAGTGCCATTCTCAGTCCGATCTCCGGTGTCCGCTGGCTAACCGATTGCGCGACCGCGCCGTAAACTCCCACGGCCGCCAGCATCAACGCCGTCAGCGCAAACCCGCTCAACAGCCACATGACGAAGCGCCGCTGCGCCGTCGAGCGATCCACCAGGTCTTCCATTAACCACACGTTGTATGCAGGGACCTCGGCATTTACCGACCGAACCCTCGCGCTGAGGGCGCCGACCAGCGGTCTGGCATCCGCCGCCGTACGAATCACCAGCACCGGAGCGCCCAGCGGGTTCACCGCGTAAGGCCGATAAATCTCGGCGAAGGGCTGCGTATCCAGGCCGGCATGGCGCACATCGCCTACCACCCCGACCACCGTGATCCAGGGCGTTTGCGCCGGGTTTTCGCCCAGCTTGATGCGTTTGCCCACCGCGTTGCCCACTGAATTGCCGCCCGGCCAAAACCTGCGCGCCATGGTCTCGTTGATCAGCGTGATGGACGCGGCATTCGCGTCGTCGCGGTCGTCGAAGAAGCGGCCCGCGCGCAACGGAATCCGCATCGCGGAAAAATAGTTCGGCGTAGCGGCGCGATATTCCACGTCCGCACCCGGTTCGCCCGGCGTGGTCTTGCCTTCAATATAAACCCAGGTGCTGAGGTTCATCCCCATCAATGGCAGCCGGCTAACCGCCGCTACGTCTTTCACTCCGGGCACGGTCAGGAGCCGTTCGCGGATCAAGTGGTACATAGCCGTGCGTTCCGCAGGCGTGCGGACGGCCTGCGGCAGTTGCGTCGAGATCGTCACCAGATTGCGCGCATCGAACCCCGGATCCACATTCAGCAGCCTTTGGAAGCTGCGGATCAACAATCCCGCGCCAGCCAGGAGCGCCAAAGCCGCCGCGATCTGCGACACCACCAGAGCCGTGCGCAGCCGGTGATGTCCCGCCGTCAGGCTACGGCCGGATTCGCGCAGGGAAGCTTCTATATCGGCGCGCACGGTGCGCCACGCCGGCGGCAATCCGGCGGCAACCGCGCACAGCAATACTGCCGCGCAAGCAAATGCTAGAGCGCGGAAATCCAACCGGACCGATTGCGCGCGCACCAGGCTGGCAGGCGCGCCAGCGATCAGGAACTTGAGTCCGGCGAACGCGACCCACAATCCCAGAATGCCGCCAGCCGCCGCGAGGCAAAAGCTCTCCGTAAGAAGCTGCCGCAGCAGGCGGAATCGCGAAGCACCTAACGCCACACGAACAGCGATTTCTTTATGCCGGGCGGAGGCCCTGGCCAAGAGCAGGTTCGCGACATTGGCGCAGGCCATCAGAAGCACGAAGCCTGCCGTTCCTAGAAGCAGGAACATAGCCACGCGTAAGCGTCCGGTAACTTGCGCGCGCAGAGGTTGCACATCGAATGCGAAGCCGCGGTTGGTGCCGGGATATTTCTCCGCCAACGCCGCAGACATGGCGCGCAATTCCTGACCGCTCCGCTCGGGCGAAACGCCTGCTTTCAGTCGTCCGACAAGCTTCAGGAAGCGCAGACCTCTGGGGGAGGCGGCGATCGGATTGGCGGACAATGGAAACCAGAGATCGATTTCGTCGGCGGTGCCCGCGAGCGGTTCGCCCTCGTAGCGAAAGCCGGCCGGCAGCACGCCGATGACAGTGTACGATGCGTTATCCAACGCCAATGACGTGCCGACTGCATCGGCGCGCCCACCGAATTGCCGCTTCCAATACGAATCAGAAAGCATGACTACGTGCGAAGATTGCGCGCCGTTGTCGTCGTCCGGCCGGAACGCGCGGCCAAGTACCGGCTGCACACCCAACAATTGAAAGAAATCCGCCGACACGTAGAGCGCCGTGAGCCGCTGAGCGTCCCCCACTCCCGTCAGGACCACGTTCCACACCGGACTGATCCCGGCAATGGCGGAGAATGCGCCGGTGCGCGCGCGCATATCCTGGAGATCTAACACGGAGGTCCACGGCTCCAATTCGGGCTGCCGATCTTTGCGCGTTTCGATGGCCATCAATTGGCCTGCGTCGCGATACGGCAGGCTCCGCAATACCACCGCGTCCACCATGGTGAAGACGGCCGTGTTTCCGCCGATCCCAAATGCCAGGGTGAGCGCGGCGATGGCGGTGAAGCCCCGGTTGCACCGCAGGAATCGGCCAGCGTACCGCAGGTCGTGCCACCATCCAGCGAGCATTCCGCCCTGTGAAGGTTCCAATCGCGCCGCGATGCGCGCCTCGGCCGCGTCGATCTCGCGCGCCAGTTCGCGCCAGTTGGCGAACTGCGCCTTTGCGCGGCGGAGCGCGTCGGACTCGGTGCCCCCGCTGGCCAGCACCGCCGCGTAGGCCTGCTCCAACTGCAAGGCCAGTTCCGCTACAATTTCGCTCTCGCGCTCGGGCGGGACGTGCAGTTGCGGCAAGTGGCCGCGCACGTACTCGCACCAGTCAGGCATGGTTGAACCCCGTCAGCCGGTTTAGAGCGTGGGCGAATTCGCGCCAGCTTTGCCGTTGCCGGGCCAGTGCCTGGCGCCCTTGCGCGGTCAGGCGGTAGAAACGGCGCCTGCGTTCGCCCGCCTTCTCCACCCAACGGCCGTCCACCAGGCCTTTGCGTTCCAGGCGGTATAACATCGGGTAGAGGGAAGCCACATGGAACTGAAGTTTGTTGCCGGATTCGGATTCGATCAGCTTGGCCAGTTCGTATCCGTGGCGGGCGCGCGCCTCAAGCAGCGCGAGGAGGATCATTTCCAGGCTGCCCTTCCGGAGGGCAGTGTTATCCGCGTTTGCCATATGTATCTATTATACATATAGCGAACAAGAGTATGCGGGACAGGCCGGGAGGCCTGTCCTACAGGTAGGATGGGTACAGGAGGATAACATGGTCCAGGAAGAGATCCGGATTCCCACGGCGGACGGAGCCGCCGACGCAGTCGTTTACCGGCTGGAAGGAGAAGGCCAACGCACGGGCGTCCTGCACTTGACCGACATCGGCGGCATCCGTCCGGCCTACCACGATATGGCGCGCCGGCTGGCTGCCGAGGGCTATGTGGTTTTGATGCCGAACGTGTTCTATCGGACCTCGCGGCCTCCGGTGCTCGAACGCAAACCCGGCGATGGCGAGGACGTCTTCTGGAAGCGATTTGCGGAACTCACGTCGCCGCTCACGCCCGGGGCCATTGCAAGCGACGCCGCAACCTACGTGGCTTTCTTGGCCCGGCATGCGTCCGTCTTGCCTGGCTCGCGGTTCGGCGTGGTGGGCTACTGCTATACCGGCGCATACGCCTTAAGGGTGGCCGCAGCCTGCCCCGAGCGTATCGCTGCCGCGGCGTCGTTCCATGGCGGCAATCTGCTAACGGACGCTCCCACCAGCCCGCATCTTCTGCTGCCGCGCATTCAAGCGCAACTCTACTTCGGACACGCCGTCAATGATCGCAGCATGCCGGAAGACGCCATTCGCAAGCTCGACGCGGCGCTCCAAAAGTGGGGCGGCGAGTATGAAAGCGAGATTTACGCGGGCGCGTCGCATGGTTGGACGGCATCCGACAATCCGGCCTATAACGCCCCCCAGGCGGACCGCGCATTCTCGAAGCTGACAGACTTATTCGCCGCGGCGCTGCCGTAGCGCGCCAAGCTATTTGGCCATCAGCTCCAATACAGCCGACGTCATAGCCACGACGCCCGTGCGAATCGCCGGTTCGGGGAGCGGCACGAACAGGCTGGAGTGCAGCGAGGGCAGCGTGTGTCCCGTACGCACGCTCTCTTTAAGTTTGTCCGGGTCGGCAGCCCCCAGCCATAGCAAGAAACAAGGGATCTGCCGTCCTTCCAATCCGAAGAGTCCAAAGTCTTCGCTCACCATGGCGGCCTTGCCATCCAGCACGTTCTGGCCGCCCAGAGTGGCGCGTAGGGCGTCCTTCAGCCGCGCTGCCAGCGCCGGATCGTTGTAAGTAACCGGCACCGATTCCGCCTGGTTCACTTGCACGATGGGTGCGCGATCCTCCGGCACGCCCGCTGCCAGCGCCACGCCGCGCGCGGTTCGCTCAATAGCCGCCAAAGTATTCCCGCGAACCTCCTCGCTGAAAGCGCGCGTGGAGATCTGTAGCTTCACCTCATCGGGAATGATGTTGGGCCGCGTCCCGCCGTGAATGGATCCCACCGTGACCACCGCCGGGTCCTGGGGCGCGGTCTGCCGGCTGACGATGGTCTGCAACGCGAGCACGAACTGCGCCGCCATGACCACTGGATCCTTGGTGGCCTCGGGACGCGCGCCGTGACCGCCTACGCCGCGAATGGTTACATCCACCGTGCTCGCGCCGGACAGCATCGGTCCCGAGACCAAGCCCACCTGCCCGGCAGCTATCTCCGGCGTATCGTGCTGCGCAATGCAAAAGTCAGGACGGCCAAAACGCTCGTAGAGCCGGTCGCCGAGCATGGCGCGCGCGCCGTTCACGCGTTCCTCGGAGGGCTGCCCGATCAAAATCAAGGTGCCGTGCCAGCGGTCCCTGATGCCGACGAGAGTACGCGCGGTCCCGAGAAAACACGCCATGTGGAGGTCGTGTCCGCAGGCATGCATGGCGCCGGCCGTTTGGCTGGCGTACGGCAGCCCTGTTTTTTCTTCGACGGGCAAAGCATCCATGTCGGTGCGCAGCAGGACCGTAGGACCCGCGCCGTTCTTAAGTACGGCGACCACGCCAAATGCGGTGCCGCCGTCCGGATACTTGCCGACGTGCTCAGTGACGGTGAAGCCCGCCTTGCGCAACGCTTCTGCCAGCAACGCGGAGGTGCGCTCTTCGTGCTGCGAAATTTCGGGATGCGCGTGCAAGTCTTTGTAGATCGCGAACAACGCGGGCACCTCCGAATCGACGATGGCGCGGAAATCGTCAGCCGCCGCGGCGACGGGCAAGA
>JBEKTJ010000229.1:0-10466 GCA_049516155.1 Bryobacteraceae bacterium
ACGGAACTCCCCCGCGCATCGGAACCCAACATCGACGCTCCGATTCGAGGGCACGAACCAGAGACGGATGGAGGCGCGGACGTACCTGGAAATGTCGTTCCACGAACCCCCGCGAACTACTTTGTATTTCTGATCGCGCGGCCCGTCCGCCTGATACGGGCCAAACCAATCCTCGCACCATTCCCAAACGTTGCCCAGCATATCGCACAAACCTTCCGCCGTGTTTCCCTTCGGATACAGGCCCACCGGTGTGGGACGCCCTACGCTCATTTCGTAGTTAGCGCGCGAAGAGTCGAGCGCCGGTTGATCGCCCCACGGATACCGTGTACCTTGCGGTCCCCTGACGGCCCGCTCCCACTCGGCTTCGGACGGCAATCGTCCTCCTTTCCAGGAGCAGTAGGCAGCAGCTTCAAACCAACTGACACCCACCACCGGGCGGTTTGGATACTGCTTCTGCCGCTCCCAATCTTCGGGTTCGGCGCCGCCGTCCGCTACGAACTCGCCGAACTCCTGCACGGTCACTGGGTAACGCTGCATGCGGAACGCCAGCAGGCTGACCTCGTGGACCGGCGACTCCTCATCCCACGCCTCGGGATCGTAATTCGGTTCCTTCTCGTTCTCCTTCTGCGCGCCCATCAGGAAGGGATGCGCTGGAATCGTCACCCAGTTGTCCTGCTTCAGGCGCGGATCTCCTACTTGGCCGAGCAGGTCCGCCGCCTCGGCGCGCTTGCCGATGTCGATGTCCTCCGGGGCGCCTGCCTGAAAGATTTCCTGGATGCCCAACACGGTTGGTTTGAAGTCCGCCGTTTTTGGGGAGTAGCCCATGCGCGAAAGATCCTGCATCATGGCGCTCAGCAGCGCAATGCAATCCACCCTCTGGGCGAGCGTGGGCCGGTCGCCGAGGCTGTCCAACAGCACTCGTACGAACTCGGCGATTTTGCCCGCCCCCTGCTTGTACAGCAGGCCGCCCAGCAGGCGCATGGTCTCCCGCCATTCGCCGCGAAACAGCTTGCCATGCGCCACCACCATCTTGAAGAGATCCGCATCGCTGAGGCTCACAAGCTCCCGCGCCGCCAGGTATTCCTGGAAGCTGAGGTGCCAGAATTTCAAGTCGCCGCCAACCGCCGACACGATCCCGCTATCCTGCGTTTCGCGCTCCAGCAACTCTTCATTCGTTTCCACGCTGCCGTCAAACTCCTTCGAAAGAAACTCGGCGGCGGGTCGTTGGCCGATCTGCGTCAGCCGGCCGCTGGCGGCATCCTGCATATGCAGCGCCAGCTTGCGCATGTACTCCAGGCACTTCTCGGGCGTGTGGCGGTCCGGCTGCCCCTTGCGGGCTTGCGCCAGCCAGCCGAGAATCGACCCGTACAGATCCACGCGATATTCCGGCAGCCGCTGGTCATTGTGCTGGAGTACGGCCAGCGCGGTCAGCATGACGGGATTGGTGGCCATGTCGGCAATCTCGGGGCGGCTGTCGAGCGCGGTTTCAAGCGATTTCTTGAAGTTGCCGGCTTCCGCTTCGGGGAATGCCAGGGCGCGCGCGAAGTGATCGAAGAAGACGTCGATTTCCGGGCGCTGCAGCGCGCCGATTTGGATCGGATGGAACGCTGGATCGAGCACGGCATCGCCCACGTTGGTTTGCGGGCGGGTGGTCACCAGAAAATCCGCTCGCGGGTAGGACCCCGCGGCCTCTTCGAAAATGCGGACGATACGCTCGCGCATGCGGCGGTTCGGTGCTTCGTCCAGGCCGTCCACCATCAGCAGGCAGCCGCCTTGGTCCAGCTTGCTGCGGAAGAACGCCTCGCCGATGCCCCAGCGGTATTCCTCGCTCTGGCGGCCGAGGAAATACGGAATCCAGTCGGGCGAGTGGGCCGGCTTGGGCAATTTTTCGGCTTCCAGAAGCTTCGCAAAGTCGGACACGGCGATCAGGATGGGAAAGCGCCGGTCGTCCACCGGAAGGAATGGCGGCGCGTCCGGCGGGCGTGTGCCGCGAAGGGCGCGGCAGAGTTCGAAGGCGGTGCGCCGCAGGAATGTGGATTTGCCCGATCCGGGATCGCCTACCAGGACCACCCGGCGCTGGGTGAGCGTTTGTTCCAAAACGATGCGACGTTCTTGCTCTTTGCCGTCGCCGCCGCGCGCGTCCGGTTGGCGCGGCACGTCCTGACCCGCGGGCGTGGTGAGCGGGATATAAATCTCGTCGATGCGGAAAACGTAAGGCTCGGCCCGCTTGGTGCTGAGACCGGTGATGCGGATTTGGCGGGTCCGGTCCTCAAGCGCTTTGAGATAGGTTTCCGGGTCCAGCGGCGCGGACGCCACTGTGGCGGGGCGGTGTCTCTCGCGCCACACGGCGAGGGCTTCGGACACCAGCGGGCGCACGCTCGCGGCATTTGTGAATGAAGCCCGGAAATAGCCGCTCAACTCGCGTTTGAATTCCGCGAGCTTCTTTTCGTTGCGCCGGACTTCCTTGCGGATTTGGTCGTATTCTTCGTCGGGCAGGTCCTTCGCCAGCACCAGGCGATAGCTTTCCTTCAATTCCGCCGGCCATGCGTATTTCTCGTCCACCAGAAACGCGAGCACTTCCTTCCCGTTGTTCGCGTGCCGCGCATGATGGCACTCCAGCCAGGTGATGCTCTTGTGATCCGGATTGGATGCGTCGTCGGGGACCCAGCCATAGCGATGCGCCACGAGCACCACCACGACCTCGGCCTCGTCGACTTTTTGCAAACACGCGGGAAGCGATGGCAGGTGGCCGCTGGCGGGGAAATACTTCATATATCGCGGAGAAAAGCCGATGGCCAGCGCGGCTTGCGCCGCCATTTCGCGATGTTCTTCTAAATCCTCGGAGGTGGAGGAAATAAAGACGACCGGATCGTAGCCCATATCGCGTTTATTCTATCGGAACGCCTGTGACGTGGGGCAAGCCGCACTCGGGACACTTCTCCCGGATAGCATGATCCCCAAGCGGTTCCCTTCCGGCGCCTGCCTTTCACATGCATGTAACAGGTGACGCGTTACATGGTAAACATGGGAAACACTCCGAGCCTTATCCCCATCGACTTGGGAGCCTTGTTCGACGATCCGCTCAAGCGCTTCCTGGCGCCGGTCGAGCCTGCCATTCAGAAGTTCCTGCTGTTGACCGGCTGGCCGGTGCTGCAATCCGCCTGCCGCGATACACAGGGCCGCCATGTGTTCGAGCGGTTCCTGGCGATGTTGGATGTAACATACCGCGTAACGGCCGAAGACCTGGCCCGCATCCCGGTCACAGGACCCCTGGTGGTCACCGCCAACCATCGGTTCGGATTCCTGGAGGCCGCCATCATGGCGGCGGTCATCCGCCGCGTCCGTCCGGATTTCAAGATTGTGGCTAACTCGCTGCTGTCCTCCATACCGGAACTGCAGCCCAATTTCATCTTCGTCAATCCGTACGGCAGCGGCGCTTCGGTGCGCGAGAACCGCCGGCCCATCCGCGAGTGTCTGGCGTGGCTGGGGCGCGGCGGCGTGCTGGCCCTGTTTCCCGCCGGAGAAGTCGCGCATCTGAACTGGAAAAACGGCGGCATCGTGGATCCTCCGTGGAATCCTTCCGTGGCACATCTCATCCGGATGGCGGAATGCCCCACTTTGCCGCTTTATGTGAAGGGATCCAACAGTTTGGGATTCCAACTGATCGGAACGCTGCACCCGCGCTTGCGAACTGCCGATCTGCCGCGCCAGACGCTCAACAAGCGGGGCCGGAGCATCGAGGTGTGCATTGGCCGCCCGGTGCCCGTCAAGGCGCTGAAATCGCTGGGGGGCGCGCAGGAGGCCATCGAATATCTGCGCTTCCGGACCTTCCTGTTGGCCAGCCGCAAATCGTCGCCGGACCACACCCCGATTAGCACGATGGGTTTGGTGCGGTTTCCGATACTGTTTCCTAAGAGACGGTCGTTTCCCTTGGTCCACGAGACTGGCCGCGAGCTAATAGTCGAAGAGACCAGCCGCCTGAATCCCGTTTGCGAGAACGAAGAATTTGCAGTCTATCTGGCTGGGGCGGATGCGATTCCCAACGCGTTGCACGAAATCGGCCGCCTGCGCGAGTTGACCTTTCGCGGCACAGGTGAAGGCACCGGCGATGCGCTCGATCTGGACCGCTTCGATCCGCACTACCTGCATTTGTTCCCGTGGAGCAAGGTGGCGCGCGAGGTAGCGGGCGCCTACCGGCTCGGCCCGACGGCGGAACTGCTGCCGCGCTTCGGCGTGCAAGGGCTTTACTCCAGCACCCTGTTCCGCTTCGACCCACAGTTGTTCGAGCGGATGGGACCGGCGCTCGAAATGGGCCGCTCGTTTGTGCGGCCGGAATACCAGAAGCAGTATGCGCCGCTGCTGCTGTTGTGGAAGGGCATTACGCGCTATGTCGCGGCGCACCCGGAATGCGCGGTTCTGTTCGGAGCCGTCAGTATCAGCAACGATTACAATCCGGTTTCGCGCAGTTTACTGGTAGGTTACCTGGAGACGAAAAAGGAGTGCGGTCTGGCGCGCCTGATCAAGCCCCGGCGGTCCTACCGCCCGAACTATCGCCCGAAATCTGGCTCGAAGCCGACCGCGGACTGGCATGCGCGGGACGTCACCCATTTTTCACAGGACGTGGAGGATCTTTCCGCGCCCATCGCCGACTTGGAACGCGATGGCAAGGGCGTGCCGATCTTGATCAAGCAATATATAAAGGCTGGAGGCCGCGTGCTCGGATTCAACGTCGACCCACGGTTTTCCAATGTTCTGGACGTGCTGATGATGGCCGACCTACGGCACGCGCCGCAGCCGATTTTGGAACGCTATATGGGGCGGGAAGCCGCCGCCGCGTTTCTGAGCGGGTCCTGGAGGACCCACGCTGGCCTAGAGGCCCGCCCCACCGCATAATTTCACGCCCCTTTCATCGTTCCGCAACATACGGGGCCTTACCCTTAAATAAGAACATTTCTTCGTAGAAATGTTTTGGGTGCCCAAAGGAGGCCTGTGAAGAGAACCTCGCTGCATTATCTGTGGAAAGACCGGCGCGCGCCGCGGCGTTATCCAACCGCTGTTTCGCTGCACGGGCACACGATGCATTCCTGGGAAAACCTGCGTTTCCTGCATGCGTTCAAACTCCCTTTACCTTTGATTCCCGCCGTGCTGCGCGTCGCGGGCTGGCAGCACCGGCGCGCCACAGGGCGGGATCTGGTACTGGCGCGCGTGCTGTGGACGCCGCCGCTCGCGCCGGATGAGGCGTATCGCGTGGAGGCCCGCCAAGTCGCGAATCTCGGCCTGCAACCCATCGTTTCGCTGACCGATCACGACGATATCGAGAGCGGCTTAGCCCTGCGGCGGACTCCCGTGGCGCCCGCCGCGCCAGTCTCCTTCGAGTGGACAGTCCCCTTTGGCCGGACCTTCTTCCATCTGGGCGTCCACAATCTGCCGGCCGCGAAAGCCCGCGCCATGGCGGCCGATCTGCACCATTACACGGCGCACCCGCGGCCCGCGCGTCTGCCGGATTTGCTGGAAATGCTGCATGCACGCGAAGACCTGCTGGTGGTTTTAAACCATCCGCTTTGGGATGAGGCCGACATCGGCGCGCGCCATCATCGGCAGGCGCTGGCCGAATTGCTGGCCGGTTGTGGCAGATGGATTCACGCCATCGAACTGAACGGTTTGCGATCCTGGGACGAGAATGGCGATGCGCTGGAGCTGGCGCACGCGTGGCAATTGCCGGCAATTTCGGGAGGCGACCGGCATGGCCTGGAGCCCAACGCCAACCTGAATCTGACACACGCGGCCAGTTTTGCCGAGTTCGCGGCGGAGATCCGGCGCGATCGGCTCAGCGCGATACTGTTCATGCCGCAGTATCGGGAAACGCTGGGGATGCGCTGGTTCGAAACAGTCAAGGATATCGTGCGCTGCCATCCCGGGACGCAACGGCCGCGCTGGGTGGATCGCTTCTTCTACGAGTGCGAAGACGGCAGAACGCGCCCCATCGCCGAACTCTGGCCGAACGAAGGTCCCGCGTTGCTGCGCTCGGTGTTCGCCATGCTGCGCCTCTCGGAATCGCAGAGCCTGCGCGCCGCCCTGCGTTTAACGGTTCCGGACCCGGCCGAGATGCTCCCCTGAAGGCTAACGCTTACCGAAGAGCGCGGCTCGATAGACGCTCTATTGACCCGGTCCGTACCCTCTTAGTACCTGCATGACTAGGTATAGGGCACATTCCCGCCGGATAATGAGGCTTTCCAGGAGACCGACATGGCGAAAGACACAATCCGAGGCGATCGGCGCTTGCAAAGGCGTTATCCCCTTGAGCTCGATTTGGAATTCAAGATCTTGGACGGCGACCAAGTCGTTTCCACGGGCGCCGGCAGGACCGGAAACATCAGCAGCGGAGGCGTCCTGTTTTATGCCGCGGAGGACGTGCCTAGCGGGCCACACGTGGAACTCGCGGTGCGTTGGCCGGCGGTTCTCGGACATACGCCATTTCTCGAGCTACGCATTTCCGGGCGTCTGGTGCGCAACGACCCGCGGGGTGTCGCCATGCGCATGAGCCGGTATCATTTCGAGAAGCTGATCAACCCGCGCGGCGCCTTCGAAGAGATCTTCAGCGGCGCCGTGATTCAGTGATGTCCAGTGGGCTTGACAATCGCTTGTGTTGCAGGACAATGGCACTTAGCGGTCCACATGCCCATTCGAGCCGAGTACCGGAAGTATTACGATGCACGATGGCGCAAGTTCCGGCTGACCATGCTGGAGGCGGCGGGCAATCTCTGTCAGATCTGCCAGCAGCCGCATCGGTTGCTCAATGTGGTGCATCTTTCGCACGATCCGGCGGATCGCGCGCGGCTGACAGTGCTCTGCCCACGATGCCATTCCAAGCATAATACTGCGCAGCGGGTCGCCATGACCCGCCGTACGCGGGCCCGCCAACGCGGCCAATTGTGGTTGTCCGACGAGTTGGAAGTGGCGCCGGTGCCGGTGCGGTTGTGGCCGATGCGCCTGCGCCAGATGGATCTCTTCTAAGTAAATGCTCGTTTCGCCTTGATATCCCTGTGGGATGTGCATAACGGTCTGCGCGGGAAGCCGCAAGTTCAGCCCGCCGCCGGACCGCCAAATGCGATGGAAGCCCTTGGATGGCGGCCAATCTTGGCCGCAGCCGCCTTTTTAGGCGGCAAGAGCCGGCGAAGGCCGGCCGCGGGCAGGATTGTCCGCCCCGCAAGACTACTACGCTATCCGAAGAGCCCTGCGTTGCGCGCGCAGCCCGATTAAGTCGGCGACCTGGCCGAGCAGCGCGGAAAGATTCTCCGCGTTGATGGAAACCTGCTGCTCGTCGCCTACCGGATACCGGGCGGCTTTAGCCTCCCGATAGGCTGTCACCAAAGCCGTGGCCGGTTGATAGGGTTTCACGCGGGCGTAGGAAAGCACCTGGCGACCGGCTTGGGCCGACTCCACTTCGGCCTCGCTCAAGACCAGCTCGTACTGGCCCTCGTCCAGCATGGAATAGGCCTCTGCCGCGGAACCCGCCACGTCCACGCTGTAGCCGCCGGCTTCGAGGAGGGTCTGCAAGGTTAGGCGCGAGGATACCTCGTCGTCCACCACCAGCACGCGCGCCAGTTCCAAGCTCTTCGGCATTTCCTGTAAGCTCTACTTTACCCGAAAAGCCCAAACATTTCACGCAAAAAATGCGGCGCCCGAAGAAACCCTCAGTTCTGCGTTAATCAGTTGAAAACACGACTGAAAATGGCGTCGATGTTGCGCAACTGGCGCGCCAGCGAGAAACTTTCGGCGATCTGGTTTGGGTTAAGCACCGCCAGGATCTCCGGGTCCGCCTCAACGGCAGCCCGAAAGTCCGACTCCTGTTCCCAGGCCCGCATGGCATGCGTCTGTACGATTCGGTACGCAACCTCGCGCAACATGCCGGCCGCCGCCAAATCCAGGAGCAGTTGCCCAGAGAAGACCAACCCCTTAGTCATGTCCAGGTTGCGGCGCATGCGGTCCGGGTAGACCAGCAACTGGTCCACCAGTTGCCCGGTCTTTTGAAAGAGGTAGTCGGCCAGGATGGTGGAATCGGGCAGGATGATCCGCTCCACCGAGGAATGCGAGATATCCCGCTCATGCCATAGCGCGACATCTTCGAAGGCCGCTTGCACGTTGGCCCGTACCACCCGCGCCAGACCGCAGATCTGTTCGCAGGTCACCGGATTGCGCTTGTGGGGCATGGACGAACTGCCCTTTTGCCCGCGCGCGAAGTACTCCTCGGCCTCGCGCACTTCGGTGCGCTGCAGGTGTCGCACTTCCAGCGCGATCTTCTCGCACAAAGCGGTCCCCAGCGCCAGCGCGGCGATCAGCGCGGCATGCCGGTCGCGCTGGATCACTTGCGATGCCACCGGCGCGGGCTTCAAGCCGAGGCGCGCGCAGATCCGCTCCTCCGCTTCCGGTCCGATATGCGCAAACGTGCCCACGGCTCCGGAGATCTTGCCCACCCGCAGATCTTCGGCTGCAATCCGCAGGCGCGCCAGATTGCGCCCCGCTTCGCCGTACCAAATTGCCAACTTCAGCCCGAAGGTGATCGGCTCCGCATGTACGCCGTGGGTGCGGCCGATCTGCACCGTGTCTTTGAACTCGAACGCCCGCAGCTTCAGCACGGCTTGCAGGCGCTCCAGGCCGGCCACCAGAATCCCGCAAGCCTGCCGGATTTGCAAAGCCTGCGCCGTATCCACCACGTCGTTGGAGGTGAGTCCGTAATGCAGCCAGCGCGACTCCTCTGCGTGCCGGGCGGCCTGCATTGTCTCCGCCACCGCGGTCGTAAAGGCAATCACGTCGTGCTTGACTTCCTTCTCGATCTGCAGAATGCGGGCGGTATCGAAGCTGGCATGCGCCCGCAACGCCTGCGCGGCTTCCATGGGGACCACGCCCATTTCCGCCAGCGCTTCGGACGCCGCCAACTCAACTTCCAGCCATTGCCGGAACTTGTTCTCGTCCGTCCAGATGCGGCCCATCTCCGGCCGCGTATAACGCGCGATCAAAACCGATATACCTCCGTTGGGCGCGTCTGGCTGGCAATTTCGAGCGGCGTCTCGAGACCCCGCCGCTGCAGCGCTTGCGTGGCCATCAGCCGTACGATCTCCGGATGGTTGTTATGCTCGCTGAGGTGCCCCAGCACCAGCCGGGCCGGGAAACCGTCGAAATCGCGCAACAGGAAGTCGCTCATAGTGTCGTTGGAGAGATGGCCGACACGGCTCATCACCCGCTGCTTCACCGACCAGGGATACGGCCCAACTTTCAGCATCTCCAGATCGTGATTGGATTCCAGCAACATCAGGTGCGCGCGCCGCAAATGGAATTTAACCGACTCCGTGATATAGCCGAGATCGGTGGCAACCGCGATCTTTACGTCCTCGGCGTAGAAACAGAAACCTACCGGATCCATGGCGTCGTGCGGGATGCCGAAGCTATCCACATCGATATCGCCCACGGTGAAGCTGGCGCCGGCTTGAAAGCATTCCAGGCGCGGTCGGATTTCGCCCCAATCGATGGCGGGCGCGGTGAGCTTGCTGATATACACGGGAATCCCCAATCGGCGAGCCAAGCGGGCGAGGCCGGACACATGATCGGAATGTTCGTGCGTGACCATCACGGCGTTGAGCGTTTCAACTGGTTCGCCGACGGATAGCAGACGAGCGGCCAAGGCCTTGAAACTCAGCCCGGCATCCACCAGGATGCGTGTGCGATCGGTCGCCAGCAGCGCGCAATTGCCGGAGCTGCCGCTGGCCAGCACGCAGAACTTTACGATGGTAGCCTCCTTCGAATCAAGCCTGACTCAATCAGGATACCAGCATGCGGTGGGGTGGGCCATCGTCTTTTGTGGCCTGCCGGTTTGCTAGCCTGGATTGCATGAAAGTCGCACGCATCCATCAACACGGCGGTCCGGGAGTGCTGGTCTACGAAGACGCTCCCGAGCCCCAAATTAAAGCCGACGAAATCCTGCTGCGGGTGCGCGCTTGCGCGCTCAATCATCTGGACCTTTTTGTACGCGGCGGAATCCCCGGTATGACGTTCGACATGCCGCACGTGTTGGGCAGCGATATCGCTGGCGAAGTGGTGCAGGTGGGCGAATTGTGCGAGCGCGTGAAGCCCGGCTGGCGCGTGCTGCTCTCGCCGGGATTGAGCTGCCGGCAGTGCGCCCAGTGCGTCTCCGGCCAGGACAATTTGTGCCGCCGATACACCATGTTCGGCTATCGCGTGGATGGCGGCAACGCCGAATATCTGGCGGCGCCGGAATATAGCGCCATCCAAATTCCGGACAATATGGGCTTCGAACAAGCTGCTGCCGTGCCTTTGGTGTTCCTGACTGCGTGGCACATGTTGATGGCGCGGGCGTTGTTGCAACCCGGCGAGGATGTGCTGGTGCTGGCCGCTTCGAGCGGCGTGGGATCGGCCGCCATCCAGATTGCGAAGATGTTCCAATGCCGCGT